>JBEBGW010000507.1:0-2308 GCA_040081025.1 Pyrinomonadaceae bacterium | reverse complement strand
ACAAGGACCGAAAGTTTGACGTTCTTAACAACGACTATAAGATGGGCGGAATCGAGATCGCGGCTGGGAACGAGATCTTTTCGAATACGAAGAAAGTGTTCGTGAAAGAAGTTGCGACGCTGTCGTTGTCGGGAAATGCTCAGCCGGTCGTTTCAGCCAACGGCGATACGATCATGGCGATCTCTATGCACGGCAATGGAAGGGTGTTCGTGATCGGCGATCCGTGGTTGTATAACGAATACGTCGACGGTCGACGGCTGCCAGGGGATTTTCAAAATTTCAATGCCGCTAACGATCTCGCTCGTTGGCTGATCGCGAAAACGAGGAAGAAATGAGAAAGCTAATTTTGATCTTATGTTGTGTCGCCGCACTTGTCGTTGCGGCGAATGCCCAAGGGCCGAGCACAGCTTCGAGGCCGTTTGTGGTGAAGTCGAAGCAGCAGGTTTCGGATATTACCAAAGAGCTCGCAGTGAAGGATGGGAATCAGAATCTTGATGTCGTCGCCGCGACTGGAGTTCAGATGCGTGTAGCTGTGTTTCACGATGACAAGCGTGAGAACGACTTGCACGAGGTTCACGACGGTTCGGACGACATCTATTACGTACTCGATGGCGACGCAACGCTGATGTTGGGCGGCACGTTGGTCGAGCCGAACCAGATCTCGCCGGGCGAATGGCGTAGCAAGACCGCGACGGGCGGGCAGAAGGTCGCGATCAAAAAGGGTGATCTGATCATCGTCCCGCGCGGAACTCCGCATCAGCGGACTGTAACTGGCAAGGGATTTTCGATGATCCTGATAAAGGTGTTCGCGGCAAACCAGCCATAGTTGGTGGTCTGACGAGGGTGGAGTAGACTTGCGATAGTTTCGGGATTATTAAAATGTCGGAGAAAAACCCCGCAGTGTTCAAGAACCTGGCCAGCAATCGGAACGGCTCGACCGCCGAAGAGGTTGCTGCACGCCTGCGCGAAATGATTCACAGCGGTGAACTCTCCGCTGGCGATAAGCTCCCGCCGGAGCGCGATCTTGCGAAGATCCTGGGGGTAAGTAGGCCGACACTTCGAGCGGGCATTCGCTCACTCTCGGCGGTCGGGATATTGTTCTCCAAACAAGGTGCGGGAACGTTCGTAGCCGCTCGCGATGAATCGCCAACGCTCGACAGTTCCCCTTTGCGGATGCTCTCCGCCCTTCACGGATTCACGTCGGACGAGATGTTCGAGGCTCGGCTTGCGCTTGAAATGAGCATTGCGGGCATGGCTGCCAAACGTGTTACGAGCGAACAGATGACGACGCTTGCTGAAGAGATCGCAGGAATGTACGCGTCGTTGAACGAGCCGGAGCAGTATCTGGTCCACGATATGCGGTTTCACCAGATCGTAGCGGCAGCTTCGGGAAATCGCATACTCACGTCGCTGATGAACATGGTCGCGACGATCCTGTTCGAATACCGAAGCAAGACGGTCAAGCGTGCAAAAGATCTGAAGGAGTCAGCCGAGCAGCATCACAATATCTACCGGGCACTTCGCGACCACGACCCTGAAGCGGCGGAAAAGGCAATGCACGATCACCTTGTGCAGACGCAGAAAGCCCAGCGTCTCGAGGTCGAATCGGGCATAAACGGTTCCAAATAAGTTATGACAAGCAAGATAGTTCTGGCGGCGATGCTTGCGGGTATTGCGTGGGTGAACGTGTATTCGCAAGCCGATGTTTCGAAGGTTTGGGTAGCCGATAACGGCGATGGAACCTATAAGAACCCGATCATTCACGCAGACTATTCCGACCCGGATGTAGTCCGAGTCGGCGATGATTTCTGGATGACCGCGTCGAGCTTCAATGCCGCTCCCGGGCTTCCGATACTGCACTCGAAAGACCTAGTCAACTGGACGATCGTGAACCACGTGTTTCGCGATCAGTATCCTAAGGACGTCTTCAGCAAACCTCAGCATGGCGGCGGAGTTTGGGCTCCGTCGATCAGACATCACAACGGCGAATTCTATAGCTACTACGGTGATCCGGACTTCGGCATCTATATGACGAAGACTCGCGATCCGCGAGGAGAATGGTCGAAACCGCTATTAGTCAAAGAGGCGAAGGGCTGGATCGATCCGAGTCCGTTGTGGGATACGAATGGGAACGCGTATCTTGTTCACGCGTTTGCCGGGAGCCGTTCGGGGATCAAAAGCGTACTCGTGGTGAACAAGATGAGTCCGGATGGAACACGGCTGTTAGACGATGGCGTGATGGTATTCGACGGACACGAAAAGCATCCGACCGTCGAAGGGCCGAAGTTTCATAAGATCGGTGAATATT
>JBEBGW010000175.1:0-8863 GCA_040081025.1 Pyrinomonadaceae bacterium | reverse complement strand
AGGAAGTTGCTCGGCGGATGGCACACGAGATCAAGAACCCGCTAACCCCGATCCAGCTTTCCGCCGAGAGAATTGCCAAACGATTTGCGGCCCAGCCGGTGACCGTCGGCGGTTTTGACGACGCCAATGCTCGGATCGTGAACGACGGAACCGAGACGATCCTGCGCGAAGTTCAGAGCCTGAAATCGATGGTTGATGAGTTTTCACGGTTTGCACGTCTGCCGAACGCGCGGCTCGAATTGTGGGATGTAAACGAGGTCGTTCGACAGGCAACAGCGTTATATGATGGACGAGCGGAGGTCGAGGTCGACATTCGTTTGGCGGAGGATCTGCCCGCGGCGATGATAGACGATGAGCAGTTAAAAAGAGTGTTCGTAAACCTGATCGATAACGCGATCGAGGCTCCGGGAGATGAGGAGTTGAAGCGAGTTTCGATCACGTCTCGACTGGAATCCGCCCGCGACCTGATAGTCGTCGAGATCGGCGACAACGGCCGCGGTATCGATCCGGCAGATTATCCGAAACTGTTCCAGCCGTACTTCTCCACCAAAGGCCGCGGAACCGGCTTGGGCCTCGCCATCGTGCATCGGATAATCACCGAACACCACGGCAAGATCAAAGCCGTCCCGAACCAGCCGAACGGCGCGAAGTTCATAGTGGAGTTGCCGATCGCAAACGCTATTTAATGCAGCATTCAATTCTAATTGTTGACGACGAGCCTGGCATTCGTGACACGCTTCGCGGGGTGTTGGAAGATGAAGGATTCGCGGTGGAGACAGCCGCGACGGGAGAGGCTTGTCTGAAGGCGGCCGCATCGCAGAACTTCGCGTGCATACTGCTTGATATTTGGTTGGGCAAAGGGATCGACGGTCTCGATACGCTCAAGCGACTGCGTGAAGAGGGAAATGATTCCGCGGTCGTAATGATCTCGGGCCACGGGAACATCGAGACTGCGGTGAAGTCCACGAAACTCGGAGCGTTCGACTTTATCGAAAAGCCCTTAAGCCTCGAGCGAACGGTTCTGACCGTCAAGAACGCTATCCGCCAACGCGAGCTGGAACGCGCGAACGAGCAGCTTCAGAAAGAGATCGCGGACGAATTTGTGATGGTCGGCGAATCTATCGCAATGCGGGCACTGCGTAAGCAGATCGCGATCGTTGCTCCGTCGGATGGTCGTGTCCTGATCTCTGGCGAGAGCGGAACCGGTAAAGAGCTGGTCGCCCGAGCCATCCATTCACAATCGAAACGCAGAGGCGCTCCGTTCGTTGAGATAAACTCCGCGGCGCTGCCGGAAGAGTTGGTCGAGTCGGAACTTTTCGGGCATGCGAAGGGAGCGTTTTCCGGTGCCACGACTTCGAAGAAGGGGAAGTTTGAAGTGGCTGACGGCGCGACGCTGTTCCTGGATGAGATCGGTGATATGTCGGCTCGCGTGCAGGCGAAGATGCTGCGGGTGTTGGAAGAGCAGCGATTCGAACCGGTCGGCAGTAATAAGCCGATCTCGGTTGATGTCCGGGTGATCTCCGCGACGAACAAGCGGTTGGAAGATCTGATCGATAACGGAAATTTCCGCCACGATCTTTTCTATCGACTGAACGTCATCCCTTTCCAAGTCCCGCCGCTCCGAGAACGGCTGGAAGACGCGCCCGCACTGATCGAGCATTTCAACCAACGCTTCTCAACTGACAATGGCAAGCGCGCGAAAACCTTTCAGCCCGATGCGATCGAGCGTCTCCAGAATCACACCTGGCCGGGTAACGTTCGCGAACTCAAGAACACCATCGAACGCGTCATCATAATGAACGGCAAGCAGAAGATCGCCGCGGCCGATCTGCCCGAGCTTGGGTTCACGGATGAAAAGCCCGCATCCAGCTTTCGCTTCCCATCATTCAAAGCCGCAACCGACGCATACCAGCGGGAGTTTATTCTTCACAAATTGGCAGAGCACGACGGCAATGTTACGAAGGCCGCCGATGAGATGGGAGTCGATCGCAGTCACCTGTACCGTCGGATGCGGAATTTGGGAATCAAAGAGAGATAACCTATGTGTCAGTAGACCTTACTTACGTGCGGGCTACCGACACTAGCGTTATTTCACCGGGAAGCCACGCTTTTTCATTAACGCCTCGACCTTTGGATCGCGGCCGCGGAATTTTCGGTAGGCTTCGGCGGGGTCGATGGTGTTGCCGACTGAGAAAATGTTATCGACTAGTTTCTTTCCGACCACCTTATCGTACGGCCCTATCCCTTCGACGAATGCGCCGAACGAATCGGCGGTGATCACGTCCGACCAGAGGTAGCTATAGTAACCGGCCGAATATCCGTCGCTGCCGAACGCGTGAGCGAACTGTGGTGTGCGGTGGCGCATCACCAATTCCTTAGGCATTCCGAGAGAAGCAAGCGTCTCGCGTTCAAACTTGTCGGGATCGATCTTTGCGGAACCGGCGAGGTGAAGCTTCATATCGATCAGCGCAGATGACAGGTATTCCGTTGTAGCAAAGCCTTGGTTGAAAGTCGATGCCTTATTGATCTTGTCGACGAGAGCTTGTGGGATTGGTTTTCCGGTTTGATAGTGAAGGGCGTACTTCTGAAGCACCTCCGGCGTGGAAAGCCAATGTTCTAGAAGCTGCGAAGGGAACTCGACGTAGTCGCGAGCGACCGCGGTACCCGACAGAGTTGGATACGTTACGTTCGATGACAATCCGTGAAGAGCGTGCCCGAATTCGTGGAACATGGTCGTGGCGTCATCCCAGGAGACGAGCACCGGTTCGCCCGGCTTGCCTTTGATGAAGTTCGAGTTGTTCGAAACGATCGTCGTGATTTCCTTGTCCATCCGCTCTTGACTGCGATACGCGTTCATCCACGCGCCTGATCGCTTGCCGTCGCGGGCGTACGGATCAAAGTACCAGAGGCCAATGTGCTTGCCGGTCGTCTTATCCTTGACCTCCCAAACTGTGACGTCGGGATGAAACACCGGAACATCGGTGACGGGCGTAAAGGTGAAGTTAAAGATTTCACCCGCTACAAAGAACATCGCGTCGCGGATCTTGTCGAGTTGCAGGTAAGGCTTCACTTCATTCTGATCGAGATCGAATTTAGCCTTGCGGACCTTTTCCATATAGAAGCGATAATCCCACGGCTCGATCGTGATCTTGTCTCCCTTCTTGTCAGCAAGTGCCTGCATATCGGCAACTTCTTCCTTGACGCGGGCGACCGCAGCGGGCCAGACAGTCTCCATCAGTTCAAGGGTCCGCTCGGGTGTCTTTGCCATCGCGTTTTCGAGCCGCCAATGCGCGTGTGTCTTGTAGCCGAGTAGATTCGCCCGCTCGGCGCGGAGTTGAAGGATCTCGGTGATGGTTGCGTTGTTGTCGAACTGATTCGCGTTGTCTCCGCGGTTGATGAACATTTTCCAGACCTTTTCGCGCAGATCTCGGCGAGTGGAATCGGTGAGGAAAGGATCAACGGATGAACGTGTGTTGAGAATGATGCCGGCGGCACCTTCCACTTTCTTCGAAACTGCAGCAGCTGCGGCCGCGTCTTTCAAAGATTGCGACAGGCCAGAAAGTTCAGACTCATCTTTCAGAACAACCCATTGACCGTTCTCTTCAGCGAGAAGGTTCTGGCCAAACTTCGTGAATAGGCCTGCGAGTGATTGGTTGATCTCGCCGAGACGTTTCTTTTTTGCGGCGTCGAGTTTGGCTCCCGCACGGACAAAGTTTGTGTAGTAAACCCACGCAAGGCGCTGTTGTTCGGCGGTCAGTTTTGCCTTTTCGGGCGAGTTGTAGACTGCCTCGATCCGCTTGAACAGAGCTTCGTTCTGCGTGATCTTGTCGTTGAAGGCAGCGAGTTTCGGAGCCATCTCGCGTTGGACGGCCTGATAATCCGGCGTCGCCATACCGCCGCCCCAAATGCCGTAGATCGTCATCACGCGGTCGAGCGTCGAGCCGGCACGTTCCATCGCCGCGATCGTGTTCTCAAACGTTGCGGGATCGGGATTTGAGCCGATCTTCTCGATCTCGGCAAGGTTCGCGGTCATACCGGCTTCGATCGCCGGTTTGAGATCGGCTACTTTAACCTTGTCGAACGGAGGTACGCCGCCGTACGGCCCTGTCCATTCAGCGGTCAATGGGTTTGCTGATGCGGCTGAAGTCGATATTGCATCGTTGACCATAAACATACTCGCAAAAAGCAATACGGCCGCCGCGGCAGCCGTACTTCTAAAAAACATCTTCTTCATTTTCTTTGCTTCGCAGGCGCTACTGCTTGTTAAAGAGTACCACGCCTCACGCCACCAACCGGGGGCCCGCTTGATCCGGCATTCTCAAACCACTCGGTTAGTTCCATCCAGGTGTAACGCAGCATGGCATTTACGTCTATGTCCGTTTGCGTTAGTTCGTACAACGCATCACCCGAGTTCTCTCCCAACTCAGCGAACACACTTGTAGGACCTTGCTTCATCCGAGCAGCCAAAGGCGCTAGGTTCCTGCTCATCGTGTCCAACGCGCTCTCACTCGGGTTCTTTTTCGTGAACATTTCGACGCCGCCTTTCACGATCGTGCAGACAGAATCAACCGCAACTGCACCTAATCCGATCGGGTCGATCGATCGCATTATCCTGAAGGCATAACTCGTCTTTCTTGTCTGTTCCGGAACTACGCCATCGAGCAGCGACCCAATGCCCTCGATCATCGCGGCCCAGGGCACAGCCTTGCCCATTGCGAATTTATAGATCTCGGCAGCAACGGCACCATAATCCTCTCGGCGCGCATGTTGAATACATTCGGTCGCGGTTACAATGAGGCCAGCGACATTGGCAACGCTGCCCGCGAACTTCAACGCTGACCCAAATTTTCCAGCCGGAGCCGAAACTGCCTCGAAGAACACCAGAGCGTCCTTATTTACCCGCATTGTCGCCCCCAGAACCGTACTCAGTTGCGATCCTGAAAGGCCGAGTTGGCGCAACGCGAGATAGAAATTTGCGACCGTACGAGCGTCTTCCACGCGTCCGATGGCGCCGAGAAATACCTTCCACCCGGGTATCGTGTTAGATTCCAGGTCGTTCAAAAACTCGCCGAACGTGCCTCCGGCACCTTTCTTCTCGAACTCTTGCCTCATCTCGGCCTGAAACTTGTTGATGCCGGCGGCAGGCGGAGAAGGCGGCGGCGGAATTGTTATCCCACCGACCGGCGGCGGCGCTCCCGGGGCCGATGCCAGAGTCGCGAGCTTCGCTAGCGTTTTGGGGCCGACAATGCCGTCTGGTTTGAGCGGGGGATTATTTCTTTGGAATTTAGTAACCCACTCCTTGGTCTTAGGGCCAAAAATTCCGTCCGGTCTGAGCTGTGGCATATCGCGGGGATATGCTCTATTGAGATCTGTCTGCAGCTTGGAAACTTCGATACCTCGCGAACCTTGAGCTAACATATTTATTATTTTCTCCTCTACAGGACAAACGCGTAATTGGCTGTTCAGTTGGATAATTTTCGAAAGTCTACTACAAGGACGGGAGTGATACCACAAGAAAAGGCAGGCCTAAGCCTGCCTTTGAAAATGGTACACCCGGCATGATTCGAACATGCGACCTCTTGATTCGTAGTCAAGCACTCTATCCAGCTGAGCTACGGGTGCAAAGCGAACCTATAAGGTACAAATTGGAGCAGGAAGTGTCAAGGAAGTTACGTTTCTAGCGTGCAAAATAGCCTTGCCGTGAGCGGGCGATGAGGTCGGGCTCGGAGACTTCGACTTTGACGGCTCTCCACTTACCGTCTCTGACGAGATTTACGGGCTGATATTCGATCGTGTACAACGTCCGAAGTTCAGCAGCGACTATCGCGTAGAGCCGACCCATTTCATCAAGCCGTGTGATCGCATTGAGCGTGCCGCCGGTTCGGTCAGCCACCAGTTTCAGGCGGGAACGAGCCGCCGTCCACATCGCTACTTGCAGAGGTGTCGGATCGGCGAGCTTCGCCGGATCGCCGGTCGGTAGAGCCAGTGGATAGATAGTTACACCGATCCTGTCTGCTCGATCGAGGAGCCGCGAAAGATCCGAATTGGATTCCGGTTTGATCGCGGTCGCCATTTCCGCTTCCGCAAGCTTCGAGAGAAACTGCCGATCCTGGTTCTTCGCCGGGGTATCGCTTCCGTCCGTTAGAACCACGATCGCCTTCCGTCGTCCGCCTTCTTTTGAAAGTTTCTCAAGCGCCACGTCGAACGCCTTGTAAAGATTGGTGTTTCCGGTTCCGTTGGCGACTCCGATCGAGTGAGCGATCCTGCGGCGATCGGTCGTGAAGTCGTTCAGCACGTTAACCTTGTCGTAAAACTCGACGACCGCGACGCGATCTTCAGGTGCCAAGGCGTCCATAAATCGAGCCGCCGAAAGTGCGATGTTTTGCCGAAAGCTCTTGGTTGATCCACTCATATCGAGCATCATGACGACGCTGAATGGAGCGGAAGAAAGTTCGAAATGGGAGATCTCCTGTTTCACGCCGTCTTCGAAGACCGAAAAGTTAGGCCGGTTGAGACTGGTGATCGGGCGTCCGCGCTGATCCACAACGCCGATATTTACCCGGACGATAGCCGAATCAACGTTTACCGGGTCGTCGACCTGAGCGATCGATCGACCGGAAAAGACAAACCCTAGTGCCAATAGAAATAAAAGCAGCCGCAAGCGCATAGGAAAACTCTAGCAATCTGACGCTGTTTCGCGAAATCTAGTTGCATCGGTAAGCCTTTATCTATTCGCGAACTTCGAATATAATTCGGTGGAAGAACGACCATCCGTCACGCGTCATCGCCCGAAACGAGTCGAGATTACGATGCTTTACAGGCCAAACTTTTGCTGTAATTGCGGTGAGAAGATAGAACGGCTTGAGTGGAATCTGCTTACGAGCCGAAGATTCTGCGTTGCATGCTCAACAGAGCATCGGGCGCATGACATCCTTCCGCGTGTAGCGGTAACAGCAGGAGCTCTGGCATTAATGTTTGGCTTTGGGAGTCTTTGGACCGGTTCCGGCAGAGCCGAGCCAAAAGGGATGGAAAGTACCGTCGGCATCAGGTCGACATTACCAGACGCAGCACCGCTTCAGCCTACTGGTAAAGGCGACGAGACCCGACTCGATGCTCTTCCGCCTCCAAGTGTTCAATCGACGGACCAGGCTCGGACCGGATCGGTCGCTGCCACCGGAGCGGATAAATATTTTTGCGGTGCGCTTACAAAAAGGGGAACTCCGTGCTCGCGAAAGGTAAAAGCGAAAGGCTTGCGGTGCTTTCAGCATGAAGGAAGGCCCGAAGCCCCGCAATCAGAATGAATGAGCCGAAAAATATTTCGAAACAAACTGTTGATGTTTGCATCAAAATAGCCGAAAATATAAGTTTCGTAGTGGTTTACCTCAGTTCTGCGACCCTGAAATCCCGGTTTAGCAAAGTTTAAGATGAAACCTTTAGCTCAGAATACCCTCATTCAGAACAGATATCTTATTGTCCAACTGATCGGAAAAGGAGGCATGGGCGAGGTATATCTAGCCGTCGATCAAAGGCTGGGAAGTGCGATCGCGCTAAAACGTTGTTTTTTTGCTGGTGACGAAAACCTCGGCAGCGCTTTTGAGCGTGAGGCTAGGGTGCTCGCGAGGCTACGTCATCCGGTACTCCCAAAGGTCAGCGACCACTTCGGCGAGGGCGAGGAACAGTTCCTCGTAATGGAGCACATTTCCGGCGATGACCTTTCCAAGAGGATCGAGGCGAATGCGAAGCCGTTCCCGCTTAGCTGGGTGATGTTCTGGGCGGATCAGCTGCTTGATGCTCTCTCGTATCTGCACTCGCACGAGCCGCCGATCATTCATCGCGATATTAAACCGCAAAATCTCAAGCTTACGGACGAAAACCATATCGTCCTTCTCGACTTTGGTCTTTCGAAGACGTCGACGGGTCATACAAATCTTGCGTCGGGAACAGGAAGCACCGGAAGTGTGGTTGGTTATACGCCCCATTATGCCCCGATGGAGCAGATCCGCGGAATCGGCACTTCGCCGAAGAGCGATCTTTATTCACTCTCAGCGACGCTGTATCAGCTGATGACGAACATGATCCCTGCCGACGCTCTCTCACGTGCGGACGAACTCCTCAACGGTATGGCGGATCCGATCAAGGCTCCGACACTTCTAAATCCAGAGGTTCCGCCCGCGGTATCCGAAGTGATCCTGCGCGGTATGGAGGTCAGCCAGGAGAAACGATACTCGAACGCCAGGGAGATGCAGAAAGCGCTTCGAAAGGCTTTCTCGGAGATGCAGAATGCGATGTCCGCCCAGACGGTTGCGTTCAATTCATCTGATATTCAGGGAAATGGCGAGCCGGCCGGTATTCAGCCCAATTTTGAGGCGACCGAGGTAATGGATCCCAATGCGATCCGGGCGATCTCGAATCCAATCGGAGCTGCCGCTGGATCGTCAGGGTTTTCGGAAAGCATTTCCCAACCGCAAGCACCGCCGCCGATCGATCTCAATGCGACGATCGCCTATGACTCTGGACTTACGGGAGATTCGGTCAAGCAGAGCGATGTTAAAACCGAAGTGTTCATCGCTGGATCGACGGGGGGATCGTTTCCGCCGGTCCCGAGTGAACCAGAGCCGTTTGAACCTCCGACTCCGCTGGCTGATCCTGTGGAGAACTTTGCCCCTACTACCGATTACTCGAGTTTTGGGAACGACGCGGCTGCCGGGTTCAATGAAGAATCGGCGCCAGCCGAAGCCTACTCACCCGAGCATACCGTACCTTACGTCGCCTTGGATCATGGAACGGTGGGTAATGATGTGCGTGATAACGCATCGGTTCCGGCTGTGGGCGATAGTCAAAGCGGGCGTGAACAGAATTCACA
>JBEBGW010000506.1:0-2329 GCA_040081025.1 Pyrinomonadaceae bacterium | reverse complement strand
AAACAAACTACTTACGGACCGCCGCTAAGTTGTTGAAAGTTCGTCTAAGTCTTAGATCTTGATTCAAATGAATCAAAATCACCGTCGCGAAATGAATCGGATCAAACCACTTACAAATTTCGAATGCTAAACTTCCCCGATGCGGGCACCACGGAATCGGACGATCGAGCTGGCTGAGGACGAGATAGACAGGCTGCGATCGCAGATCGGATCGGAGATAGCGGATGGATTCTCCTTGATTCAAGGCGATTCATTCGACGTACTACCTCGATTGCAAACCGCCAGCTTCGATCTGCTTTTCGCCGACCCGCCGTATAACCTGACCAAGACATTTGGGAAGGAAAAATTCTCGCAAACGTCGGATGATGCGTACGAAGCGTGGCTCGATTCGTGGCTGTCGTTGTGCGTGCCGCCGCTAAAAGATACGGCTAGCGTTTACATCTGCGGCGATTGGCGTTCGGGAGCGGCGATCCAGCGTGTCGGTTCGAAATATTTCAAACTCCGCAACCGTATAACGTGGGAACGCGAAAAGGGCCGCGGTGCGAAAGCGAACTGGAAGAACTCGGCAGAGGATATTTGGTTCTTTACCGTTTCTGACGATTACACCTTCAACCTCGACGCCGTAAAACAACGCCGAAGAGTGATCGCTCCATACCGTGAGAACGGGAAACCGAAGGATTGGGACGAAGCCGGGAAGTTTCGCGACACGCATCCGTCAAACATCTGGAGCGACATAAGCGTCCCGTTCTGGTCGATGCCCGAGAACACCGACCACCCGACCCAAAAGCCGGAAAAGCTGCTCGCAAAGATCGTCCTGGCATCAACCAACCCAGGCGATCTTATCCTCGACCCGTTCGCCGGCAGCGGTACGACCGCCGTCGTTGCGAAAAAACTTGGACGCCGATTCGTCGCGATCGAGTCTGATGAAGAGTATTGTCTGCTCGCGGCAAAGCGGTTGGAGCTGGCGGAAACTGATATGTCGATTCAGGGATTCACCAACGGTGTGTTTTGGGAGCGCAATAGTAAGAAACTAGCCGCCAATAAACGCAGATAGACGCAGACCAACATCCGTGTTCATCGGCGTCCATCTGCGGTCAGGATCTCCTTGTGATAAAAAGGATGTAAATGAAGATCGCGACCTGGAACGTAAATTCGCTCAATATTCGGATGCCGCAGCTTGCGCCGTGGGTGGCGGAGGCTCAGCCCGATGTGCTCTGCCTGCAGGAGACGAAGTGTGTCGACGAGAATTTTCCGGTCGACGCGCTGCGGGAACTTGGATATGAGGCCGAGTTCATCGGCCAGAAGTCGTACAACGGCGTCGCGATATTGTCGAAGTTTCCGATCACGGACGTCCAGAAGAATTTCCTGGACGACGATGACGAATCGCCCAAGCGGATGATCGCCGCGACGGTCAACGGCGTCCGCATCGTGAATACCTACATTCCAAACGGCACAGACCTGTGGACCGACAAGTTCACATTCAAGCTCGACTGGCTGCTGCGTCTGCGTCGCTATTTTGACGACCTCTGCGACAGCACGCAGGACGTTCTGCTGTGCGGGGATTTCAATGTCGCGATGGATGATCTCGACGTGTGGAGCGTTCCGCGGTGGACCGGCAAGCTGCATTTCTCGATGCCGGAGCGCTCCGCGATGTTCAACGTCAAGCAATGGGGATTCACCGATCTGTTCCGGCACCTGAACGGCAACGTCCAGGAATTCTCCTGGTGGGATTACCGCGCCGGAGCTTGGCAAAACAACCACGGCCTCCGAATCGACCACATCTGGACCTCCGAGTCGCTCACCGCCAAAGCAAAGTCATGCGTGATCGACAAGTCAACCAGATACCCGGAAAAACCCAGCGACCATGCTCCGGTTGTTGCGGAGTTTGATCTGTGAAGATCGCGACCTGGAACGTTAATTCGATCAAATCTCGGCTTGCTCACGCGTTGAAGTGGTGCGAGGTGAACGAGCCGGATGTCTTGTGTCTTCAAGAGACGAAGTTGCTCGACGCGGATTTCCCCGTAAGGGAGTTTGCAGCGATCGGCTACGAACATCAGGCGGTCTTTGGCGAGCGGGCGTATAACGGTGTGGCGACTCTCTCACTGCATCCTCTGGAAAACGTCGAACTGAACCTGCCCGACGACAAGAAAGATGCGCAAAGGCGTCTGATAGCGGCAACGATCAACGGGATTCGAATCTTCAACGCCTATGCCCCGCACGGCACGAAGCTCGGTTCCGATAAATTTCGATACAAACTCGACTGGCTAGCTCGTCTGCGGCAAGTTTTTGATGAACAGTTCTCGACGGATGATGACCTCATACTCTGTGG
>JBEBGW010000505.1:0-2333 GCA_040081025.1 Pyrinomonadaceae bacterium | reverse complement strand
GCCGTGACCTTTCGGGCCGCGAAGGATTCGAAGTTGTGCCGGTGCCGAACCAGTAAAGCGCGACACCACCGACGACGAAGGTGAAGATCACCGTCACGACCATCGCCATTCGAAACGCCATCTTCACCGTCTTTCGCATGATGCGGAACATCACGTATGCGGCGGCCGCGAGAATTAAGAATAGCCCGATACCCGCGACAATGGTCGTAGTACCGCCCGGTACGCCGACGTCAAAAAGTAGCAAGCTCATTCGTTTTCGCTCCTCGCCTTCTGAGCTATCTCGAGAAGGGCGATATCTTCTTCTGTCATCGACGTTTCCTCTACGGGCAAAGCGTACTCCTCGTCGATCCACGCTCCGAAATCCAGCAGCTTGCACCTTTCAGAACAGAACGGCCGATATTCGTTGCCATTGTACGGGGCAAGCGTTTCGCAGATGGGGCATTTGACCTCAAGCATAAGTAAAGAATATCCGATGCACCGATCCCGCGTAAAACTGTCCGGATAGGTTAAGAATCTATTGAATTTAGTGCCCGCAGGTGCAATTATTACGGTAGTTTCACCGGATATTTCGGCATCGAACAATCCGGGCCGATACATCGTAAGACGTGTTATCGAGGTTTGAATTATGAGCGATTACAAAAACCGTTTCGACAAGTGGCAGCGCGACGCCAAGGGCAAGTTTGAAGAGATCGACAAGCAGCTTGGGCTTAAAGACAAGATCGAAGAGGGCGCGCGTGTCGTGGCCGAGACGGCTCAGAAGGGTGCCGAGCGGATCAAAGCCGAGGCCGAGAAATCCGAGGTCGGCAAGCAGGCCGTGAAGGTCGCCGAAGAGACGGTCAAGACCGCGAGCGAAACGGCGAAGAAGGCTTGGGACGCTAGCGAACCTGTTCGCGAAGCCGCAGAAGATGCCGCAGAGAAAACGACCGAGACCGCGAGCGATGTGCTGGGTGTCGCGGCAAAGAAGGCGGGAGAATTTTTCGACGGAGCGAAGGAAACCGTAAGCTCGGGTGCACGGACTTTTTCGGACGTATTCAATTTCGGAGCAAGCTGGTCGCGTACGCTCGATTCGACGGTGCGGTCTATCTCGAAGGCATCGGGCTGGATACAAGAGAATCCGCTTCAGGCGGCCGCGACCGGTGCATCCATGGCGGTCGGGGCTGGGCTGGGCGTCGTGTTTACCGGGATCAGTTCGCACTGGCTTTTCAACTCGGCCCTTCCTGCGTGGTCAGTTAAGAAACTTGGCGAATCGTTCAACGACTATTTGCGGATCCAGGAGAAGAAGATCGCAGAAGGCAATATGGATGAAGCGAAGGCCGAGCGCATCAAGTTCGAAGCCGACATCGCCCGCCGCATCGGAGCACCGATGCTCGGCGCGTTTTCGTTCGCCTCCGGTGCGGTGATGATGACCAACATCCTCAACCCGAAAGAAGTCACGGGAGCTCCGATAAGCTGGCTGCTTGGCGGCAACCCTCTGCTTGAGGGCGTCTGGTTCTTCGGCAATGGCCTCGTTTGCTTTAAGACGAGCTACGACTTTTTCATGATCGCACTCGACGGCGACAAGGACGTCGAGACGATCGTCCGCGAAGTAAAGGGAATGCTGCCGAAGGCCGCAGAGCAGAACTAAATATCTAGCCCGATCGGAAACGGGACAAAGCTCAGACTAAAGATAAGTAAAACCAGAACCGCTACGAGACGCCGCTTATTATCGAGCGGCGTTTCGTCGTATGGACGGGGATGTTTGATGCGCATCATCACGCCGAGAAGGATGGCGATCAGGAATCCGCTCGGGCTTCCGTAGATGAACCAGCCGAGGATCGAGAGCGAAGCCATCACGGCAAAAGCGATCCGGCCGGTCCAGCGATGGACTACTTCGCCGAATACCGCGTAGATCGCGTGGCCGCCATCGAGTTGGCCGGACGGAATAAGATTCAAGGCAGTGACGAGCAATCCGACCCACGCGGCAAAGTAGAACGGGTTACCGATTCCCGGCTGCATTTGAATTCCAATAACAAACTCAAAAAAATGGACAAGCAGCGGCTTGGAAAACTGAATGCCGAAATAGGTGTTCTGCAGGATCGGACTTGTGATCAGGCCGACGATCAGAACGGGTATCAACGCAACGAAACCGGCGATCGGGCCCGCGACGCCGATATCGAATACCGCCTTTCGCGAAGGCATCGGCGACATTATCTTAATGAACGCGCCGAACGTTCCCGCGGGCCCGACCATCGGCGGCGTTGGGATGAAGTAAGGCAGTGTGGCGTCGACTCGATAGATACGACAAGCGATGTAGTGGCCGAGTTCGTGTGAGAGAAGAATGAAAACGAGCGAGA
>JBEBGW010000174.1:0-8913 GCA_040081025.1 Pyrinomonadaceae bacterium | reverse complement strand
GGGCGAGAAGCCAACCATTTCCATATCGAACTTATGAGGTGCGATTAATAAGCGAAGGCCGGGTGATCCCGGCTCTTTCATTTTCAGCCTTTGAGAATTGCCCGAAGAAACGCCTGAACTGTCGCGGATCTGCCGAGCGGTTCGAGCAGGAAGATGAAGACGTTTACCGCGACGGCGAGGTAGGTTGCCGGATGCCGGAGAGTTCCGAATTTCCACGCGGCGACGGCGATCATTCCCAGAATCAATATCTGAGTAAAGTAGAGCGGAGGCATTATGTCGAGGTTCGGCATATGCTGCATGTTCAGTGCGACATATAAAAGCTGAACGCCGCGGCCGAGCGCTGGCATCATGATCAGGAAGACTGTCGAGATCAGCCACCACGAATGATTTTCGATCTCCTTTCGGTGGATGATGCTCATGATCACCGCATAGCCGAACGCGATCATCATCACGATCTCGACCGCCGCCACGCCGTAGAAGAACCACGCTTGAAATGGACCGAATCTCTCAGGTTCAGCGATCGAGCGTTCTGCGGAAACGATATCTCGGTTCAGCATGCTCAGAGCCGTCAGACACACTCCGCCCGCGAGGAACACTCCAATTATTCCGACCGTACGATGGCGCTCGATCTGGCCGTGGGTTACGAAATAGGGCTGGATGATGAGGAACAGATACCAGGCCGTGCCTGTCCAATAGTGGACGTGGACGGAGAAAGCATTTTCCGAGAGATCGCCCCAGTAGTCCGCAAAGATTCCAACCTGCATGACGACCATCGGAACGATCATCCATTTCCAGAGGCTCTTATATTTGTTCATCGCCGGTCGAGGGTGGAACTAGATCGGCGAAAGTATATCAGAGGTTTGGCGGGGGAATGCAAGACGATCGGCAAAAGAGCAAACCGGGATCGTCTCGAATGCAGGAGGACACGAAGATGTTTGCAGCAATTATTGAAGCGGTATTCGGAAAACCCGGACGGACAAGTTTTGCTAATATTGTGCTCGAGAGAGGGTACTAACGACGACGATGAAAGTTACGAGGCCCGGTCATTACTGAACCGGGCCTTCCTCGTTTTAGGAAATGCTGATCTAAATGGATTCGGCGATGGCTTGGTCGAATATTTCGAGGGCTACGTCGACGTGTTCTTTGGTCAGGATGAGGGGCGGTGACCAGCGGATGGCGTTGTGACCGCAGCCGAGGATGATGAGTCCTTTCTCGTAGCACCGATATTCGATCTTGTCGCGGAGTTCGGCGTCGGCGGCATGCGGATCGTCGCCCGAGCCTTTGACGAACTCGACGCCGAGCATCATTCCGTAACCGCGGACGTCGCCGATGACGTCGTATTTTTCTTTCAGCTTATTGAGGCCGGCTTCGAGATAGGCTCCGACGGTTTTCGAGTTTTCGACCAATCCACCCTGCAACAGTTCGATCGTTTTCAGAGCCGCGGTCAGCGCGACGGGGTTGCCGCCGAAGGTCGAGGCGTGGGCGCCTTTGTGCCAGTCCATGATGTCGGCCCGGGCGGTGCAGGCTCCGATCGGCATTCCGGATCCGAGGCCTTTCGCCATACAGACGATGTCGGCTTTGACGCCTTCGTGATGGTCGAGCGCGAACATCTTGCCGGTGCGGCCCATGCCGGACTGCACTTCATCGACGATCAGCATAATGCCGTTCTCGGTGCAGATGCGACGGATCTCTTTTACGAACGCGGTCGGTGCTGGAACGTATCCGCCTTCGCCCTGAACGACCTCAATAACGATACCGGCGACCTCTTGGGCTGGCGTCGTCGTTTCAAAGACCTTGCCCAACCAAGTGAGCACGTCCTTGGTAACCGTCGCTTCGTCGGTCACCTGATCGGTGATGAAGTGACGGAATCTATTCGGGTACGGGATGTGGACGACGTCGAGCGGCTGACGCATAAATCCGAGTCGCTGGGCTTTGCGCGATGAGGTCAGCGACAGTGCTCCGAGCGTGCGGCCGTGGAACGAGCTTTGGAATGCGATGAACTTCTGGCGATGCGTGTGATACATCGCAAGCTTTAGAGCGGTCTCGATCGCCTCGGCGCCGGAGTTTGCAAAGTGCGTCTTGGTCGGGCCGTCGATCGGGACGATCTCGTTGAGCTTCTTGCCGAGCTCGGGCATATGGCGATAGTAAAAGTCGGTGCCGCAGAGGTGGATGAGTTCACCGACCTGTTTCTGGATCGCGGCGACGACCTCGGGGTGACAGTGGCCGGTCGAGCATACGGCGACGCCCGCGTTGCAATCGAGAAAGACGTTGCCGTCCGGGTCGGTGATCCACACGCCCTGTGCGTGGTCGGCGACGAGTTTATAATCGGGACGCGGATAGCTGGGCGTTACGAATTCGGCGTCAGCGTTGATGATCTCAAGGGACTTCGGCCCCGGCAGTGCGGTCTTGATGACGGGCTTCTGCAATTCTGTTGTCGGTGTCATTGGTTTTCTCCTGATGTGCTGCGTTGGATGTTACGCCCTTGCTCACGCGCGGGCTTCTGCATTCACGATATCGGAGAAAATTAGTCGCCGCCAAAGAGGTTGGCACGTTCGGCTGCCGGGCGGAGTTTTGCGAGGCATCGCGAGGTCATAAGATGCGGGAATTGTACCATAACTTGCCGATGCGTCGCCTGTTGGATTAGCATCAAGGCAAATCGCGGGGATGCGATTCGTCACCGGGTACGGCCGATCTCAGGGATCCTGCCATGAAAGTAAGTCTCTCGACATTAATCTTGGTGCTCAGCGGAGCATTTACGGTCTTTGCGCAAGGACCTGAACGGCTCTCGAGCGAAGGCGACGGGTATAGCTTTGCGACGGTGAAGGGCTGGACGAACGCGGCGAGCGGGGAGGGATTTGCGATCGTGAATCCGGCGAAGACGATCGTGGTCGCCGTGAAGGCTCACACTTACAAGGATTTCGCCGCTTTCGCCGCTGACGCGAATCTCGAACGTGACGGACTCGAACTCGTCGGAAAACCGCAGGAAGTTAAAGGCGGTCAGATCTTTCGAGCCGTGAAGCGTACTCCGCAAGGGACGGCAGTGATCGATACGGCGGTCGTTTTCTCGCCGAACGGCGGCGGAGTCTTGGTGGTGTCGATCACCGATGAGGCGAATGCGACAGCCGGATTCAACACGGCTGCTGCGACCGCCAACAGCATTCAATTCTTTCAGCCGAAGGTGTCAGCCGCGGCAGAGAAAGTCCGCTCGGTGCTCGCAGGGAAGCGACTGATCTATTTGTTCACCGGGAACGGATTTTCCGAACGCAAGGACATCGTCCTTTGCTCGAGCGGAATCTTCTATCAGGCGACGGACATGGGCGGATTCTCGCCGGGCAATGTCGATGGTCCGAGCTTTGCGGCAACGGGAGGCAAACGCGGTCGATGGTCAGCTAGCGCAAACGGGTCGAAACTGGTGATGGCGTTTGATGCGGCGGGAACAGTCGAATATACATTGTCGGCCCGGCAGGCCAGCAACGAGATCGGGATGAACGGCCAGCGGTGGTTCGTGCAGGCTCAGACCGTTTGCAACTAGCGTTTCTTATTTTTTCCTTTCCACTCGAGCGTGATCGATCCGCCGACGGGCAGTTTCGACCATTCGCTTGCGAACTCTTCAAACTTTGCAATTACGCGGTCGAGGTCGGGTTTGGGGATCTTTGTGTCGGGGATGATCTCCTGTCTTTCCCAACGCGATTGAGCGGCCCAGATCGCATGCTCGGAAAAGAGCGCGTCGTTTTTGTTAGTTCTAAATATTGCCTCACGTTTTCTCTTCGCCTTGCGTTGGATCCGCGCATTACGCTCGACCGGGCGAATAATGCCGCCCATCGCCATCTGTCCGAAGATGCCGCCTTCAATTCCCAACTCATTCTCAACAATGAAGTGCGCGACGTCGTGCGGGAGCCGCTTGTGATAGCCGGGAGCCGGATCCATCTCAGCCGCCGCTATTTTGGGGCCTTCGATCTTGAGGCTGTAAGCTCGCTCTTTAGTGCGTGTGAACGTGACCTTCATTTTGTTATCGGTGCGATGAACTCGACCAGTCCATCCGGTGATGAGACGGGCGGAAGTATACCAGGGGTTGTCTGGATGTCCCGCCAGCGTAAGGGGCCGCTAACGCCGTGGACGAGGAATCGTACGCGGTTCTGAGAGCGTTCGACGCGGACCTCGACGGAGCTTTGGAAGAACGGAGCGGTGTTGAAGTCGAAGGCGCTCGATACCATTTCGCTGTCGAACGGATATCCGCCTAGGGCCCGCATCCAAAGCAGAAACGGATACTTCCAGAACGGCGTTTCGCGGTCGAGTTTGGCGTTGACCTCGTCTGTCCGCGGATAGAACGCGTAATCGGGAAGGTCGGGGTCATCGGGGAACGCTACTGACGTGCCGACGCTGAGATAGGCTCCGCCGCCGCCGTTTACGAAGTGCAGCATCTCGCCTTCGCGATAGTGCTCGAAGTCGTGAGTGTCACCAGCCATCACGGCGCTGACGTTGTAACGCTTGAGCAGGTCGTGGATCTTTTGGAAATCTTCGCTGTCGCCCGCGGCACATTTCCCAGCGACGTAGAACGGATGGCCGAGGATAACCATTTTGTAATTTGTTCCCGAGCGAACGAGCGCCTGCTCGAGCCACGCCATCTGCTTGTCGTCGATCCGGCGGAGGATCCCGGTGTCGGCGGCGATCAGTGAGAATCCCGGCGAATGCATCTCGAAGAATGGTGCACGCTGATGGCCGTTGTCGATGCGGTAATACTCACGGAGGCGTTTGGCTTCTTTGATGTTGTCGAGATAGCGTCGATCGTCGGTGATAACGTCGGTTTGAAGGTCTTCGAGCAGGCGAGCTTTCGACGTGGTCAGTGATGCTGTTGGTTCGAGGAAGTTTGCGTTGAAGCCTTCGTTGGCGTCGAACCAGTCGTGATTGCCGGGGATCGCATAGATCGGTTTTTCGAATCCTTTGAACGGCAAATAGAAGTTGCGTTCGTAGTCCTTCATCTTCCCGTCGGGGTAGATCACGTCGGACGAAACGACGAGAAACTTGATGTCGTCACGCTTGCCGGCGCTGATGAGTTGATCGCGCAGCACGGCTTGCGACGGATCGCCTTCGCCGGTGTCCCCGATAACGATAAATCCGAAGTCTGATTCGTCGATCCCTTCAGGCTTTATCGCGAATACCTCGCTCGGTGGAATTCCGTTCGCGATCGCTTGTTTCTCGACATCCTCTGCGGCACGCTTTCGCCAAACGTCGATGCGGTTCTTTGTGATTTCCTGCCAAACCGCTGACGCCCAATTCTCTGTGTTGAAGTACCAGCTAAATCCCCAGATCGAGTTGATCGCGATGAACACGGCGACGAGGGGCAGGCCGAATCGAAGCAGCCGCCAGAAAGCGTAGTTTAGCGAGTAACGCATGTCGCGAAGCTCGAGGGCGAATCGCAATCGGAGTCCGAGCCAATATTGCAGACCGCGTTCGAGAAGCGTCGCATCGCCGTGGCTGTCGTGAAGGTGCTGAAAACGGTTCCATGCGGCGCGCTCGATCGGGCGGGAGAGTTTTCGCCACAACATTCGCAGCGGCAGTAAAACAACGAGACCAAGAAGGAGGGCGACAACGGTGTCGCCGACAACTGCCGCAAACGGCGAGATGAAGCCGAGCCATGTCCAATCAGCTTCGGTTCGGAGTAAATGGATGACGAAGAAGAGAGCGATGAATGTCAGGCTGTAGAGAATGTTGTTGCTTGTCTCGATCTCGCGATGTTTCAGGATCGGCTCTTGTACCTCTTTGATGATGTTCGCGGGTGGTAGGCCGAGCGTGTTGTCCGGGTGCTCGCTGGGATCGTATTTGAGATCCTCGAAGTCGAAGTCTCGCTCGGGCATCAGGAGCATCGTCCAGCCTTCGACAAGCAGCCAGAGGCCGAGGGAGATCCCGATCGCGGCAAGGCCGAGTTGGGCGCTGGTCAGGAACAGCACGAGGAATCCTAGAAAGATGCTGAAGCCTCCGTTAAAGATCCCCCAGAGACGGTCTGAGCCCGTGAGTTTGAATGCCGAATAGATCCGGAAAAGTCCGTCACCAAACAGGACGATCATCAGGATCGCAAGGACGCTTATCAATGCCATCGTCGGGCTGATGAAAAGTACGAGCCCGATGATCACGCAGATGCCGCCCGAGAAATATGGGATGAACGATGCGAAGCGATCTTCGGACCGAAGGATGAAAACGAACTGCAGCAAGCCGGCGGCGAAGAATAGGATACCGAGCAGAGCGATGATCCAGGAGCCGATGACGATCGGAGCAAAGAGCACGCCCGCTCCAAGCGCCATTGTGGCGATGCCAAGCGTGCGGTGTTTTGTGAGCTGTTTCCAGTCGATCTTTTTCATTCTTAAATTTGTTGACCAATAGTAGCGTACGAGCGAAGTTCGGAATAAGTGAAAAGTGATAAGTGAAAAGTGATAGTGGTAACATCGGGGAATGCAGGCAGCTAAGAAGTTCACTAACAAACTGATCGGCGAGACTTCGCCTTATCTATTGCAGCACGCGCATAACCCGGTGGACTGGTATCCGTGGGGTGAAGAGGCGTTTGAGCGAGCCAGGGCAGAGGACAAGCCGCTGCTCGTCAGCATCGGGTATTCGGCGTGTCACTGGTGTCACGTGATGGAGCACGAATCGTTTGAGGACGAGAAGATCGCTGAGGTTCAGAACCGGCATTTCATCAACATCAAAGTCGATATGGAAGAGCGGCCGGACGTCGACCAGATCTATATGAGCTTCGTCCAGGTCACGACCGGACGCGGCGGGTGGCCGATGAACGTGTTCATTACGCCCGACAAGATGCCGTTCTTTGGTGGAACGTACTTTCCGCCGTCGCAGCGATATAACATGCCGTCGTGGCCGCAGGTGCTGATGAGCATCGCGGATGCGTGGGATACGAAACGGGACGAGCTGCTGCATTCGGCGAATGAGATAGTCGGCGAGCTGCGTCGGATGTCGTTGACGGAATTGGCCGGCGGGATCGATGAGTCGTTGAGCGAGCATGCGTACAAGGCGTTCGTGAAATCGTTCGACGCGAAGAACGGCGGTTTCGGAGGGGCTCCGAAATTTCCGGCAGCGATGGCTATGGAGTTTCTGCTGCGATATTGGAAGCGGACCGGCGACAGCGGAGCGCTGGAGATGGTACGGAAGACTGCGGAGACGATGGCAAAGGGCGGCATCTACGATCAGCTCGGCGGCGGATTTCACCGATATGCCGTCGATGCGATCTGGCTCGTGCCGCACTTTGAGAAGATGCTGTACGACAATGCTCAGCTAATAAGAGTTCTTCTGCATTTGTTTCAAGTGTTTAGGGCGGCCGAGGAAAGCGCGGGCAAGCCCGCCTTCCCAACTGAGAATGGCAACGCCGATTCCGCATTCTTTAGGCGGATCGCGGTCGAGACGCTGGAATATGTGCGTCGGGAGATGACGGATGCGATCGGGGCGTTCTATTCGACTCAGGATGCAGACAGCGAGGGGCACGAAGGGAAGTTTTTCGTGTGGACGCCTGAAGAGATCGCGGTGGTTCTGGGCGAGGAGGATGCCCGCGAGTTTTGTGCGCTCTATGACGTGACGGCGGGAGGGAATTTTGAGGGGAGCAATATTCCGAACATCCGCGGCGGGATCACGGGAGATCTAGGCGGCGGATCGGACGCTGATGCACTCGGTCAGGCGGGACGTCTCCGGTCCAGTCGGGAGAGGTTGTTTGAAGCTCGGGAGAAGCGGGTGAAGCCGTTTCGGGATGAGAAGGTTTTGACGGCTTGGAATGGGTTGATGCTGGCGGCGTTCGCTGAGGCGGCGGCGGTGTTGGATGAGCCGCAGTATTTGGAAGTTGCGAAGGCGAATGCGGATTTCTTGTTGAGGGAAATGGTAGTCCACGACGATACACCGCAAGCGGCGTTGCAGGCGGGGACGCCTGCGGTCCAGTCATTTAGAGTTCTTCGGACTTGGAAGGATGGGAAGGCGAAGTTGAATGGGTATATCGAGGATTACGCGAATTTGGCGGATGGGTTGATCGAGCTTTATCAGGTTTCGGGTGAAGCGAAGTATTTGCACTCGGCGCGGGAATTGGCGGATGCGATGATCACCGAGTTTTGGGATGAGGAGAACGGCGGGTTCTTTTTTACGTCGAACGATCATGAGGAACTCATCGTCCGCAACAAGGAATTTTCCGATAACGCGACGCCATCGGGGAATTCGGTCGCGGCGGATGTTCTGCTGAAGTTGTCGAAGCTTTACGGCGAGGAGAAGTACGAGCGATTTGCGACTACGGTGCTGCGGCTGGCGGCTTCGCAGATCCGGCGGTTTCCGAGCGGGTTCGGCAGGACGCTGGGAGCGATAGAATTTCGACTGGCGGATGTGAAGGAGATCGCGATCGTCGGCGGAGAGAGAAGCGAGGTCGAGCGGGAGGTTTGGTCCGAGTACAGGCCGTTCAAGGTTGTCGCTTCGGGAGGCGACGTTCCGCTGCTTGACGGACGCGACGCGATCGATGGGAAACCGACGGTTTATGTTTGTGAGAATTTTGTGTGTCAGCGGCCGGTTGCGGTTGTCGAGGAGTTGAGGGAGTTGTTGTAGATCGAGGTTTCGAGTTCGAGCTGTTCAGAGTTCAAGCTCTAGCTTGTTTACGGTTGGGTTGAGTTGTCTTAGGCAACAAAAGCAAGCTGAAGCTTGAACTCTGAACAAAAAAGCACCTTGTCAGAAACAAGGTGCTTTTTCCTTTCGATATTGCTATCGACTATTTGTTGGTGTTGCTGTGGTTTGCGTTGGTTGCGTTAGCCGGTTTAACAGCATTAGCAACGGCGTTCGCAGCGTTCGAAGCTGCATTAGCAGCGTTGGCAGCAGCGTTAGCGGCCGTGTTAGCAGCGTTAGCAGCAGCGTTTGCGGCATTTGCGACTGCGTTCATTGCGT
>JBEBGW010000173.1:0-8940 GCA_040081025.1 Pyrinomonadaceae bacterium | reverse complement strand
CACGTCACTCCCCGTCGGCAGCGTCGCGCATCAATATCAGATCCAGGAATTCCGCCGGCCCGAGTTCGAGGTGACGGCGAAGGTCGATAGCGAGGCCCCGCACTTTGTCGGCGGCAAGGCCGATCTTTCCGTCGAGGCAAAGTATTACGCGGGCGGCGGGCTTGCGAATGCCGAGACCAACTGGACCGTCACTGCCACGCCGACCAGCTACACGCCGCCCAATCGCGACGACTTCACGTTCGGCACGTGGGTTCCGTGGTGGAGATTCTCCGACTACGGCGGCCGGCCCTACGGCGGCGGGACCACGCAATATTTCAAAGGCGTCACCGACGCAAGCGGTAAGCATCTGCTCAAGATCGACTTTGATTCGGTCAAACCGCCGCGTCCCTACACGATCTCGGCTTCGGCTTCGGTTCAGGACGTGAATCGCCAGACGTGGGCGGGCCAGACGTCACTGCTGGTGCATCCGTCCGACCTCTACGTCGGCATCCGCACGCCGCGGACGTTCGTTCAGAAGGGCGAAAACATCGTCGTCGAATCGATCGTCTCGGACCTGGACGGCAAACTCGTCGCGGGCCGTGATGTCGAGATCAAGGCCCTCCTCAAGGACTGGCAGTTCGACAAGGGCAACTGGGCCGAGGTCACGGTCGACGAACAATCCTGCACGGTTAAGTCGACCGCGTCAGAACCGCCTGCGTCAGCGGGCGGCCAGTCTGCCGGCCTCGCAAAATGCACATTCGTCGCAAAGAACGGCGGACGATACACCATCACCGCAACCGTCATGGACGACCGCGAGCGGTTCAACGAGAGCGAATTCACGGTCTGGGTTCCGGGCGGCAAAACTCCGCCGAAACGCAACGTCGAGCAGGAAGAAGTTCAGATCATTCCGTCGAAGAAAGATTACAATCCCGGCGAGGTCGCCGAGCTACTCGTTATCGCACCCTTCACACCGGCCGAAGGCGTACTCACGCTTCGCCGCGACGGACTCGTCAAGACCGAGCGGTTCACGATGAAGGATTCGTCGATCACGCTCAAAGTCCTGATCGATGAGAAATATCTGCCAAACATCTACGCGCAAGTCGATCTGGTTGGGGCTGCTACACGTCAAAACGACAAGGACGAGGTCGATCCGAAGCTTTCGAACCGGCCCGCCTTCGCAAGCGGCAACATCAATCTCTCGGTCACGACCGAATCACGCAAGCTGACCGTTTCAGCCGAGCCGAAAGAAAAGACACTCGCACCCGGTGGCGAGACGAAGGTCGATATCCAGGTTAAGGATCATCGCGGCGAGCCGGTCGCGAACAGCGAGGTCGCGGTCGTGATCGTGGACGAATCCGTCCTCGCCCTCTCGCCATACACCATCGCCGATCCGATGTCCGTTTTCTACACAGCCCGCGGCACTGGCGTCACTGATCACCACATGCGTAAGGATGTCCTGCTCGGAAATCCGGAAGATGTGAAAGCAAATCCGCCTGCACCGCCGCCCTCGGCAAATGAATCTGTGAATATCAGCGCTGATGGGGTGGGCGGTGCGCGGCCTATGGCGAAGGCGAGATCCGTTAGGTCGGAGTTACAGTTGTCTGCGGCTCCAGCATCTGCGGAGGGGAGAAAAGACTTTGACGACGCAGGTGCCGACACTGCCATCAATCTCCGCGAAAACTTCAACGCCCTCGCCGTCTGGTCGCCGTCTGTGAAGACCGACTCGAACGGACGTGCGACGGTGGACGTAAAGCTGCCGGACAATCTGACGCGATATCGCATCACGGCGGTTTCGGTCGATGCGGGCAAGCGTTTCGGCAAGACCGAATCGAACATCACGGCGAAACAGCCGCTGATGGTCCGCCCGTCGGCCCCGAGGTTCATGAACTTTGGCGATCAGATCCAACTGCCCGTGGTCATTCAAAACCAGACCGACAAGGACATGGCAGTAGACGTCGCCGTCCGAGCCAGCAACGCGTCCCTGTCAGAACCGGGAGCGATAGCGACTGGGTCTACGCCCACAAGCAACTCCGCCGGCAAACGCGTCCTAGTAAAAGCCAACAGCCGAGAAGAGGTCCGCTTCCCGGTGACAACCGTAAAGGCCGGCACGGCGCGATTCCAGATCGCGGTCAGCTCCGGCACCTTCTCCGATGCAGCGGAGATCTCGCTGCCGGTGTGGACTCCAGCGACGACCGAGGCATTCGCGACCTACGGCACGACTGATGAGAACGGAGCGATCATCCAGCCGGTGCAAACGCCGGGAGATGTCTATCCGCAGTTCGGCGGTCTCGATGTCACGACCAGCTCGACGCAGCTTCAGGAACTGACCGACGCGTTCATCTACCTGACGAACTATCCGTACGCTTGCTCCGAGCAGATCTCGTCACGGATGATCTCCATCGCGGCGATGAAAGACGTGCTGTCCGCCTTCAAGGCGAAGGATATGCCGGATGCGGACGCACTCGCTAGGCAGTTCGCTCGCGACATCGAGATCCTCCAATCGCGTCAGCGAAACGACGGCAGCTTCGGACTCTGGCGACGCGACCGCGAGCGGTACGAATATCCCTTCCTCACGATCCACGTTGCCCACGCACTCGCACTCGCGAAGGCAAAGGGTTACAAGGTCCCTGACGAGATGCTCAACAAGACGAAGCCGTACTTGAAGAACATCGAAAACTACATGAAGGACCAGTGGTACATGTCATCGCCACAGGTCCGCTGGACGATCTCGGCTTACTCACTTTACGTCCGCGATATGATGGGCGATAAAGACGTCGCTAAGGCGAAGAAACTCCTTGCCGAAGCACGCGTCGCATCCGCGACCGGCGACACCTCGATGTACGACACCAAGATGCCGTTCGAGGCTCTCGGTTGGCTTCTCTCGGTCATCGCTGACGATCAGGGCTCGCAGGCCGATGTCGATCAGATCGTCCGGTTCCTCTTGAACCGCACGACCGAGACCGCCTCGACCGCGAACTTCGTCACCAACTACGGCGACGGCGGATGGCTGATCATGCACTCAAATCGGCGTGCCGACGGCGTGCTGCTCGAAGCGATGATCAAGCTGCGTGCAGCAAAACGAATCGGTGCGGGCGAAGACTTGATCCCGAAACTCGTCCGCGGACTGCTGGCTCATCGAAAGAAAGGCCATTGGGGCACGACGCAGGAGAACGTGTTCATCCTTCTCGCGATGGACAAATACTTCAACGCGTTCGAAAAGGTCACGCCCGATTTTGTTTCGCGAGTCTGGCTGGGCAACACCTACGCCGGTGAGCAGACGTTCAAGGGACGCTCGATCGATTCGAACGAGTTGACGATCCCGATGTCGTATCTCGTCGAGCAGGGCGGAACGTCGAATCTGCTCATAGACAAACAGGGAGCGGGACGGCTTTATTACCGCATTGGAATGAAGTACGCGCCGAAGAACCTGAAGCTCGAACCGGCAGACTACGGATTCACAGTGCTGCGTAAGTACGAAGCGGTGGATGATAAGGACGACGTAAAACAGAATGCAGACGGTTCGTGGACGATCAAGTCAGGGGCTCGCGTGCGAGTCCGACTAACGATGGTCGCACAGGCCCGGCGTTATCACGTCGCACTTGTCGATCAACTGCCTGCGGGTCTCGAGATCCTCAATCCGGAACTCGCCACGACCGAAGCGATCCCGCCCGACACAGGCGGCGGCAGCACGGGAGTAGTCGAAGTCGGAAGTCCCGGCATCGGACGCAACTACTACTGGTGGCGTATGAACTGGTTCGAACACCAGAACTTCCGCGACGAACGTGCCGAAGCGTTCTCATCGCTCCTGTGGGAAGGTGTCTACAACTACACCTACGTCACCCGAGCGACCACTCCCGGCAAATTCGTAGTCCCGCCGGCCAAGGCCGAGGAGATGTACGCTCCCGAAACCTTCGGCCGAACGGGAACGGATTTCGTGAACGTGGAGTAGCGTTCGGTTTTGATCTGGCGGTTCCGGCTTTGTTCCTCCTGTTCTTCTTGTCTGTGTTTACGGCTTTTTAACCACAGACCAAGATGAACAGGAGGAACTGCCGTTTTCACCCCCGAGAACCTGCGACCGGAAAACTCCAACCAGCACCTTTCAAACCATGATTATCATTCAAATCGTGCAAACCATGCATTTTCGTGAAAGTTGCGCTTCCAACAACAAATCGATAGGACTATGCTCGATATCGGCCGGCTGTGAAGGCTGGAAGGGAGTTGGCTTCGCCTGTAAGTTGTTGATCTTGTTTCAAATGAAACAAAAACACCGTCGCAGAATGAAACGAAACAAACAACTTGCGAGTTCATGTATTAGGTTAGGCCGCCGCCTGTAAGTCGTAGATCGTGATTCAAATGAATCAAAAACACCGTCGCGAAATGAATCGAATCAAACAACTTACGAGGACTAACGTCTATGTTAGAATCCCGCCTGTGATAAAGCCGCAACTGTTTTTAGCT
Organism: Pyrinomonadaceae bacterium; assembly: GCA_040081025.1. Lineage (GTDB taxonomy): Bacteria > Acidobacteriota > Blastocatellia > Pyrinomonadales > Pyrinomonadaceae > OLB17. Next base: position 4,503 of record JBEBGW010000173.1, on the reverse strand, counting down.
CTCATCGCCATTTTCGCCCTTCCCGGTGTTGCTCAATCCCCGGCGGCGAAGATCTTCGAGACCGAGAAAGCGTTCGAAAAAATGGCCGCGGAAAAAGGCGTCAACGCAGCGTTCATCGAATTCATGGCGCCGCTCGGGGTTATGTTTGTCCCCGAGGCCCGCAACGCCCGCGAGTTTTGGAAGAGTATCCCACCGTCAACCTCTTATTTGACCTGGAATCCGATCTGGATCGACGTCGCATCGAACGGGATGCTCGGATACAGCATCGGTAACTCGATCCGGCGGCCGAAAGGCAAGGACGACACCGAGGCGGTCTACGGGCATTACATCTCTATATGGACGCGTCAGACGGACGGGGATTATCGTGCGTTGCTCGACACAGGCATCAACCATCCGAAACCTGCATCGATACCGAATGAGTGGAAAGCACCGGTCGATTCCGGAGTCGATAAGAACGAAGGCCGACTCTCCGCCGCCGATTCCGCTGTGCCTTTCTACGCTACTGTCGAAGCGAACGCTGCAAAGGCCTACAAAAACTATCTGACGGATGACGCGATCATGATGCGGTCAGGCAAAGAACCTTTCATCGGGAAGAAAGCGGCAATCGGATTTATCGAAAGCGAGAAGCCGACGATCCGGTTTCCTAAACGAAAATCGTTTGTCGAAGGTCCCGACCTCGCCTATGTATTCAATGTCTATTCGATCGTGGATAAGGCCGGCAAAGAGATCGAAGGCGGCAATTTTGTTCAGGTTTGGAAACTGAGGAAAGGAAAGTGGCTGATCGCGGCTGACGTGTTGATCGCGAGTCCGAAGCAGAACTGATGAACCCAAGCGTGCAGGAAAGTAAGGCTGATTCGGCGAAGGTAGTCGAGATCCTTCGGCTTGAAGCCGCTTCGATCGAGGCGGCGGCTGATCGGCTCGATGTTGCGAGCGTGGACACTGCTCTGCGGCTCATATCCGATTGCGAAGGCAAGGTGATCGTTACTGGCGTTGGGAAGTCGGGCGTTATCGCTCAGAAGATCGCTCAGACGCTGACGAGCACGGGAACCGTCGGCATCTTCGTTCACCCGTCCGACGCCCTTCACGGCAGCCTCGGTGTGGTGAAAGACGGCGACGTTATTATTGCTCTTAGCAACTCCGGAGAGACGGATGAGATCCTCGCTATCATGCCGACGCTCAAGCAGCGGAAGGTGTCAGTCATTGCGATCGTCGGAAATGTCGATTCGTCGCTCGCCCGCCAATCCGACGTAGTGCTTGATGCCTCAGTCGATAAAGAAGCCTGTCCGCTAAACCTTGCCCCGACAACATCGACAACCGTCGCACTCGCGATCGGCGATGCCCTCGCGATGACCGTGATGGAATCGCGCGGCCTGACAGTCGAGGATTTCGCTGCGAATCACCCCGCAGGTCGTCTAGGCAAACGGCTCACGCTAACGGTCGAAAGCCTGATGCACGAGAGCCCGAATGTCGCCGAGAACGCCGGCTGGCTAGAAGTCGTTAAGGAGATCTCAAAGCATTCGCTCGGCGCGGTGAATGTCGTCGACAACGCCGGAAAGCTGGTCGGAATCGTAACTGACGGTGACCTTCGCAGGACGATCGAGAAGACCGATCCGTCCGAGTTTAGCTCATTGAATGCATCCGCGATGATGACCGCTAACCCAATTACCGCTTCGGCAAAGATGCTCGCCTACGACGCCCTTCAATTGATGGAAAATCGACCGTCGCAGATCTCGGTTCTGCCGGTGGTCGATGGTTCCGGTGCCTGTGTTGGGTTGTTGCGACTGCATGACGTTGTGAGGAGTGGGTTATGAGGCTGACCGAGAAGCGACCTCGGACGACTAAATGTGGCCCGATAACTCCTGAAATGTCGATGGAGGAACGCCTTGGTGAGTACCGTAAACTCGGCGACGATGAAAGGGAAATTGCGACTTTGTCTCCGAAGGAGTGGGAACTGCTCGCTCCAGATCTTTTTGCAGAGTTTCGACGCGGTATAATCGCCTCGCTGCCCAAAGACCTTCCTGAACGCGAATTCAAGCGCCAGCTTTACTTCCGCACCTATGGCGAGACTCTGCCGGATGACTATTTTAAGGACGAGGTTGAGAACGATGGTTAGAAGTTTTATCGCATTGTTCGCGTTTGTGGCGTTCGTTGGATCCGCCGCCGCTCAGCAGAAGGCCGAGGTAACGATCAGCCTCAATGAAGCGTTCTTTGACGCCGCTCTCGAATCTTTGTTCCAAGGCGGCGCGCCGCTGGAGTTTTCGATCGCGGGAAATCAATTGAACCGCGGAGACGCGGAGACGCTGAGGAATTCAGAGCGGGAAGTTAGGTTCGTAGAGGCTGGCTCCCAACAGAATAAAAGTTCCGGCTCTGCGTCTCTGCGTCTCGGCGGTGAGAATCTCGAGTGCGCCGAGACCATCAAGATCCAACGCGAGATCAACGGCGTGCGTACTGCCGTTCGCTTTCGCGATGGAAAGATCCTCGCTCCGCTGGCCTTCTCCGGTAACTACACTCCGCCGTTCGTCGGCTGTGTGGCGTTCAGCGGATGGGCTGAAAGTGTGATCGATCTTGAGTTCGATCAGAACGCTCAGCGGCTTATTGCTAGGGCGCGTGTTCTAAGCGTGAATCTCAGCGGCACAGGCGGGGTAGGTGGATCGGTCGTCGCCAAACTCGTTCAAAGCTCGATCGACAAGAAGGTAAACCCGATCGAACTATTCCAACTAAGCAAGCTCTCCTTCGCCGTTCCGGTAAAGGGAAGCGAACTTCAAATGAAGGCAACCGGCATTCGCCATGAACTGCAAAATGGAGCCATCAACATCGTCGTAAGGTATGAATTCACACGGTAGTCTCCGTGCGCAAATCGTTCGCATGACTGACGATTTCGTCTGATGCCGTCCCCTGATGGCCGTGAAAACCTCAATAATCACCTAGATTTACCTCTGGAACATAGTTTGCAATAAGAACGAGCGAAGCCCTAACTCTCTCGTGGGCGAACGGAATCCGGAGGAAGAGAAAATGCAGAAAAAGAACATAACTCGGATCGGACTTGCGGTAGCTTTCAGCGGTGCTAGCCTTTTTGGGCTTGCCGCAGATGCCAGCGCGCAGGGGCGAGGAAAGGAAAACAGAGAGAATCGTGGCGAGGCTCGCCCGCAGCGCCAAGAGGATAAGAAAGAAAATCGACAGGATCGTCCTGCACGTCAGCCGGCCCAGCAACCTGTGCAACGTCAGCAACCGGCGCCGCGTCCGGAACGGCCGGCTCCGATCCCCGCACAGCCGCAGCAGAGAGAGCGTCAGCCTCAGCAGCCGGCTCAGAATCGCGGTGATTGGGGACGACAGCGGAGTGAACAGGTCCAGCAGCGTAACGAGGCTTGGCAGCAACAGCAGCGCGATGCCCAGCAGCAACGCCAGATCCAGAACGACAAGCGCCAGCAGGAGCAGCGTGAACAGGCCGAGGCTCGCCGCCGCAACGAGGAGCAGAAGCAAGACGAGGTTCGGCAGCGTGACCGGCAGAATCAGCCGGAGCAGCCGCGCCGCGGCATAGAGTCGATGCCAAATCGCCAACCGAACAATGATGCCAATCGCGGTTCGCAGGGACGTCGCGATAACGATCGCAATGATCGAAATGATCGGCAGGATCAGCCGCGACGCGGGATCGACAACATGCCGGGCCGCCAGCCGCAGACCGGTTGGAATGGCAATGGCAATCGAAACAACGATCGTTGGGACCGTAACCAGCAGCGGCAGATCCGTGATCAGCGTTGGCAGCAGTACAACAACCGCTGGTCAAACTGGCAGACGATCCAGCAGCAGCGTCAGCGTCAGTTAGAACAGCAGCGGCGTACGCGCTATCTGCAGTATCAGCAGCGTTACTGGAACCGCATCCGTCAGGATCAACTGAGGCTCCAGCAGGCTCGCTACTACGACAGCATTTACAACAACTACCGCTACAGTCGCGGTGGGTCGTATTACTACACAAGTTCCTACGGTGCTCAGCAGATCCAGAACGCCATTCAATATGGATACGAAGAGGGTTTCCGGGCGGGCCAGGCTGATCGAAACGATGGTTGGGGTTACAACTACGATTCGTCGTACGGCTATCAGGATGCGAGCTACGGTTACGACTCTTACTACGTCGGCCTTGACGAGTACAATTACTACTTCCGCGAAGGTTTCCAACGGGGATACGAAGACGGATATTACGACCGATATTCGTACGGCCGATACAACAACGGCAAGTACGAGATCCTCGGCAACGTTCTAAGCGCGATCTTCAGCTTTATAGCCAATTAATCCAATTGAGGATCGAGCATCGATGCCTTGTCCGGTTGACTCCGGGCAAGGCATTTCTGCCTAACGTGCACCAAAGCCCTTTATTTACTATTCTTTGATAGTGCAATAACCGCTTGTGGCCATCATCGGCCGGCCGAATGTCGGAAAATCGACTCTTTTCAACCGTCTGACGGGGTCGCGGAAGTCGATCGTAGGCGATGAGCCCGGCATCACGCG
>JBEBGW010000008.1:0-31406 GCA_040081025.1 Pyrinomonadaceae bacterium | reverse complement strand
ACAGAATCCACCCATCAACTTCGTACTCAATGAAGTCGCATATACGAAGGGCGGAACCTTGTCGCACCTTGGGATCCAAGTCGAATCGACCGATGATGTACTCAAAACTCGCGAGCGATGGGTCGAGTCAGGGCTGCTCACGGTCGACGAGATGCAGGTCGATTGCTGCTACGCTTTGCAGGACAAGACGTGGGCACGCGATCCGGACGGCAACGAGTGGGAAGTCTTCGTCGTGCTGGAGAATACCGAGCCGGTTGCGAACGCTTGCGCGTGCGGCGATAAGGTCAGTCACGCGGAACTTGCGGAATCGAACCAGCTTTCCACGTCGGCCTGTTGCACGCCGAGCCAGAAAGCTACTACCATTGCAGCGACCAATTCACCTTGTTGCTAATGGAGTTCTTACGATGAACGACGACTCGTTTTTCACGCTTTCGGTCCACGCGGGCGAAGACCGTACGGCTAATTTCGGCGCACTCTCGGTGCCGATATATCCGGCCTCGGTCTTCGCTTTCGCGGATGCGGACGAGGGCATCGCGATACATAATTATGAGAAAGACGGCTATTTCTACGGCCGCCTTGGTAATCCGACCGTCGACGCGCTCGAACGAACCGTCGCCGAACTCGAGAACGGGGAAGCCGGACTGGCATTCGCCTCAGGAATGGCCGCGGTGTCTGCCGCAGCGTTCACGTTGGTCGGTTCAGGCGACCATGTGGTGGCACCCGAGTCGATGTATTCAACGACAACGAATTTCCTGAAGCACATCGGCGAAGCGTTCGGCATCGAGACGACATTCGTCAACGCCGCCGATGCCGAGGCCTATGCCGCCGCCGTTCAGCCGAACACGAAGATGTTTTGGATCGAGTCGCCGTCGAATCCGCTCGTGAAGATCACGGACATCGCTGAAGTCGCGGCGATCGGGAAAAAAGCGGGAGTCGCGACCGTTGTCGACAACACGTTTGCAACACCATTCAATCAACGGCCGCTGGAGCGTGGGGCAGATCTGGTGATCCATAGCGCGACCAAATATCTTAGCGGGCACAGCGATCTGACCGCAGGCGTGATGGCTGGTCGGCGAGACCTGGTTGAAAAGACTCGTCACGAGGCGGCGAAGCTCTACGGCGGGAACATCGCTCCCCAAGTCGCGTGGCTGGTTCTGCGTGGGATCAAGACCCTGGGTCTTCGGATGGAGCGGCATAATTCAAATGCATCTGCGTTAGCGAATATATTATTAGAGCATCCGAAGATCTCGGCGGTTTACTACCCGGGGCTTGAGAGTCACCAGAATCACGAGATCGCCAAACGGCAGATGCGCGGGTTTGGCGGGATGCTTGGGGCTGATGTCGGCACCGCGGAGGCGGCTAAATCATTAGTCAATAGCTTGAGGGTCTGTACTTTTGCGACATCGCTGGGCGGTGTCGAGACGCTTATCCAACCGGTCGCATTGATGACCCACGCGTCACTTTCGCCGGAAGAACGGGCTGCCGCCGGAGTCTCCGAGGGCTTGTTGCGGATCTCGGTTGGAGTTGAGAATATAGATGATATCTGTCAGGACATATATGATGCGTTGGGTTAGGAAAATAGCTGCTGCCAGACTACGCGAGAGAGTCAGCAGACGCGCTTGTGGAACGGTCTGCGATCTAGCGAAATGCACCAGATTCTCGTGCTGCAAATAGAGTATGAAGCTCTCACGAAAACTTGCTGCGGAGTTCGTTGGTACGGCGGCTTTGCTGGCAATCGTGGTCGGTTCGGGAATTATGGCTGAGCGTCTGGCCGCGGGAAACGACGCCATCGCGTTGCTTTGTAACTCGCTCGCGATCGCCGCCGGATTGGTGGTCCTGATCTACGGATTTGGGGTAATCTCTGGGGCGCATTTCAACCCGGCGGTGACGCTGACCGAGAATCTCGGCGGGCGGATCGAATCGACTACCGGTATTTATTCCATCCTCGTCCAGATCGTCGGCGCCGTTATCGGCGTTATGATCGCGAACCTGATGTTCGAACTTCCTGCGATCAACATTGCAACGAAAGCTCGGACGGGTGTCGGGCAGTACATTGGCGAGTTTGTCGCGACGTTCGGTTTGATCGGCGTGATCCGGCTGGGTGCGAGATTTTGGCCGAACCTGGTCGGGACGCTTGTGGCGTGTTATATAGGGTCCGCCTGTTGGTTCACGAGTTCGACGTCGTTTGCGAATCCGGCGGTGACGATCGCAAGAACATTGTCGAACACGTTTACCGGTATTTCGCCCGAGAGTGTCCCGATGTTCATCGTCATGCAATTGATCGGAGCGATCACGGCGATGATGTTTTTCAATTGGCTGCTGCTTGAGGTAGAGAACAATGAGTAAACTACGGATCCTCGTTTTGTGTACAGGGAATTCGGCCCGGAGCCAAATGGCCGAAGGGTTGTTGAAGGCGAAACTGGGTGACCGGTTTGACGTCGATAGCGCAGGAACGCGTCCGATCGGCGTCAGCCCGGAAGCCATAGCTGCTCTTGAAGAGGTCGGCATAGACATTTCCGGCAGCCGATCCAAATCGGTGGATGAGTTTGCCGGGCAGGAGATCGATTACGTTCTGACTGTTTGCGACAACGCCAAGGCGAACTGTCCTTATTTCCCGGCCAAGACGAAACTCATTCATCATGCTTTCGATGATCCGTATTTTGCGTCGGGTGATTTCGAAACGCGCGTTGCGGCATTTCGAGAAGTGCGAGATCAGATCGCTGAATTCATCGACACCGACTTTCAAGCCGTCCTCAAATAAAAGAGACGGCCGTTCATCGACCGTCTCTTTCCTAACTAATCGGTTGAATTAATTATCGCTCTGCTCGCCCTTTGACTTCGCGGTCTGCGGAGCGGCTGAGGCGTGGGGCATCGGTAATCCGACGGCGTCAGACTTCATAAGCGGAGTCTCGTCGATCGAGTCGTCACCAGTGTCGGCGATGATCATCTTGCCGGCCTGCTTGTGAAACGTAAGCTTTTCGCCATCGAAGTCGACCAGAACAAGATCACCCGTTTCGACTTGCTGCGTTGCGACGAGGTTCGAGAGCGAATACACAAGGTGGCGTTCGATCGCCCGCTTCAAGTGCCGTGCGCCGTATTTGAGGTCGATGCCCTCCTGAAGCAAATACTCCTTAGCGGTGTCGGTGCATTCGAAGACGAACTTGGTGCCGGCGGATTCCGTGATGCGATCCTGCACCGAACGCAACTCGATCTCAAGGATGCGACGGAGGTGATGTTCCTTCAGGCTGCGGAAGACCACGACCTTGTCGATACGGTTCATGAACTCGGGCGAAAACTTACGCTTCGCCGCTTCGAGAGCCGTTCGATAGATCTTGGTGTCAATGTCGTTGTCGGCCTTTACCTGATCGGTCTTGGTCGGGGCGAATCCGATGCCGCCGGAGATCATGTCGGACATCTCGCGGGCGCCCAGGTTCGAGGTCATGATGACGATCGTTCTCGAAAAATCAACGCGGCGGTTGTCGCCGAGCGTGAGCGTCGCCTTATCCAAAATTCCGAGCAGAAGCTGCCAAAGCGAATCCGAGGCCTTTTCGATCTCATCGAAAAGGACGAACGTAAGTTTCGTATCTTCGGTGTGGCCCTTGTCGAGATTCTCTTGGGTGAGCATCGGCGACGTTTCGCGGTGGCCGAGGTATCCCGGAGGCGAGCCGATGAGTTTCGCGATCTCGTGCGAGTGCTGAAACTCGGCACAGTCGATCTTGACGACGGCGTGCGGGTCGTTCAGCAGAACTTGCGAGGCGGCTTCGACGACGCGCGTCTTACCCGAGCCGGTCGGCCCGAGGAAAAGCATCGTCCCGAGCGGCCGTGTCGGGTTGTTCATCCCGGCGAGGTAGATCTGGAACAGGCCGCTCATACGCCGGACCGCGCGTTCCTGGCCCACGATCAACGCTGAGAGTTTGTCTTCAAACTCAGCGGCTCGCGGGCTTTTGCGATCGGGGTCGAGAAGGACCCCGGCAGTGCTTGATTCTTTTTTCTTGGCCGTTTCGTTTTTCATCTCGATATCTTCTCCCTAGCAGGAAAAACCTGTGCGAGAGATCTCCGCCCTAGTTCTGGTGACGTTCTGTGATCTAAGGATTTGCGGGTGAAGCAATCCTACGTCACTAAAGATGATGTCAATATTTTAACCGTTGGCTGGATTCGTCTCTGGATGTGCGGCGGATGCATGGGAATTGCCCGCCTACACGTTATTTTGCACAGAAACGTTAAATCTTCAAGATAAATTTCGGAAATCCAGTCGATTACAAATATATGGCGTTTTTCGCCGGATTCAAAGGCGACAAAAAGGCCCGACTTTCGCCGGGCCCTTCAAAGTCTTAAATCTCTAGTCGTAATACTCAAGCCCGAGATGGGTGATGAGGTCCTCACCCCGCAAATGTCGAAGCGTGTTCTTCAGCTTCATCAGCTGGATGAAGATGTCGTGCTCAGGATACAGGCCCGGAGCGGTCTGCGGAGCCTTGAAGTAGAATGACAGCCATTCCTGGACGCCCTTCATACTGGCACGCTGTGCGAGATCCATGAACAACGCCAGGTCGAGCGCGAGCGGCGCGGCAAGGATCGAGTCGCGGCAGAGGAAGTTGACCTTGATCTGCATCTTGTAGCCGAGCCAGCCGAAGATGTCGATGTTGTCCCAGCCTTCTTTGTTATCGCCGCGGGGCGGATAGTAGTTGATCTTGACGACGTGCGAAAAATCTCCGTACAGGCCGGGGTAAACCTCGGGCTGGAAGATGTGTTCGAGCACGGACAGCTTCGAGACCTCTTTTGACTTGAAATTCTCCGGATCGTCGAGCACTTCGCCGTCGCGGTTGCCGAGGATGTTGGTCGAGTACCAGCCGTCAAGGCCGAGCATACGCGACTTCAAACCCGGAGCCAAGATGGTCTTCATCAGCGTCTGGCCGGTCTTGAAGTCCTTTCCGCAGATCGCGACCTTGTGCTGTTCGGCGAGTTCGGTGAGTGCCGGAATGTCGACCGTTAGGTTCGGTGCACCGTTCGCGAACGGCACGCCGGACTTGATCGCCGCGTAGGCATAGATCATCGACGGAGCGATGCGAGGATCGTTGTCGTACATCGCCTTTTCGAACACCTCGATCGAAGTGTGCACTTCAGACTCTTCGACGTAGATCTCGGTCGATGCGCACCAGACGATCACGAGCCGGTCGCATCCGTTGTCCGTCTTGAACCTGGCGATGTCTTCGATAAGCTGTTCGGCCAGCTCCATCTTGTTCTTACCGGTCTTGACGTTCTCGCCCGTGATGCGCTTCACGTAATTCTGTTCGAACACGGCCGCCATCGGTTTGAGCGAGGCGAGCTGTTCGGAGACCTGATTGAGCAGATCTTTTTCAAGCACACCAGCGTTCATCGCCGCCTCAAAAGCATTGTCGTGAAAGATATCCCAAGCGCCGAAAACGATGTCGTCGAGGCTTGCGAGCGGTACGAAATCCTTGATCTTCGGCACGTTGTTGTCCGTGCGTTTTCCAAGGCGGATCGTGCCCATCTGGGTCAGGCTTCCGACCGGCTCCGAGATGCCGCGTTTGATCGCCTCGACACCCGCGACGAGCGTCGTGCTAACGGCCCCAAGGCCGACCAATAAAACTCCGAGTTTTCCTTCTGCGGGAGCAATGTCCACGCCTTTGTTAGCCATATCTAGTAAATGTGAAACTAGATAATAACTTTACCGAAATGTTAAGGCAAAAGTAGGCTAGCGAGGCTTTCCGCGAAAAGCGGCGAAAGCGGCAATTAAGACGAGAGCCAACGTACAGGTGCCCTTCGATCGATCGCCTCCGGGTGACGCACTACCGGTCGCATTCGGAGGGGTTGAAGAGGTCATTTCTCCGGTTTTCACATCGAATTGATAGCTGGCCCCTTCGAGAGTATTGATGAAAAACCGTGAACCATCGGACGTCAACCCATAACCCTTTGACCACATGAAATGAGAAACGGATCGTTCTACGGAAGATTCATTCTTGATGAGTTCGTCGATCGCAACGGTCCGGACCATGCTGCCGTTTCGAAAAAACGAGAAGGCCTCGTCGGACATGCTTCTCGCCCAGGGCCCCATTCGGACGATCGATTCGCCATCGTTGGTAACCAATACCTTGTAGGCGAACCAATCGTCACCAACAGCCCATTTGAGCCGGGCCGGATCGCCCTTTTCGTACATGCCGCTCGATTTGAACCGCGTCCTTAGCTCTTTTCCTTCGGTGGCGTCGCTGGAAGAACCACATTCGTAGTCCGACTTGGGAGCGAGCATTACGAACGCGAATGAGCGGTCGCTTGAATAAGCGATATATGAACACGGAGGAGCTATCGAGTCCGCGCGGATGCTCAAGGCAGCGAAGAGGACACAAGCAATACTCAGGCAGGCTATTTTCACGCGACGAGTATACATCGGATTGGGTGGACCCCGCGGGTCAATAGCTCCGTTCCTCGAGCATTTTAGTAAACGCATCCACACCCGGATGCGTTTTTTTCACGTTCGCCGCGTCGGCTTCAGCGTTGGCGGGTGAGATGTGGACGGCGATGTTGTATTTGGCGGCGATGGTTTCGCGGACTAGTTTGCGGCCGTTTTCGTTGAGAAGGAACCAGTAAGGTATGAAGGCGATGTCGATCTTTTCGGCGGCGAGGTTAAATGCTGCGAAGTTCTCGACGGTGTTGTCGGCGTCGCCGAAGTGGAAGAGTTTCTTGCCGCCGACCTCGATGATGTGACCGAGGTTCTTGATCCACCAAAACCGGTCGCTGCCGTGCTTCATTCCGAGCAGCGTGACCTTGATGCCGTCACGTTCGTAGACGACCTTTTTCTTCCACTCAGGCGTCGCTTCGAAGGTTTGATGGCGGATCGATTCGTGATCGGTGAACAGCCGGGCGACATCCGACATTTTCTGGGCGTCGGAAACGAGCATGGCCTTCGGATTGTTTTTCAGGTGGAGGCCAACCGATTCCGCACTGAAATGATCGCCGTGAACGTGTGAGACGAGTACTATGCGGACCTGATCGAACGGCGGGTTTGCCGTCTCCATAGCGGTGAGCACTTCGGCCGGCGGATTGAGATACGCGTCGCCATACTTCCGATGCAGCCCGTCGATCAGCACTGCTTTCGTGCCATCCGAGATCAGAACGCCCTCGTTGCCGACGTAGGTCAGCTTGATAGTCCCGGGCGTGTGGGCGGTCGGTGTGGGTAAGGTTTGGCCTGCTGGCGTCTGCGAGCAGGCTGAAACTGCGACGAGCACGAGAACGATGAATGGCCTTATCATGCGGCTTGGTACGTTCTTTACTCGCGCTTTGTTTAGCTGAAAAAAAGAAAAGAGCCGGACGAGCCGACTCCTTTAAGATCTGCGAAATGGAACCGGTCGCTACCGCTCGCGGTTCTGACTTTAGGGCAGAGACTTCGGAACGTCGTCGACCTTGATCTTCATTTCCCTGGCGAGGTTCTTCCACTTACCTTTTTTGTCCTGAAAATAGACGTACGCGAGGTCGATACCTTTGCCGTTGACGAGGACTTCCCAGTACGGCTTGCTGTCTTTAACCTCAACCGCTTCGACTACAGAGATGTCCTCAACCCGATCGCCCTTGTCATCGCAAGGATTGCAGTAATGACGTATCTGCTTCTTGTCCTTGAGAAACGCGGCAGCTTTCTGAGCCTGTTCCTTCGTGATGTACGCGGCCTGATCGGCAAGGATCGCGATCGCCGAGATAGCGAGAATAAACAATGAGATGATCAGTTTTTTCATATCTTCTCCTTCCCTAGACTACATATGGATCGTTAGGTCGTGGACGCCTTCGGCGGCTTCCATGACGGATTCCGAAACGGTCGGGTGGGCGTGGATGACCCGGCCTAGTTCGTCGGCCGTGGTTTCAAGTGCCATGGCGACGCAAGCTTCGGCTAGCAGCTCGGTGGCGTGCGGGCCGATGATGTGGACGCCGAGAACCTCGTCGTACTTCTTCTCGGAGACTATCTTGACGAAGCCGTCGGTCTCGCCCAGAATGCGTGCTTTGCCCGATGCGGAAAACGGGAACTTGCCGACCTTAACGTCGTAGCCCGCTTCCTTCGCTTTCGCTTCGGTCAGGCCGACGCTGGCGACTTCGGGGTCGCAGTACGTGCAGTTCGGGACGAGGTTGTGCTTGATCGGCTGGACCTTTTTGCCGGCGATCTTCTCGACGACGAGGATACCCTCTTTCGAGGCGAGGTGCGCGAGCTGGGCGGTCGCGACTACATCGCCGATCGCGTAGATTCCGGGCTCGGCGGTCTCGTAATATTCGTTGACCTCGACGGTTCCACGTTCGCTGACCTTGACCTTGGTCTTATCGAGTCCGAGGTTTTCGAGGTACGGCATGCGGCCGACGGCTACGAGAAGCATTTCGGCTTCGAGCGTGACGGTCTCGCCTTTGGCGTTCTTGCCGGAAGCCTTGACGCTCTTCTTGCCTTTCTCAAGCTTATCAAGCTTGAGGCCGGTCTCGACCTTCATTCCCGATTTCTTGAACACGCGAGCGAGCTCCTTGGAGACCTCTGCATCCTCGAGCGGCACGATTCGGTCGAGCAATTCGACGAGCGTAACGTCGGTACCGAAGCGGTGGTAAACGCTCGCAAATTCAGATCCCACAGCGCCTGATCCCATCACGATAAGAGATTTCGGAACGCTGGTGAGTTCGAGGATGTGATCGGAGTTGACGACTTGCTTACCGTCGGTATCAAAGCCGGGTATCGGGCGAACGACGGATCCGGTAGCGATGATGATGTTCTTGGTGTCGATCGTTTCCTTTTTGCCGTCGGCGAGATCGACCTCAACCTTGCCCTTACCGGCGATCTTGCCAAAGCCGTTGAAGACGGTGACCTTGTTCTTCTTCATCAAGTAGGTCACGCCGGCCGAGTTCTTTGCGACTACATCGGACTTGTACTTCTGAACGCCGGTCCAGTCGTAGGAAAGCCCCTCGATCTTCAGGCCGAAGTTCTCGAAGTGCGAAGCTTTGTCGTAAAGGTGGGCCGCGTTGAGAAGGGCTTTGGTCGGGATGCAGCCGCGGAGTCCGCAGGTGCCGCCGAGCCGGGCGTCCTTTTCCTTTTCTACGATCGCGACTTTAAGGCCGAGTTGGCCCGCTCGAACCGCGGCGACGTATCCGCCGGGACCTGAACCGATGATAGTAACGTCAAATTGTTCTGCCAATGCTTTACCCTCGTTAGTAAGAAGTTTCAAATTAGAGCGAAACTATAGATTATAGGAGTTTGGCGGTTTGTAGGCTAGTGAGGCCGGATGCCTTGCCTTGACCGCCTATTGAAATAGAATTTATCCACGAAATAAAGAAACGAGGAAACGAAGACAGGAAGAAAAATGGATCATTCAAAAGAGTTTCTTGAGCTTGTAAATGAGGTGCTGCCGAGAGTTAAGGAAGTGTCGGTCGCGGAGGCGATCGAGCGCCGGGTTGGTGGGGCGACGTTGATCGACGTGCGTGAGGACAACGAGTGGAAATCGGGATACGCCGATGGGGCGATCCATTTAAGTCGCGGGGTGATCGAGCGCGACATCGTTCATCAGATACCGAATAAGGATGCCGAGTTGATCCTTTACTGTGGCGGCGGATACCGGTCCGCACTCGCCGCAGACAGTTTACGGAAGATGGGTTATACGAATGTGCTGTCGATGGCGGGCGGCTGGACGGCGTGGAAGGATGCGGGTGCGCCGACGGATATCGATGATATGCCATTCTAGGTGAGAAGCGATGGACGACGAGTTCGATAAGCGGGCGCGGACGCGGGAATTGGCGACGGAGTTTGCCGAACGCGGCGATGCACTCGGTTGGTTTGACGCCCTTTATCAGGAAGCGGCTGGAGATAATGAGAAGATCCCATGGGGTGATCTGGAGCCGAATCGATTTTTTAAGGCATGGGCTGAAAAGACGGGCCTGCGTGGCGATGGGCGGAAGGCTCTAGTCATTGGCTGCGGTCTTGGCGATGACGCGGTCTATCTCGACGATCTGGGATTCGATGTGACGGGATTCGATATCTCGCCGACGGCGATCGAGTGGGTGAGGAAGCTGCATAAAAGTCGCGATATAAAGTTTAAAGTCGCGGATCTTTTTGCTCCTCCGTCGGCGTGGATCTACAAATCCCCACCCGCTACCGCAGGCGGTACTGACCAATTGTCGCCGGCCGCCGCAGTGGGTACTGACAGCGACGGCGGATTCGATTTTGTTTTAGAGGTTTATACCATTCAGCCTTTGCCGATCGAGATGCGTGAGCGGGTGATGGATTCGATCGCATCGTTTGTAGCTCCGGGTGGAGAGCTACTGATTGTTACTCGCGGGCGGGAAGACGATGAGGAAGTGGTTAAAGTGCCGTGGCCGGTGTCGAGAAAAGAGTTAGCGCGTTTTGAAGCGAGCGGACTCGTGCAGACGCATTTCGAGGTGATGCCTGACGACACCGATGACGAACCGGCGGACCGGTTCATCATTCAGTATCGACGCGTCTGACCGCCTGTTCTGTTCGGCCCACTTTCTGTTAAGGTTCGCTTTCCGGAAATGAAGCTCAGCTACTTCTTGCGAACCCATTGCTGATTGAGATTCGCTCCCTGAACGGGATTACTAAAGATCTCAGCCGGGATTACGTCGTCGTTATACCATGGGCCGCAGACCTCGAGCACCGTCATGTCGGGCAGTTCGAGCCAGCCGCGTATAACGTATTTCGCCAGATTACCCTCCTTGATCTTGATACCGAGTATTCGGCCGTTGATCGCAAAGGCGCCTCCGGTCTTCTCCTTTATCAATTTACCGTTCTGGATCATATAAAAATCGTCGTAAAAACCGCCGTCAGCAGTCAGGGTCATTTTCGATTTCATAGTCAGCGAATCTGAGCCCGCATAGGTACCCGAGCTGCGGTAAACGTATCGCTGATGAAAACTCGACGCCTCGCCCCAGTTTCCCGCGAGATCGGTGAGCGTCAGTTGCCGCGTCGGCGGCGGAATGATGATCCGGTCATAAGCATCGCGTTGAAAGGTTGCGGCACTCGCCGATGTCGTCGGAGTTGCGGGCAAAACAGGACTGGATGCGACGGTCTTGTCGACATCCATCGATTCGACGAATGCCTGTAGTTTCGGCAGAAACGATTCATCGTTCAGAACTCCGAGAACGCTGACCGTTTTTCCGAATCCGCTCACGACGGTAAGAAACGCGAAGGCCTTGTTTCCGTTAAAGTCGATCGGCGAGCCGCCCGCGATCGCGGTCCAGCCGTTGTCGGGTTCGGTAACTGTCTTCGGGGTCGGTTCGCCGCCAAAAGGTTTCACCACCCGGGTGTCCCATTCGCTTGCGAAGTCTTTCTGCGGGGAACCAGAGCTCGCCACTTCGCGATAAAGAGTTATGAAACAGAATTGCCCTGTATTCTGATGGACGGTGCTGTAAACGACGGCGTGATCTGTGGCGTTCTTAGCAAATCCCGCGGGTGGTGTGAATTTGATCGCACCGAGAGTTTGTGTCTGTGCGGACGTAAACGTCGCCGTGAGCAGAAAGATCGTCGTACAGAAGATAGATCTCAGTAGTTCTGCGAATCTCATATTTTGCCTCCGTTATGTCATTTTGCAGACTGCGCCGGACGAGCGACAATTCCGTTTTCGTGTAACACGAAGATTCTACTTAAAGCGGAACTTCGCAACGTGTTGGTTGCCGTCTGTTAGGCGCAGGACCAGCATTCGGCACGTGCCTTTCCATGGCTTTTGCGTCTTCCAGACGTATGTGTACTGGTCAGCGGTAGCATCGTAAGCCAGGCTGCTTCCACCGGCTGTAACTGTTTCTTCGATGACCGATCCGGGTTCGCTCTGGTCACACGTGATCTGGCCGGACGCCGGGTAGCCCGCCGCAAAGATGTTCTGGCCTTTATTACCGCTCAACGAGAACTTGACCGGAACGGCTTGTCCGCCGTTTACCACGTTGAGGGCAGGCAGGTTGTCGACCGGCTGGAAAAACCCCGAGAAATTGTGCAGAACCGTGACAGTGAAACTGCCTGTGGCCGTATTGCCGCTCGGGTCGGACGCCGTGACGTTGACGGTCGTCGTGCCAACCTGAAATACCGCACCTGAAACCGGATTTGTCGTCACCGTTGCGGAACCCCAGTCGTCGGTCGCCGTTGGTGTGGGGAATGTCACCGTCGTAAAACTTGCCGTTGAGTTCAGCGGGAGCGCAACGACCACATTGGCAAGTGCGCCGAGGACCGGTGGTGCGACGTCCGGATCGCAGGCGTTCCCCATGCCGTCACCATCGTTATCCAGCTGATCCGTATTGGCCGTTGCGGGACAGTTGTCGTTGGCATCGCCTACTCCGTCGTTATCGTCGTCGGCGTCGCAAACGTCTCCTGTGCCGTCATTGTCATTGTCGGCTTGATTCGCGTTCGCCGTGAGTGGACAGTTGTCGCCGGCATCGAGGACCGTGTCATTGTCGTCATCTGCATCGCAGACGTCGCCGATCTCGTCATTGTCATTATCGGCTTGGCTCGTGTTCGCCGTAAGTGGACAGTTGTCGTTGGCATCGGGGACCGTGTCATTGTCGTCATCTGCGTCACATACATCACCGATACCATCACCATCGCTATCCAACTGGTCCGGATTGGCTGCTTTTGGACAATTGTCGATGTCATTGGACACTCCGTCGTTATCGAGATCAGGGTTGTCAACGCTATTCTTCGACGTATCAACCTTTTCCCACATTTGGGCGAACCGTTCGGCGGAAGAAAAGAACGTAGACTTCTCACCAGCAGTCATCCCCACGCGTTCCGTGCTCGCGATGAACTCCGGTAAAAGGCCGTAGTGAGCCATGCCGTCTATATTGAAGTCCCAGGTCTTGTTGCCGGTGACGGATCTGACAAGACTCGGACCATAGATGACCATTTCCGCCGGTGTCGGTAGACCCGGAAGCGGAAAGAATCCGTTTACATCTGTGCCGATAGCCAAGGGTTGATTACCGGAAAGGGCCAAACCGTAGCGATAGTTTCGCAGAAAAGTAGTGGAGCTCCCGCCGTGGCCCAGGCCCATCATTCCACCTAGGCTATAGATCTGTTGAACCTGTGCGTCGGTCCTTCCATTCTCATTTGCGACTCTGGAACTATCAGGAATATTGCGAAAACCATTGTGTCCTGAGTTAAGTGGATAGTCGTACAAGGTGGCCATGCTGAACACAGGGACGGTTGATCTCTCCGACATATGATCGATATCGATGAGCATTCCCTTTTTCATCATGTAGCGGATCGCCGTTTCGCCCTTGGGTGTAAGGCCTAGGCTATTGCGGTGACCTATGGTGGGCGGCGGAGGAGCGATGAACGGGTAATTACTGAAAACATCCGGCATGATCTGAGGAGGCAGGATCGGGCCAGTCAAAAACATGAACATGTTGCCCAGGACACTCTGACGAAGCGGCCTATAGGGGTGTGTCAACTGAAACTCAATGCCCCCGGAACTGGGCACCTCTTCCGGAGAAAAAGGGCTTCCGGTGTTGTATTTATTGGCTATGCCGAAATCACTGCTGTAGAGAGCGGCGGCTCCAAATGCGTTATTGGTGATGTGGACCGGGAATATGTACCGGACGCCAAGTGTAAAGAGCCTGTCGATCTCGTCCCTGACATCTTGATCGGTCGGGTTAGTGTTATAGGTCGCCCCTTTATGATCGGCAGGGTTGTAAAAATTGCCGATGTTGTCCATTTCTACTCCGAGTATTACGGCGAGCTTTCCTGAATTCACGATCCGCCGCAGATCTGCTGACGTATAAGCGATCTCCAGATCAGCCGTGTGGCGGCCAAACAACTCTTTCATTCGCTGGATCTGTTTATTCATCGAGGCCAGATCATCATTAACTCCGGCCGTCTCTGCCGCGTCGGCCATCGTATGGTTACTGACCGCGAGGGCAACCATTACGCGTAAGCCTCCCTCTTTGGCTCGTTTTATCCAGTCAATATACATTTGTTGGTGCAGGATGGAATTGTGTCTTGGCCACTCTTCAAAATCGGGAGAAGCCGGGTGCACCTTCCTATGGGCTGGCGAGATCAGGTTTGCGGTGTCAACACTGTCAACCATCTGATTACGGTAAAGATTTTGCGACCCGCAAAACTCGCCAGGGACAAGGCTAAAGTTGTGAACGCAATTGCAAGACCCCAGTGCGATGTCGATGGGGCCGTCGTTGTCGCCAAAAAACAGCTGCTCACCAAATCCAAGTTGAGACACCGGGTGCGTATGCATATCCACGAAACCCGATAACGGAGTAGGAGCCTGCGCGAATCCTGTGGAGCAAGCCAAAATAAGAATTATCCAAATGGTGAATGTTGAGTATTTCATCTTCTCTCCCTTAATTCCCTTCGCGTGCCTTTGAAAATTACGGCTATAACATAGAGGGCTACTTAAAACGGAACTTGGCGAAATGGTCTCTGCCGTCTGTAAGCCGCAGGACTAGTATTCGACACGTGCCTTTCCATTGCTTTTGCGTCTTCCAGACGTATGTGTACCGATCAGAGCTTGCGTCGTAATTCAGGCTGCTTCCACCGGCTGAAACGGTTTCTTCGATGACCGAGCCGGGTTCGCTCTGGTCGCACGTGATCTGGCCCGACGCCGGGTAGCCCGGAGTAAAGATGTTCAGGCCTTTATTGCCGCTCAACGAGAACTTGACCGGAACGGCTTGCCCTCCGTTTACCACGTTGAGGATCGGCAGATTATCAACCGGCTGGAAAAAACCCAAGAAGTTATGCAATACCCTGACGCTAAAACTGCCGGTGGCGGTGTTGCCCGAAGGATCGGTCGCGGTAACGTCAACCGTCGTCGTGCCAACCTGAAATACCGCACCGGAAACCGGATTCGTCGTCACTGTTGCCGTACCGCTGTCATCCGTCGCCGTCGGTGTCGGGAATGTTACGGCGACGGAAGTCGCGGTTGAGTCTGGCGGAAGCGTAACGACGATGTCTGGGATCGGGTCTTGCAGAACCGGCGGCGAGTTGTCATCGGCACAAGGCAGCGAAAACGTTGAGCTCTTTATGTTGCGCTGATCGAAACCGTCTTCGTCGCTTGCCCATACTACACGGATCACGCACTCCGGCAGAACGGTAATGTCATTCAACTGCTCGGTAATCAGAGGCGTATTGGTGACCTGATAAAGCAGATTGTTTGCGATGTCGTAAACAAAAATGTCGGTCGTCTCAAAAAGCGTCGGGCGGCTCTCGAATGATATGAAGTTGCCCGCAATGCTCGGATTTGCTTCGATGCCGGTTAGCTGCAACTGAGTCTCAGTGCCGCCGGCAATCGGTCGCCAGACGATCTGGCCGTTGTTCGTCGGTAAAAATGTGTCGTTGACCACGATCGTCCCGTTGGAGTCCGGATTCGCTTCCGGATTGACGGTGGCGGACGACGCGGTAACGTCCCACACAGCCCCGTTTTTAACCGCCTGCCAAATCTCACAGTTGCTCGACGAAGTGGCACAGTGTTCCCACGTGACGACGGTGCCATCGGGCGAAACTTGCGGGTTAGCATCGTACGCAACGTCGTTAGTTATCCGCGTTGAGGTCGAGGAAGCGAGGTCGTGGATGAAGATCTCGCCGTGGCCCTCGAGGGTGAAGTCGACATAGGCGATCGTGTTTCCGCCGATCGCCGAGCCGATGCGGGTGACACCGTCTGCCGCGTTGATCTCGACCGGCGGGGTCAATGGAGTGGCCGCGTCAAAGACCATGACTGCGGTCTTTATGCCGGTGACGACACGCGAGAAAACGATCTTGCTCCCGCTGATGTCCGAGAGCAGGTCACGTGCTGACACTCCCATTGGAATTGCGTCATCCGTGTTGGTTTCGAAGTTGTAGTAGCGAATCGAAAGGTCCGACGTGTATGCAGCCCAGTTGCCGCTTATGTGCGGATCATATTGATCGCCCGGTCCCGTATTGACCGCGAGCGGCGTAAGAGTTGGCAGCGTGCCATTGGCCGGGACGACCAGCGTCGGCGTTGGAGATGGTGTCGGCGTCAGCGTAAGGGCCCGATTCGATGCCGCGGCGGATCGCCACTCCGACTGGATGCCCAGTGACGCAAGTATCAAGAATGCAACCAGAACCAGTTTGATCTTCATGACAATTCTCCCAACTATGCCACGGTGTTTCGGTATGGGCTGTCGCGCGAAAAATTCGTGCTAGTCCCGATCACGTTCAGCAACGAAAAAGCCAGTGGGACCTTCGATGCTTCATGACGATTCTCCGGTGTGGCTGTCCCGAATGATCGAAACCGATTCGTGATCGATCCGTTTAACCGCTACGCGAAAAATCGGTTGTCGCAGGCTCACCGAACCAAAAAAATGTTGAGGATGGAGCGTCAGGCCCCGGCGGGGAAAGTCGGTTTAATGGATGAACGGTTAACGAGCGGGCGGGCCGGTATGTGGTGGTGTGTCCGCGTGTCGAGTAGTTGGCGCATCGCGCCGCGAGGCGGCGTTGCAGGCGGGACGCCTGCGTTCCAGTCGTAACAAGCCTAGAGTTCTTTTTGGGCGAGTTTGGCCCACTGGCCGAGTTGGCGGGTGCGGAAGTAGGGGGAAGTTTTGGCTGAGTCGATGGCGGATTCGAACATCTCGCGGGCCCGTTCGTTCTCGCCCTTTGCTTTCAAGAGTTTTCCAAAGTAATACAAGCCTTCGGGATCGACGTTGCGGCGTTCGACGAATTTTTCGAGTGGCTCGTATGCTTCGTTCAGCATTCCCGCGTCTAGGTATGTCGCGCCGATCTCGCGCCAGACCTCGCTGAGGCGATAGCGGTCATCCTGTTCGAGGGTGATGGCGAAATGGTCGAGAGCCTTTTGGAGGTCGCCGTGAGTGCGGGCGATGCGGCCGAGCTCGTAGTTTGCGTCGATCTCGGTCTTGTCGATCCCGATGGCTTTCGTAAAGTGTTCCACGGCGCGAGTTTCTTGACGGCGTTCGAGGTAGATCAATCCGAGCTGGACATGTGCATCGGCGTCTTTCGGATTAACCGTCGCGTTGTGAAGAAAGCGTTTGAGGTTTTGACGCTGACGGAAAGCGCCGCCGAGTCCGCTGATCTGGCCGCCGAGGTATCCGCCGAAATAGAGCAAAAGGCAGATGGGCAAAAATGGGAAAAATATCCACGGGCCGACGAGGTTGAAGGCGTGCATCGCGAGTGGAAAGGCGAGCCATGAGAGGGCGACGGTCAGGATCGCGATGCCGTAGCTCACGCCAAAAACCGTACGGACCGCAAATAGCATCAGTATGCCGAAGAGGGCTCCGCTCGCCGCCCAGAACGAAAGCCAGATAGTCGGATCAACCTCGGTTCCGAACAGAGCGATCCCTGCGATCGCGAACGGCAAATGCGCGGCTGACCAGGCGAGCAAGGTGCATGTTGCCATGACGGCGTAGTCGCGGCGGATGAGCAGGCCGAAACTCGCGAGGCCGGCGAACAGCGACATACATAGGATGACCGCGGGAACGTAGAACAACGAGATCGCAAGTAACGGTCGGTGGAACTCCGTCGGATCGAAAGAGAAGAAGTTGAAGAATCGGTCGCCTACGACAGGAATGGTTCGCTTATTTCGGACGGCCTCCTGATACTTCTGCACAGCGTCGGACTTATATTTCTCCGCGACATCGGGATCGATCTCGGAATAGATCGTCTCGTTGTAATAGTCGGTGATCGCTGGTAATCGATAGGCATCGTCAAGCTTTGCGTTTACTGTCGCGAAGAAAAGGATGCCGACAACAACGGCAATACCGGCTGCCACGAGCCAACTGCCGCGGTCCATTATTTCGCTGAAGGCGAAGCCGGGGCGAAAGTATATCCGTAAGAGTAATTTTACGCTTTCCACTCTTCGACAACCCGCACCGAACCTAGGGCGGTGGGGTCGATAAAGATTAGGATCGAACGCCGGCGCAAGTCAAGGTGTTGTGATCGCGATGCAAGTCCACTCGCTTACGTATTGACGAGGGCTTATTTCTTGCGAACCCACTTGTTTGTGAGCATGTAGCTGTCCGGAGGGTCGGTAAACGTGCGCTCCGGGATTTCCTGGGCGTCGTACCACGGGCCGGCGACCTTCAAGATGGTGATATCCGGCAGCTCCAGCCATCCGCGAACGACATATTTTGCAGTACTTTTCTGCCGTTTGATGAAAATTACCTCGGGTGGTTATTGAGACCGTGCCGGTGGTGGTCGAAATTCGAGATTTTCAGAATTGAGCCTTATTTAATTCGGATCCATTTTTCAGAGCCTCTGTGTTTGCTTTCAAAAGAGTTGAAATCGGTAAAGTGGACCTCGGGGATCGGGTCGTTGTCATACCACGGGCCGCTGGCCAACTCCAGAACGGTCATCGTGGGCAGTTCCAGCCAGCCGCGAATGACGTATTTTTGGATCCGGGGTTTTCCCGAGTAGGTTTTTCCCTGGATCGAGAGAAGACGGCCGTTGATAGAGTATGGGCCGGCTTGGGCATCACTTTCAGTTTCGTATTTGTTTCGTACCGAGTTGAAAAAGCTGCTGTATGTTCCATCGCTCTTGAACGTCGTCTTGACCTGAAAGGCGGTCGTGTCCCTGCCGGCGCTCTTACCACTCCCGCTGTAAACATACTCCGTCGTCATGCGATTGGGGCCATCGATCCACACACCGGCTATATCGGCTGTGGTGAGTTGGCGCGAGGGCTGCGGGATGATGAGGTCGCCTCCGGCATCGAACGCCGCTGTTCCCGACGCCGAGTCTGATCGAGTGGCCGCCGCATGTGCGACATTTGCCGGTGGTGCCTTTACCTTATCCATCTCCAGCGCTGTGATGAATGAAGCTAGCTTTGCGGCATGGGCCTGATCGTTAAAGACGCCGAGAATGCTTACGGTTTGCCCAAATCCGCTGACGACGGTGAGAAAGGCAACGGCTTTGCCCACTCCGCCTTCGACTTCCGAGCCGCCGCCGATTGCCGTCCAACCGTCCTCGGACGAAGTCTCGGTCGACGGATTCGCTTCCGCCTTGGTAAACGTTTTTACGACGAGATTATTCCATTCGCGGGCGAAATCGCTCTTGGCGTTTCCGGTGCCGGGCGTGGCTCCATAAAGCGTAATAATGCAGAACTTTCCCGTCGCCTGGTCAAACTCGCTAAATACGATCGTGTTTTCCTTCGGAAGTTTGGTCATGCCCCTCGGCGGCGTGTATTTCACAACGCCCAGCTTTTCCGTTTGGCCAAACACCGTCGGCGGACCGATCGCAAACACCACCATTAGACATAAGCCAAAACTTAACCGGCATGCATATTTGGAAATCGCCATTTTTAAACTCCTTATTTTCGAGCGATACTTCTTCCGACCAAGACCGTTTGCTGTCCACCGCCTTCACGCGGAAGTAACATTAATTTTCTTGAGTCATTTGGCAAACTATTCAAAGAGTCCGGTCACGCGGTCGATCTTCCATTTGCCATTTTCCTTGACCAGGTTGACCTGTAATTTCATTACGAACTCTTCGGGCGGAGATCTAAGCATCACGTGCAGCGCGGCGGACCTATCGTCGATCAGAATGGCTTTGCCGATCTCTATATTTTCCGCCCATGCGTCATCCCATTCCTGGCTGTTCACAAAAACGTCGTAATCTAAGTTCTGGCCCGCTTTCGAGTAATACCAACGACTGAACCGAAGCGAAAGGTGCGACCTGGTCGCGGCTTTGTCCTTGGTCGGGTCTTTGCCCTTGACCATCGCTTTCAGATACCAACTGTAGAAATCCTTCGCGCGACTTTCGGGTGTGTCACGCACCTGAGCGGTCACGTGTGTGAAAGAGGCGGTCAGGAAAAGCAAACAAAATCCCGAAGCAACAACGCCGGCTCTGGCGGCCACAGCACGGAATACCGCGATAACGACATGCGTTAAGATAATTCTTTTCACAGTACACTTCTCCGGCTAGAATTCGTCACGCGTGGACCATTCGGGAAGGAAACGGACACGAACGACAGTCTTACGGACCAATGACGCGGTGGAGCGGCTCGATATGTCGTTTCGCAGGGTGCGCGTGAAGTATACTCCGATCAAACTGGAAAGCAAGGTTTTTGCAACGACCAGCGGAATCGATGGTTAATCCTATTCGTTTCGTGGCAAAATTAGGTTATGACAAACGCAACTGAAAAGGCTGTGAAAACGCGAATCGAGACCGATTCGATGGGCGAGATCGACGTGCCCGCAGATGTTTATTGGGGAGCGCAGACACAGCGTTCGCTGAAACATTTCAATATCGGGTTCGATGTAATGCCGCGAGAAATGATCCGCGCATTTGGGATCTTGAAGAAGGCGGCCGCGATCGTGAATTTTGATCTCGGCAAATTGCCCGAGGAAAAGATGAAGCTGATCTCGCAGGCGGCTGACGAGGTGATCGAAGGAAAGCTGGACGCGCATTTTCCGCTGCGGGTTTGGCAGACCGGTTCGGGCACTCAGACGAACATGAACGCGAACGAGGTGATCTCGAACCGTGCGATCGAGATCGCGGGCGGCGAGATGGGTTCGAAGACGCCGGTTCATCCGAATGACGACGTGAACAAATCGCAGTCGTCGAACGACACTTTCCCGACGGCCATGTACATCGCGGCCGCGGAACGTTTGATGGCCCTAATACCCGAAGTTCAGAAAGTGCAAACTGCGATCGAGGCGAAGGCGAAGGAGTTTGAAGGCGTCGTTAAGATCGGGCGGACGCATTTGCAGGACGCTACGCCGGTGACGGTGAGCCAGGAGTTTCGCGGATGGGCAAACTTGGTCGGGCGAGATGTGGAAAGGCTTTTGCAGGTTTTGCCCGGATTACTCGATCTTGCGATCGGTGGGACGGCAGTTGGTACGGGGCTAAACGCCCATCCGGAGTTTGCTGAAAGAGGAGCGGCCAAGATCGCGGAGTTGACGGGGCTGCCCTTCAAATCGCACCCGGACAAGTTTGCAGCACTGTCGGCGCATGATGAGATCGTGTTTGCGTCGGGTGCCTTGAAGACGCTCGCTGCGTCGTTGATGAAGATCGCGAACGACATCCGCTGGCTCGCGTCGGGACCGCGGTGTGGCATCGGTGAGATCTCGCTGCCTGAGAACGAGCCGGGATCGTCGATAATGCCGGGCAAGGTGAATCCGACCCAGTCAGAAGCAATGACAATGGTCGCGGTACAGGTTTTCGGAAACGACGCGGCGATCGGGTTTGCCGGCTCGCAAGGGAACTTTGAGCTCAACGTTTTCAAGCCGGTGATGATCCACAACTTCCTGCATTCGGTGCGGCTGATCCACGACGCGTGTCACGGCTTTGTCGATTACTGTATCGCCGGCATTGAGTTGAACCGCGAGCAGATCGACAAGTATTTGAGCGATTCACTGATGCTCGTGACCGCGCTTAATCAGCACATCGGTTACGACAACGCAGCAAAGCTCGCTAAGTACGCTCACAAAAAGGGAACTTCGCTCAAGGAAGCGGCGGTTGAATTGGAGTTGCTTACGCCCGAACAATTTGACGAGTGGGTCGTGGCTGAGGATATGACGCACCCGTAACTCAGTGACTAGTTAATAGCGAATAGTGAATAGTGAATAGTGTAGGAAGCAAGAAGGTGAAAACGGAGCTTTATGAAAGCGTTGGTCATCGCGATGATTTTGGTGTTTAGCTCTTCGGCTTTTGCTCAAAAGACGTTTGATCTAAAAGACGCGTCGAGGTATTTCGATATCAAGGTCAATGTCGCTGAGTGTGACGACGGCTACTGCACGGGCAAAGCCACATTCACCTTTTACAAAAAAGGAGGCACCACTCCATATCAGGTTATCAACCTGCCGAACACACAGATGCAGTTGGGTGAGGGCGGTGATCCGCTGACCAATATCACGATGCTCTATGACAACCAGAGTGTGGTGAATATTGGCGATTTCAATTTCGACGGTATGGAAGACGTAGCGATCTGTGACGGGCCGAACGGTTCGTACGGCGGACCTTCGTATCAGATCTATCTTTCATCGAGGGCCGCGGGAAAGTTTGTCCACAATGCCGCGTTCAGCGAACTTGGCCAGCATCTCGGGATGTTTGAGGTAGATAAGAAGCGGAAACGCCTGCGGACCTTCGACAAGAGCGGCTGCTGCTGGCATATCACCGAAGAGTTTTCGGTTCTTGGAAATCGGCTAGTGAAGGTGTATTCGGAGGAGGAAGACGCGATGAATTCCGGCGACAAGGTGAAGATAACGATCAAAACACGCGTCAACGGCAGATGGACAACGGTCGTGAGGTACGAGAAGCGCGGCGAATAGACTGAGGCCGCTCGATCACCCGCCGATCATAACTTGCGGAAAACCCACAACGATCACGCCGCCGTGCGCCGTTTGATCCCCCATCCTAGCGGCTGGCATAAAGCCGATACTGACGGTGTTCGACCCCTTCGCGATCATATCAGGTGGACCGACGCAGGTTAGGGTGTCCGTCACGCGAGCTGCCGGCATAAATCCGATCATGACAGTCATCTCTCCCGTGAGGATCGGGCCGCCGACGTGCGGTTTCGGCCCATCTGACAGCGGGCAGGTATGCATATCGGTAATTCTTGCGGCTGGCGGCATATCTTTTCTCCTTAACTAAACAGTCGCGGCCTGGTCGGCCTGCGGTTCGCCGGCAGGTGCAGGCGGAGCCGGCAACACGCTCGGGATCTCCGCTGTAACCTTGATACCTTCACAGTCTTCCACGCGTGCCGTTACCGGGAACTCCGCATCCTTATCGTTCGGCTCGTAGAACTTGTCGATCTTATCTTTCTCGGCCTGCTGTTTCTCGCGTTCCTCGCGTCGAGCCTTTGCCTCAGGGCTCTCTTCGCCTGCCGCGTCTTTCAGATCGCTAAGATCCTGAAGGCTGCCAACGCCCGACGCCATTTTGTCAGAAACGTGACCGGCACGGGCTTTGTAATCCTGCACAGTATCGACTGCATTCTTCGCTGTCTCGAACACCGAGTTGACCGAACGAACTACATCTGCGATCTGCGGATTGATCTCATCGAATACCTTTTCGATCACGAGATTCCAGATCGGGAAGAACGTGTTCTTGAACATGATCGCAGTAAACCATGGAAGGCGGCCGAACATGACTTCCATCGTCTGAGCCTTTTCGTCGGAGGCCTTCTTACGCGACGCTTCTATCTGGCCGGCGAGGTCGCCGATCATATACTCGATGACCGGATCGACATAAGGCATCAGCTTTTCTTCGACGATCTTTGCGACGAACTGCTGTACGCTGATCTCCTTGCCGCCGGGAACACCCATCGCGAAGTCGTCGCTCGGCAATACGCCGCCGACGAGATCGCCCATGATGCCGACGATCTTTACGGCAAGCGAGCGGCGTCCGGCCATCACAAGGGCACTCGAATCGATCTCGCCTTCGCAGCCGGCAGCCATCATTCGGCCATAGATCTCTTCAAGCAGGCCGATGTTGGCGTCGTTCATCTTCGCCATCACGTTCTTGACGAACGGCGGGATGCCCTTGATGTCCTGCATTGCAGCGTCCATCCCGTTGACCATGCAGGTCGAGGCGGACGGTACGGCGTCGGGCGTCGTTTCTTCCGGACCCTTCAGCTTACCGAATATCGCTTTAAGCGCGTCGGTTCCCGGTGTCTTCTTAGGGTTCGAATTTGCCCCCAGGAAGCCGTACACGTCATCGATCTTTTCCTCGACGTCTTTCTTTACCTCGTCGATCTTATCGGTGACCGGTTTGAGCAACCCGCTGTCACTCTCCTCTTTTTTCGGTTTCTGCGAATCAGGTTTCAGAAACCAGATCGGATATGCCCACGTGAAATCTTTGTACTCAGCCTTGATCGCCTTGATCGTAAGATCGTGGGCGCCGAGTTCGACGGACGCTTCGTGGGTCGTTCGAAGCTCTAGATAAGCGGCGAGATATAGATCGAAGAACTTAAATGCGAAGCGCTGCACGGTGGCCATGATATTGCCGACGCCCGGCAGATTCGCGAGCGCCCCGGCGGCCGCGTCCATGGGATTTCCCTCGGGAGGTTTAACGTAATGATCGTTAAGAGATACGCAGAATGCGGCATAATTCGCCCGCGTCTCGTGAAGTTTCTTACCGGCTTCGTGGATATCAGGGTACTTGACGGAGGCCGCGTTCACCGTCCCGACGATCGTTTTGATCTCGGACAGGAACGTGTCCAATTGGGTCGGGTCCGGGGCCGATCCGCCCCCGCCGCCGAGAGCGTTTGACGCCAGGTTAACCACATCGTCGATCGCACCGCGGCTGCCTGTCGCGTCGACCAATGCCTGCTTGGTGGATGAAACGAAGCCGAAAAGGACGATCGCTTCGCGTTCAATGCCGTCACGAAACGATATAGCGTGTCCGTCGGGCGGGTCGGTCTCGTTAGCCGGTGCGTAAGTTATATGCGGGAACTGTTTCCCCATATCCGGGTGTACTATTCCGAAATGGATGAATTCGGTCGGGATGCCGGCATCGACGACATTCGGCTTGGCATCCTCGCCCGCCGGCTGCGTCCCGACAAAGCCAGCACTGCCCGATTCCGGCTTCGAAAGTGTATCGCCGGGTACAAATTTGACCTCCTCGGCCTTCGACTGGGAAGTTTCCTGGTCGGCGGTTAGGGCGTCAAGCTTGTCACTCACATCATCGAGTAAACCCATATCTCAAACCTCTTCTACTTGCACAACTCCTCGAATTTCGCGATGGTCGCGTCGTCGAGTTTTCCGCTCGGTTCCAGTTCATTCTGCGCCTGGAAGTTCTTCAATGCCCGTACTCCTTTGTTCCCGACCTTGCCGTCGTCAAAGGCCTCCTTTGCGCTCATGCCTTTTTTGATGCCTGAAGCGGCAAACTTGAATCCGCAGTTGTTCAGCCGCTGGACTATGCCCGACGCAAGGTCGTGCGGGTCAAGGCTTCCTATGCGAAGGCCGTGGATCTCCTTACCCTCTTTGAAATAAAGCTTGGCGGCCTTTGCTTCACCGGGGACGAACTGTTCCAAGATGCCCTCGCCGTCGGTCGTACCGTTCACCAGCTTGTCACCGCACTCAAAGATGTAGGCGGCGTTCTTTCGCGGTTCACCGAGCTCGAGGAGCTTCATCTTGATCTTCGTCGGCTCGCCCTTTCGCTTGAAAACGTGTTCCGACTCGGTGCCCTTAGATACGGTTTTCTTGACCAACTCCGGGATAAAGATATCGTCATCCGCAGCCAGCACATTCGGATCTTTACGCTTCTGGTACAGGGCCGCATTTTCGCCGCGTTCCTTTATTGTTTTCCAGTAAAACCCCTTCTTTTTTGCGAGACTCGATGTCGATTCGCTATCGCCTACTTTTTGGTTTGGCATAAATCAGTGCACCTCGATCAAAATTTCTAGGCGTCCTCCCATGCATCCTTATCAAGATTCGGGAATGTGACGTCGCAGTTCCCGGGCTCTATGCCCTGAATATGCGCCTCGCCCTTGTGGTTCAGGCTCCCTTTGCGGAGTTTTCCGTCCGAGGTCTTGACCTCGTAGGCCTGGCCGGGAACGGGTTTACCCTCTTCATCGACCATTTTGAGCTTGATCCAAGATTTCTTTTTCGGATCTTCCGGGGCCGACTTGCTCTTCTTCCGCTCATAAGACTGCTTCTCGAGCTTCATCTTCGAGCCGGGCTTGTCGTCATCGGCCACTGCAGGATCTTCCGGTGCCGCCGGCCCACATGGGCTGACAGCTGAACCGGACCCCGCTGCACCGCCCGAATTGATTTTGACCATCGGACCTGATATATCAACGCCTGCAGGATTAATATCAACGAAGCTGCCGCCGACCTTAAGGCTCAGCTGCGTCATTCCCTCTATGACGACGCTCATCCCCTTCAGGTACATCGTACCGGTCGCTTCGGTGCTGTGGTTGCCGGTAACTTTGATCCCCTGATCTCCAGTGATCTTCAAGGTTTGAGTACCGCCGATCTCGATCGCCTCATCACCGCCTACGTTGAGGTGGTGGCCCCCGCCGATCTTGATCTTCTGATCGTCTTTAATGGTCAGATGATGGGATCCTTGTTTGTCACCCACCTTTTCGAGGAGGTCCTCCACAACGATCAGGTGTTGATCCTTGCCAGTCCATTCACGGCGGTCGTTCTTGATGCGGACGTCGAGATCTTTCTCACCGTGGATGAATATTTGTTCCCCGTTTTTCAGGTCCTCGAATCGCAACTCGTTGTAGCCGTTACCGCCTTTTGACGAATCCGTCTTTATGCCGGACCTTGTCTTATGTTCGGGTTGAGCGTATGGCGGCACGTTCATCGGGTGATAAACGCAGCCATCCACGATGGGGCAGTCCGCGTTGCCCTCGAGGAAGTGTACAATCACTTCCATTCCGACGCGCGGAATGAACATCGAACCCCAACCGTTGCCCGCCCATGTTTGAGCCACCGGCAGCCAGCAAGAATCCGTTCCGTCGGTTTTCCCCTCGCGATCCCAGAAAAACTGGACTTTGATACGCCCTAACTCATCCGTGTAGATCTCTTCGCCGGAAGGCCCAACCACGTATGCGGTCTGAGCGCCATGGACGATCGGCTTGGGAGTCACACGCTCCGGTCGGAATGGCACAGCTCCCGGCCTGCCGTGTGCGAGGCCTTCAAACTCGTTCGAGTACCCCTGTTCCTTTGTAGCCTCAGCGTCGTATGCCGGATTTTGGTACGCCGTATGAACGACCTTTGTGAGTACATATTCTCCGTTCAGCTCGCTGATCGGATGAGACACCATCTTGAATTTGTGGCCGCCGGTCAGTGACGGTACGTCGCTGCTACCCGTGCCGAGCATATAGCGAGCATCGAGGACCTCCATGGCCGTCGTTGCCGTACGGTTTCCATCAGGAACGATATTGTCGAGGTCCGCCGCGGTCTTGTCCCCGGTGGGGCCTATGCCATCAAACTTACGCGAGTAGCCGCCCGGATAATCATAGAGTTCCCAATTTCCGTTCTCACCGATCTGAAACTTGGTCGCCGATGTGACCGCGAGCTTCTTGTTCGGTTGCTGTATATGATGATCGCGGAACGAGACCACTCCGGTTTGCAGCCGGTAGTTAGTCTCCCAACTGTGGATCTGGGTTTCGAACGCTCCGTCAGTAACTTCGTGCGAGAAGGTTACGTCGCACTTGCCCGGGCAATCCCTGGTAAACCTAGGCTTGTCGGACACGATCATTTTGTGCTTGTCTTCAGTATGCTCGAAGAAGTAATAGATACCCTCTTCTTCCATAAGGCGAGACGCAAAATCGAAATCCGATTCGCGATACTGGACGCAGTAGTTCCTGGGTTTGTAGTCGTATTCCAACTCCCAAACCATCATCGAATCAAAATCCGCGAAAACTTCTTTCAGGATACTGGGGATGGTTTTCTGCTGGAAAATTCGACTCTGGGAGTTCTGGGTGAGAATCCAGGTCTTTGGAACGATGGTTATCCAATAGTGCGAGAAATCGATGCCTCGTGACCCTTGGGAAAACTCGCTGACGATGCCGTTCAGCATCCGTCCGCGGCCATCTTTTTGATCGACCTGGATGCTTACAGGCTGGCCGAGGATCTTCTTCTGGTCCACTACTTCTGCGACAGTCCAGCCAGCCTTCTCTTCGTGAAGGAGTTCGGCGCGAAACGCGAAGAGTTCGGAGATCGCCTCCGAACCCTTCACCGTATTTAACAGCAGGTAATCGTCATCGAAGGGCGTCGTTATCTTAAGCAGCCTGTTTTCTTGAGTGTACTGTCCCATCTTTGCTTCTACCTACAAAAAATTAATTTACCAACCAATGTTACGAAACGTCATAAACAAACTTCTCGCCTTCGCCGACGCCCACGTGAACCTTAGCGATCGATTCACCGGCCGCCATTCGCGATAGGACCTCGCCGCTCATATCCGGAAGCATCGTACCCGTCAGAATGTTGTAAACATTGCGGGCACCGCTGTCCACGTCGGTACAGCGCTTTGCTACCGTATCTATGACGGCATCATCGTAAGAAAATTGCGCACCGTGATTGTCCGCAATGCGATTTTTTATCTTTCCGAGCTGAAGTTTGATGATCAACCGCATGATGTCGTCTGAGATCGGGTAAAAAGGAACCGTGACAAGTCGGCCGAGCAAGGCCGGTTTGAATGCCGCGTTAAGTTCCGGTTTGATCGCCTCGATAATGCCGTCCGGTTCAGGCTTCGTCTCCGGATCGGCACAAAGCTTCATTATGGTGTCGGTGCCGATGTTAGACGTCAAGATGATCACGCAATTCTTAAAGTCGATCTCGCGACCCTCGCCGTCTTCCAGAACGCCCTTATCGAAGACCTGGAAGAAAAGTTCCATTACGTCGGGGTGGGCCTTTTCAACCTCATCGAGGAGCACGACCGAATACGGTTTCTTTCGCACCGCTTCCGTAAGCACGCCGCCTTCTCCATAGCCGACATATCCCGGAGGCGAACCTTTGAGGCTCGACACGGTATGTGCCTCCTGATACTCCGACATATTGATCGAGATCAGATTCCGCTCGCCGCCGTAAAGTGATTCCGCAAGTGCAAGTGCGGTCTCGGTCTTACCAACTCCGGACGTGCCGACGAGCATGAATACGCCGATGGGGCGTTTCGGATCGGTCAGGCCTGCCCGCGAGGTGCGGATGCGCTGTGCGATGGCCTCGAGGGCATGATCTTGTCCGAGTACGCGTTCTTTCAACGTCTCGTGAAGCTTGAGGACGGCATTGATCTCATCAGCGACCATTTTGCCGATCGGGATACCGGTCCAACCGGAGATGATCTCCGCTACCGACTGTCCGTTAACGACCGGTTGAATAAGAGGATTTTCACCCTGAAGGGCTTTAAGCTCTTCGGTGAGACGCTTGAGTTCGGCCTTTGACGCTTCAATGTCCGCCGGAGCGGCAGCCGTCGCAGAGGCTGTATCGTCACCCGCGGGAGCTGCTTCAGCCTCGCCTGTGGCCGCCGCCGCCATAGCTTCACCATTGCCGTTGCCATTCGACGGAGCGACCGCATCGGCAAGTTTACCGTCGAGCCGAGAAAGTTCGAGCTTGGTTCGGACGGCCCTGATCTGGTCGACGAGCGCCTTTTCCTTTTCAAACTGCTCGGTGAACGTTGCAAAGTCTTGTTCGGCCTCGGCCCTCTGTTTTCTTATTTCCTCGAGCCGTTCGTCGTGTTCTGCGCCGGTCGCCTGTTCACGTTCGAGCGAATTGATCTCAGAATCGAGATTCTGCATGCGGCGCTTCGCGTCCTCAAG
Source organism: Pyrinomonadaceae bacterium (assembly GCA_040081025.1). Taxonomy (GTDB): domain Bacteria; phylum Acidobacteriota; class Blastocatellia; order Pyrinomonadales; family Pyrinomonadaceae; genus OLB17. The sequence goes on along the minus strand of JBEBGW010000008.1, from coordinate 2,253 downwards.
CGGAGCGGGGATCGAGCCCTGGCCGATGGCGACTTTCGCGCAAGCTGTATCGAGAACGGAAACCGATTTGTCCGGAAGTTGGCGACCAGTGATGTAGCGGTGCGAAAGCTTGACGCAGTCGACGATCGCTTCGTCAAGGATACGGACATTGTGGTGGCCTTCCATCTTGTCCGCGATGCCGCGCATCATCGCAATAGCCTTAATTTCGTCGGGCTCATCAACCTTCACGACCTGAAATCGGCGGGCTAGTGCAGCGTCCTTCTCGAAATACTTCTTATATTCGGCCCATGTGGTCGCTGCGATCGTGCGGAGTTCACCGCGAGCGAGTGCCGGCTTGAGGAGGTTCGCCGCATCGTTCTGACCCGCGGCTCCCCCTGCTCCGATCATCGTGTGAGCTTCGTCGATGAACATAATGATCGGCTGCGGCGAGGATTTAACCTCATCGATCACTGATTTGAGGCGGTTTTCGAATTCACCCTTTACACCTGCACCGGCTTGTAGAAGTCCGAGGTCGAGCGTACGAACGGCGACGTTTTTAAGCGGATCAGGTACATCGCCCTCGGCAATGCGAAGTGCAAAACCTTCAACCACAGCGGTCTTACCCACGCCCGCTTCTCCCGTAAGTATCGGGTTGTTCTGACGACGTCGGGTGAGGATGTCGACGATCTGCCGGATCTCGAAGTCGCGTCCGAGAACCGGGTCGATCTTACCCGCGCGTGCCTTCGCAGTGAGATCCTCGGTGTACTGGTCGAGAGACTTCGTCTTTCCGGCGATCCCGGAGGTGACCGGTGACCCATCGGAAACGCCGCCCGCTTCACCCAGCGCCATCGCATTCTGGGCTTCGCCGGACTCCGCCGTGATCTCAGCGAGTTTCTTTTGCAGATCTTCGAGCGAGATATGATCGAACTCCTTCGAAATATCGCGAGCGAGCCGCGACATGCTGCCGCTTGCGAGCAGGGCGAGAATCAGATGCCCGGTTCGCACGCGCGCAGCGCCGAAATCGACTGACGCAACGAGCCACGCATTCTGTATCCATTCGGTGATCCGGTCGCTCAGGCCGGGCGTTCGGGAGTTGCCGGTCTTCAACTTATCGAGAGCGCCCGTGACGTCCTTATTAAGCCGATCGATATTGATCTCGTAATGGGCGGCGATCTTATGCAGGTCAGTATCGTTCTGCTCAAGGATCTTGGCAAGAATGTGCTCGACCTCAACGTCGTAATTAGTTCGGGAAAGGCATAGGCCCGCGGCGCCTTCGAGAGCACCTCTCGAAATATCGTTCAATCTGCCGACAAGTGATTTCAGGTTCACGTTCATGGTTGTTCTCCTTTAATTTCGTTGCACGCAAAGGGCGTTTCCGCGGGAGCCCAATGCTTATGCCGCACACGGAAATGTCCGTATTCAAACTGTATCCAAACTGGCCGATGAGCTATCCAGCAAGCTGCAGGACCAACTGTTCGTCATCCTTTTCGAACGGCTGCGACTTCAGGAACGATGTCCATCCGAGCAACGGCCGCCGCATCGCTTTCGTAGTCAGAATGGTTGCCGGCACCTGTTTGGCTAGCAGGCAAAGCTGAGCGTCGTAATCGAGTTCATCGCCTACAAGGAAACGCAGCATCGACTTCAATGCACCAAAGGCCGACCCATTCGGCAGAAATGCCAGGTACTGGCTTACACTCAGCGGCCCTAAGCGGACCCGAAACTTCGACTGGTGGTCCCAGACACGTGTCCCAACGATCGCTCGTCCCCCAAGCACATGATTCGCCTTTCCAGCCAATGTCCACTCACTCTTGCTCAAGTCTAGCCATTGTCCGACAAATGATTCGACCTTCGCCTCTAGCCCAAAATAATCCGAGATAATATTTTCGATCGAACTGGACGAATGCGGCTTTTGCGAGATCAGTCCCGCATACGGCAGCAAGGATTCGTCATCAACATCGAGCCGGCCCCTTAGGCCTTTCGTCCCCAAGCCCGCGAAATCGTACAGATACGAAGTGAATGAATTGTCTCCATTCTCATATCCGATCGAAACTCGGTATTTGGCCCATGCCCGGTAAAACAGAGACACAACCCGATGCGTGAAGATATCGAGAAATGCCCAAAGCGTAGTGTCCCGGTACCGAAGCCGCGAGAAGGCAAGCTCTGTATAGTGAACCGGCAGAGCACCGCTGACGCCCGCCATCGCCATGAAATTTTGGATCATCTCCAGCCGTTCTTCGTCAGACGAATCATCGGTCAGCTTTCGAATCTCCTGGA
>JBEBGW010000504.1:0-2359 GCA_040081025.1 Pyrinomonadaceae bacterium | reverse complement strand
ACCATCTTTACCGTGGTGCACAACCGACGCAAGAAGATTACAAGGCCCTAAAAGAACTTGGCATTAACACCGTGATCGATCTCCGAAAGGACAACGAAGATTATTCACAGTCTACGGTCGAATCCCTTGGAATGAAGTACGTCAATATCCCGATGACCGGATGGACAACTCACGACAAGGACGTTGCGGAGTTCCTAAAGGTCGCAAACGATCCCGCTAACGGCAAGGTTTATCTTCATTGCGCAGCCGGTAAACACAGGACGGGCTTGGCGGGTGCGATCTATCGTCTGGAAAACTACGGCTGGGATTACGACACAGCATATAAGGAGATGAAGAATTACGAGTACTTCTCTGGATTATTCCACCGCAAGATAAAAGCCTACGTGCAGGATTACTACGAGAAATTTGGTCCTGAAAAGCAGGCGGCGTACAAAGCCGCTCAGGCAGCAAAAGCAGCGGCCGCGGCTGGCGGCCAGGTTTCAATGACTACGGCGACCGCCAACCGATAAATGAATAGTGAATAGTGGATACGGACAGTGTTGAAAAACAGTCCGTTTTCAATTCTCACTTCTCAATTGGAAAAAGCCACTCGGATGTAATAGCCGGGCGGCTTTCTGTATGGAAATGCGGATGCGAAATGGTCCGGTGATGGTGAGTTAGGAAAGGGTGATGGGATAGATAGGGGATTGGTTGCCGTAGGGAAGGGTTCTTCGGTAGAAGACGGCGCGGAGTTCGCCGTTTTCCGGCTGCAGCGGATTTGTTTTCGTGATGGTGAATCCGGCGGGCGTCGAGGTGACGAAGGCGACTTCCCTCGGTGCACCGCCCTTTGGCGTATACATCATCTTCATCGCTTTCATTCCCTGCATGCTTCCCGTGACCGTCACGGAATCGCCCTCAGAGGGGGTAAAAAGTCTAGACCCTGAATATGTATAAGAAAATGAGCAAAGAAGTTTTCATGCGGTCATAATAGTGTTAATAGCATTATTGAGCTCATTCTATGCGATGACAAATCTATTGGGTAGACGAGAACTTTATCACAACACTCCGTTGGCCGAAAATGTCACTTTCACTCCAGATTGGCAAGAAATTGATATTCGCGGATTGGCAAAGGTAGAAAGAGACAGGCAAATGGTCGGGTTTACCCTAAAGGAACCTTACTGGATCGATTTTGATCTTGGTGAACTGAAGTCTGGCACGGGAGAGATCGTACGTCTTGAAGTCAGGATTGTTACGGACGAAGGCAAAATCTATCCTACGTACTTTGGAAATGCCCGTGGAAAGACACTTGCAAGTTATAGACCGGAAGCCATTCTGCAGCCCGGAGAGACATTGGAAAAGCTGCAATTCAGGTCCGATGATCCCTTCGAAGCCGAACACGTAATATGGACCACATACAATTTTAAAGATATGAAATAGCTCCCATATTTATCTCTGTTCCAGGTTTCTCAAAAGGCAAAACGACAAAGGTAACACACCCAGTGTTTCAAGGGCCGGCAACTTTGAAATGTAGAAAAGGTGCAGGACTTTCGCCCTGCACTTTTAATTCGATCAAGTAGTTACCTTTTAGAACTCGCGGATGTTCAGGATCGACCCGAGGATGTTCATTGATCCGCCCTTACGGTAGCTGTACTGGGTACGGGTGTTGTAGCCGTCCTGGTATCAACGCCTGAAGCCCTCGGTTTTTGGACTATCCTCTTTCTATTGATAAACATCCGTCGCGTTCTTTGTTTTCGACCACTGAATTCCCTCGATGTTCGGATCGCTCGCAAAGATCCTGTCGCTGAGACTGTCGGTGCTCAGGTTGAGCCGGAGATTCAGATAGTATTGGATCGTTCCAACGGGGTTTTCGGGGTCCGGCGGGTCAAGTTGTCGCACCTCGGCTTCCAATTTATTCTTGCGAAAGATCTTCTTAAGCAAATCTTGAGTATGGTCTGTGTTTCGGGTTTTTACTGTTAACTCCATCGATCGAAAAGCCTGTTCCTGCTCGTTGTATTCAAGCACCCACAAAAGCACGAAGGAGAAACCACACAGGGCGATTCCAAGATCCCATCTCCCAACGCCCGAAGCGAGTCCGAGGGCAAGGCTTATCAGCAAGACCGTAACTTCTTTCGGGTCACGGATATTCGTTCGGAATCGTACGATCGACACCGCCGCGAAGATCGCGAACGCTCGAGCCGCGTTGTCGCCTACTATCATCATCAGCGCCGCCGCAACAGCCGAAAGCAGTATCTGCGTTTGGGCAACGTAAAGATTTCGTTGGAATAACGGGAAATTCTTTCGCGGCCGGAATGCGAGCACAGCCGATAACAGAACAGCCAGCAGTAATTGTAGGAGTATGCTTGACGTCGTTTCGAAGAAC
>JBEBGW010000172.1:0-8991 GCA_040081025.1 Pyrinomonadaceae bacterium | reverse complement strand
TTTAATTGCTTCATCTTTGTGCATAGTGTGCTGGTTTTCATGTTAAGCAGCTTTGCAGCTCGATTCTGCCTGCCGCCTGACATTTCCAATGCCGATTCGATCAACTGGATCTCAAATCGGGCGACGTTCTCGTAGAAATCGATACCCTTTTCGGGGTCGATGTTCACCGGCATCGTTCGAAGCGAGGCTTCGTGCAACAGCGAACGAACTAGCGACCTAAGGGCATCCATCCTATCAACGAACTCCGTATTACCTCTGGGTGCGAAAATATGGGTTGCCATACGTACTACCTAATTCGAAGGCAATCCTAACGTCTTGCCTTATGTCATGTGCCCGCCACGGCTATTCCATCGGGCCCGTTGCCCGTCACGACCCGGCCCGTGACCTCGCCGGTATCGAGATTTACCTTGAGTACCGCATCCGGCCCGACGACGGTTATATAAGCCGTTTTGCCATCTGCCGAAAAGGCGATGCCCATCGGTGTACTCTCAAGCTTGAATCTTTTCGTTTCTTTACGCGTCGCCGGATCGATGATGACGACCTCTTTCGTCGGAAGCATCGTACAGACGACCGTTTTGCCGTCGGGAGTAAATCTTACGCGGTACGGACGTCCCTTCGTATCGATCTTCGCGACCGACTTATACGTCACCGCGTCCACCACCTCGACCATTCCGTCCACGTTCAATCCGGTCCAGACTTCCTTGCCGTCGGGTGAGATATCGACAGCTTCAGGCTGCTTGCCGACACCGACGTGGGTGATCTTCGATGGCCCGGGGTTTCCCGCTCCGTTAGCAAATTCAAATATCGAGACCGAATTCGAACCGATGTTCGCGGTCGTAAATTTCTTCTGATCGGCAGTGCCCGCGACCATGTGCGGCACGTTTTGCCCGACTCCCATCAGCCAATCCACCTTGCCCGACGCCGCATCCAGGCGGCCGAACATCCGGTTAGCCTCGGCGGTGAAATACAGCTTGGTGCCTATCAACTGCAGCCCGTGCGGCCTTATCATCGGCAGCAGGTCGACACGCTTCAACTCCTTCGCCGACGCGATATCAATAATAGAGATGGAATTTCCCGGCTGTTGGTTACCGTAATTTGCTACGTACGCCGTCTTTCCGTCCGCAGACAGTACAACTTCGTGCGGCCCGTCGCCCACCGGAACCTTCCCCACCACCGTCATCATCACCGGATCAATGATCGCCATGTTCGCCTCAGCCTTGTTCAACGCCACCAGCACCGGCTTCGTCTGCCCGATCACGATCACATAGCTCTTGAACACGAACATTATTCCGAATGCCGCGAACGTAAGAATTTTTCCGAATCTCTTCATAATGGGCAAAATTGTAGCACCGGTTTGACCGTATTGTGATTATGGTCACCATTTTTTGAATTAAATACGAGAATGTGACGAGACGTTATCAGGCGTGATGAGAGGTTGAATTAGGGACGAAACCTTCAAGAAAGCAGTCGGGAAAGTAATTACAAAGATTTCTTACCGCGCCTTTCGACACATTGCGTCCAGTCTGGATTCCGGCGAAAATGTTCTTTATGACTGAAGAAGAACTCAAGAAACTAGCTAAAGATGAGGCAAGGGTATATCTAGTAGAGTATGGCGGTAAGTTCCCAAACCGAGATCAAAAGGACGATGGGCTGATTCTCGAACTCGCCGAGGCTATGTTCATGGAAGCCGTGATCGGAAATCCCCACCTTCTAGCAAAGCTCCCAGCAGCATCCTCGGAGGAAGTTCGAGACTTCATTAGGCGAATGCTGAAGGCGAGCGAGTTTATGACGGAGTTGCAGCTTCGCCAATCAGGCCCTAGAGGCACGATTCACTAGCTGGCGAACCTCCGATCGGTTGAATCACTACGAAGATATTCGCGAGAAGATTTTTCCCCATGTCTCCTGATGTTGCTCGCTCGCAGCAGGATTTGCCCGAAAAATTCGTTGAAACTCCCGAGCCACCTCGACCTTCCACCCCAACTCGAGGTCGATTCCGTTCTCCGTAGCGAACCTTTCGATTTGCGCGACGATAGGCTCATCAGTCAGGCGGATTCTGTCAAAGTCCTCACCTTTCCGAGCACGGAACCGACGAGAAAAAGCTTGAGCAATTAATTCTTTTGGGAGAAGATCTTCAACCTCAAAGCCGTCGCCAGCGACTTCTCGGATTGTGATCAACTTATCCTGCTCTTTGTTATACAGATTCTCCCTTAGGCTCTTTTCTTTTGACGCCCCTGCTGCATCGCTGTCGAGCACCACATGAGGCAACTCGCCTTCCCTCCCCATAACAATACTGATTATTGACGACATGCCCTTAACCCCGCCTGATGGTATAAACACCGTCTCGCGACCCGGCTTATAGTCACTGCTCTCAATTAGATGGTTCTTAATCAACTGCAAATAAATCTGATCTGACGGCCCCTCAACAAGCACTGGTAAGCAACCGAGCAAAAGGGTTTCCGAGACTGTCAATCCAATGGCAGCATGAATCGGATATATGGATTTCGAGGCAACATCTTCATTCTGTCTAAGATTCGACGATATGAGCGACTTTCCTTTTTCGTCCACATAAACTGCCCTGACCTCGGATAGATTATCGGGATTCACGAGGAAAGGTGAATGCGTGGTGTATATGATCTGATTGTCTTTCGAAAGAGAGGCAAAGAATTTGATAAGGTCGAGTTGAGCTAGCGGATGTAGGGACAAACCCGGCTCATCAAGCAAGAGAATACATTCACTATGTTCGCCACCGCTTTCGACTAGAAAGACGAGGAAGAAACTGAAGAACCATTGAAGCCCTCTGCTACGACCCTCAAGTTCTACCTCTTCAGGCCTCAAGTCGTCACGAACCCAAATTCTAAAGTGGTTTCCGTCGGCTTGAAATCGGAACTGGTAGTCCCCTTGCTTCCACCATTCCCGGAAGCCTTCGGTGAGTTTGTTCGACGCCGACTGGCAACAAAATTTCGCGCTCTTTCTTTTTCTCCCGTTCCGACTCGATGGTCGCCTCGGATGGGCGACCTTGAGATGAATCAAAGCCTTGCTCTTTACCGAGGTTTAGAATTTCTTTTGGCGGGAGCCTGACAAAGTCGAAAAGAACTTTCAAGCTACGGACTTTCGCCCGCTTTTGTTCGCTCAGATCCTCACGTTCGAAGTCTTCAATCACGTGCGGTAGGTAAATCTCCGAATCGATATTTCCGTAGTCCGAATAATAGACAAACCGCGGAATCATGTTCAGAACGTGCTCAGTAACCGCAGTCGGAATCTCCTTTTCAACAAGAGCATCACCAAGGAAGCTGACGTAGTAATCAGCATTGTAGTCCCGGCTGACTACAACCCTTTCGAAGGAATCTCTCCCGATTGACTGAACACTTTTCCCCCATTCTTTCTTAAGCAAGCCGACGGACTCATCGTCTAAAGAGAATTCCGCCTCAATGAATATCTCTTCTCCCTTGGTGTCCTTAAAATCGACAAAACTTTTCCTGGGATAATCATCGAGCGGTAAGATTGGTTCGTCGTTCGCGGGATTCAACTTCCAGAGAGCTAACAACAGGTTTGTCTTGCCGGACTCGTTTACCCCCACAAGACAATTAGCATCGTCAACGTCGATCCATCCGCTATCTGTCACAGATTTAAACACCGTTACCCTGAATTTTCTCAACCGAATCTTCATCTTTGCCTGGTCTCCATACTCGAAAGGCTTCGCCCAACTGGACGAAGCCTTTCGGAGATTCAAACGAGCTTGGTGCGGGAGCCCGGGAGAAACTGCTGAGGGGATCAACGCCCTTAGGGGTTAGCGTCTAAAAGTCTTGCTAATGTATGCACGCCAGCATACTTATTCTTGCGACTGACTGTATTTAACGGCGCCGCAGTTGTCAACGCTCCTTAGTCCCGACGGTCCGCCGCGGGCTTGAACGTTTCCATGAGTCGAAGAAGCAGCTTTTCTTGTTTCGCATCGAGCTTTGGAAAGGAAACTCCAAAGCCGACGAGTTTTCGTTTCTGCGGTATAACTGTCGCCGTGAACTTCTGAATAGTTTCGGGCTTAGTATACGTGGGAATTCCAATCGTGATTGTCTGGCCGACGGACGCCTCGTGAGCTGTATTGAGGTAACAGCCCCCAAAGCTCAGATCACAAACCACGGCATCGAACTCCTGTCCATCTGCTCCCCACAGCACGATCCGATCACCCTTAGCGTCTACTCTTTGGCTTTTTCGTCTAGCAACCGCGCCTCGGTTGTTCTTCCCGTCCGGCTTTTTACCTCCATTTGGCATTTAGCGAGTATAATCCAATCCGGTCCTCACACCGAGCACGTAACCCTTTCGCCCGAAATAATGATTAGCCGATAGCGGCGACGGTTATTGTCCGCCAAATTATTTTGCAGAGCGATCAGGGATTTCGATACCCTTTAGTTGTTGGCTCGCGAAACGAGCCGCCCTGCTTCCTTCCGGTTCCCCAAAATTCCCATGCGGCGAAAATGCTCCTCTTGCGCGTCTTGTTGGCTTTGGATCAATGCCGATGAGTGTCGCTTGTCACGTATCTAAATAAAAGAAAGGACTAGCCCTTTCGAGTCCAGTCCTAAAAAAGCTTCCGCTGAAGCGAAGTTTAATAGTTGTAGTTATAATAGTTGTTGTTATAGTTGCGTCCGCGATTGCCGCCGTTGGCACCGCGGTAGCCTACGTTGTACCCCTGGATGAATCCGGTACGGTACGCCTGTCGTTCGCGCTGGCTGTTCTCGCCACCGGCATTGCGATATTCTCTCTCGCCCTGCGGATTGGCTCGGCGTCTCGAACGAGCATCTTCGCGGCCCGCACTCAAACCGTCTCGATAGCCGTCCTGCCGTGCATCGCGCCTGTCGCCCTGGCGGTCCTGTCGATCATCGCGTCGGTCGTCGCGGCGGTCCTGTTGATCGTCACGCCGGTCATCGCGTCTGTCATCGCGTCGATCTTCACGCCGCTCCTGCTGCATGATCTGAGCATTGACGTCAGTGCTCGCTAAGAGCACGAAACCAAAAAATGCCGCCGCTGCAAACCCGGCCGTCGTTACTGTCTTTCTTATCGATATAGCTTTCATAAATACCTCACCCATACCAAGGGCAATAGCTATGCCGCCAGTCAGACATAAGGCACATTCGATCGATATATTCACAAATTGAACCCATTATCGGGCCAAAACAGCGTTTCTCGACGTTCACGGCCGATCAGCCCCCTGCACCACCCCGGGGAGTAATAGCACCAAACGCGTACATCACTCGTGCGAACGAAGCTTGCTACGGCGACGTAACGGACTCGGGTATAATTGACGATCACCATGGAAGACAGGCCCAGAACGGTTGAAGAGATAGAAAACCTTCGAACGCTTGCCCGGAAAGCCTGGAAGGTCGGCTGGGCGATATTCGCTCTAGGCACCTTGCTCCTGGTCGCACTCTATATCACCAAAGAATCCAGCCGCGTCGGATTCATCGCGGCCGCGTTCTTTCTCTCAATGTCGATCTGGATCTTGTTCGCCAGCAAGCTCATAGAAAAACGAAATCCGCTTCCCAAGGACTAGACTCGGGGCTTCTGTGTTTTTCCCGTCTTTTTCTGTGTGTTCTGTGGTTATGCCTTTCCGCTCGTGACCACAAAAGCCTCTCCGCCGAATTATGTTGCAGAGCGATTAGGGATTTCGATGCCCGTTAGTTAATTGGCTCGCCAAACGAGCCGCCCCTGCTTCCTTCCAGTTCCCCAAATTCTCATGCGGCGAAAATGCTCCTCTTGCGCGTCGTTAGGCTTTGAATCAGACCTCTGCAAAAGACGCGGTTCTCGCGATTTGCCGACGTCGGGCCGAGACCCGCGGCAGAACCTCGTATCGAACCCCGGCGAGCCAACATTACTCTCCTTTGGTATCAATCTTGCCTCGCCTCGCGTGAGGGTGAAGTTTGTATGAATGATGATCAGAATGAAAGTCGACGGAAGTCCAACGAGACCATCGAAAGCAACGTTCTGAAGGTGGCCCGGCTTGAGGCGAAAGCAAAGAAAGAGCGCACTATCGGGGAGAGGATCGCCGAGTACGTCGCGGCCTTCTGCGGGTCGATGTCATTCGTTTACATTCACATGGTCTGGTTCGGCATGTGGATCATTGTTAACGCCGCTACTCCATGGGTTTTCGATCCATTCCCGTTTACTTTTCTCACGCTCTGCGTATCGCTTGAAGCCATCTTTCTTTCAACCTTCATTCTCATCAGCCAGAACCACGAGACCCGCCTGACCGAGCGCCGAAACTACCTGGATCTTCAGATCAACATGCTTGCCGAGCAGGAGAGCACGAAGACGCTGGAACTTGTAAAGCGGATCGCGGACAAGGTTGGGATCGACCACGATGACCCGGCGTCAAAAGAGCTCTTAGAACCGATAGAACCCGAAGCTCTTCTTGAAAGTATCAAACGAGCTACAGAAAGCGATCAATAGGCATGTTCGAATCGATTACTTTCTATTTCTCCGGCGCATCAAGACCGTACAGCGTCGCGTCCAAAGCCTCTAAAAATGGATAGTCGAAGAGTGGAACACCCCTTGCATTCCGACGCCGCTAGGAGGAATCGAGAAATGAAAATCGAACAAAGAAACGAACTGCTATATCAGGCTCTTGAAACTGAACTAGGCGGTGTCCAGATCTACACGAACGCTATCGAATGCGCCCAAAACAAGGATCTCAGAAAGGAGTGGGAAGAGTATCTCGATCAGACGAAACATCATGTCGAGGTCGTTACAGGAGTTTTCGAAGAACTCGGCCTTGATGTCAACGCTGAGTCACCCGGCCGGGCGATCGTGAAGCATATCGGCGAATCACTTATCACAGCGATGAAGATGGCGAAGGACGCGGGCGATCCGAAGGCCGCTGAGATCGTTGCCGCCGAGTGCGTGGTCCTTGCGGAGACGAAGGATCACCTCAATTGGGAACTGATCGGAGAATTGGCCAAGAAGTCGAAGGGCGAAGACGCCAAAGCCCTGAAGGCGGCCCACGAAGAGGTTGAGGACCAAGAGGACGAACATCTCTATCACACGACCGGTTGGACAAGGGAATTGTGGATCGAATGCCTTGGTATGCCGGCAGTTCTGCCGCCGCCTGAAGAGGAGAAGCATGTAAAGACCGCGATCGGTGCGGCTAAAGCGAAACACGCGCGCGGAGACATGCTCTAGGGGCGAAGCGATATCGAACCATCGACAGGAGAATAACAATGGCCACCAAAAAAACGGAAACTCGGAAAACAACTAAGGCCGCACCAAAAAAGGCATCGGCGTCAGCTTCGTCATCCAAGAGCGCTGGCAAAAATAAGCCTAAGACTGCGGTTGCAAGATCGAACAAGAAGCCTGCGAAAGGAATTCTAAGGACGGCGACCGCGGCAGTGTCGGATGCCATCGCCGGAGTGGCAAAACCTGCAACTGCCGGATTGAAGGCGGGAACAACGGTATTTCTTCAAGAGGTTGCCGGCTCGATCACCGGTAAATCGGCGAAGTCTGCGGCGGCGAATTCCGCGGTTGCAGCTTCGGCGAAGCCAAAGACGAAGTCTGCTTCAAAGAAGTCGGCTGCTCCGACCGCACGTCCGGCCGCAAAGGCGGCTGGAAAGAAACCTGTATCTAAGAAAAACAAATAGGAGGAAAACAAAAATGCTTTGGACGATCTTAATTGTGTTGTTAGTTCTGTGGGCCCTCGGGTTCGGGTTCGCGGGAGCCGCAGTCGGCAATCTTATTCATATCTTATTGGTCTTGGCGTTGGTTGTTCTGATCGTCCAACTCGTGACGGGCAGACGGTCCGCACTATAGCCAGGCCTGCGATCCTGTGATGTTCGCTTGGTTGATCGAGGTGAAACTGAAAAGAGCCTCGAACCGTCTCCCACACGTTCCGAGGCCCACTAGCTGAAGGGGGAGCCGTATGTGCGAATAGAACCGGCAAAAGCCCTCTATAGATTCGTCTACACTTGGCCTTACGGACGAACCCCCATTCGACTCAGGGCCAGCCGGCCGGACTAACGAAGTGGAAGTCGTTGGTCCGGCCCTTTTGTTTTGTCGGATCTCGTTCAGTTCGAGCTACGATTTTCGGAAAAGGCGCGTAAAGACGTAGTCTGCCGAACACAAAAGGGCCACAAAGCCACCGGCCAACACCATTACTATTTTCCCGAGCAGAAGTCCTACGGCGAGCAAGGCGATACCCGCAAGCGCAGCCCATGGCCCACCTTTCTTTAAGGTCTCGTAAACGAATTCCAGCTCTAATAATCTGTGCACTTTGACCTCACGTCCCCCGGCGCAGACTATCCTCCAAGCCTAGGGGAAAGCGGGCCATAATATATAACAGAACGGATAATTTGGATACTGGCTCGGTGTCTCAGGCCTGTGATATTCGCTCGGTTGAGCGCGGTGAAAATGAAAAGGCCTCGAACCGTCTCCCACACCGTTTCGAGGCCCTTTATTAGCCGAGGGCGGAGCCTCCGCTAAACTTATTCAATTGTGCCGCTTAATTAAACTTCGATCCGGAGAAAATTCCAGGGGATCTCAGGCGTGAAGTAGAGCCGCCATTTACGAACGGCCCTAGATCCGAAGGGAGTCAATCTTAGTGGAAGTTAAAAGGCAACTCCCTATCTGGTCTTATACAAACATCCAACCCAACCGACCTTCCAGATTTCTCTCCGCCTTTCATTTCGTGCCTGCTTCGTGTATTTCGTGGATAAGTTCCGGAGAATGAAAACCTATCCACGAAATACACGAACCACACGAAAGAGATCCTAAACCTTGAGATCCGAAGAACCCGCGATCCCGGCTTCAGTCTACGCACGAAATGGGGTATTGACGCGCGTGTTGCATCTGTGGCATTCTAGCCGACCGGCGAATTTTACTCGCTGATGATCTTTGATATTTGGAGTACACGTAAGGTCTCACATTTCCGACGCGCGTCTCAGAAGCCCTAGTTAAGGTGGGACTTCAAATCGACGCCCGTAGGTTCTAGATCTTGTTCCGACTGGAACAAGA
>JBEBGW010000503.1:0-2361 GCA_040081025.1 Pyrinomonadaceae bacterium | reverse complement strand
CGTCCAGACTCTTCGCCCACTCGTCGTTCAATTCCGGAACTTCCGACTTCCCAACTGACTTGATCTTGGCTTTGTAGTGAAGAGTCTTGCCCGCAAGAGCTTGAGCAGAGAAATCTTCGGGATAAGCGACGGTGAATTCCTTCTCTTCGTCCGCGTTGACGCCGACCAGATTTTCGGTGAAAGCCTTTTCGATGACCTCGTCACCAAGCACAACCTCAAGATCATCCGCCTTGATCGGTTCGCCATCGGGATCGTCATCGAAAACGCCCTCAAGGTCTGCGATCACCGTATCGCCCAGTTCTGATGCACGTCCTTCAACCGGGATCAACGCGGCTTCCTGATTCAATCGATTCGCGATCAGATCTTCAACTTCCCCGTCCTCGACGGGTTTGATCCGCCGCGTCACCGCGATCCCGTCATACTTCGGCATCGGGATCACTGGCATCACCTCGAGGTGAACATGCAGCTTGATCGGCTCGCTTCCGTTGACCTTGACCTTCTCGACGTCTTCAACGTGAAGCTGTGGCTCGGTCAGAGGATGCAGATCATGCTCTTGGATCGCGGCTGAGACCTGATCCGGTACGACAAGCTGAAGCACCTCATTCTTGATCTCTTCCTTGAAACGAAGACGAACTACGTCCAGTGGAGCAAAGCCTTTCCGAAATCCCGGAACGTTTGCGCGTTCCGCGAAACGCTTCGAAACTTTTCCGTATGCTTCCTTGATAACGGCCGGATCGACCTGTATGTGAAGCTCTCTTTGTGTCGGTGAAATTTCCTTTAATTCGCTATTCATTTGCTCAGGAAAGAATATCTAACGGGTAGGTAAAAGTCGAATCAGTCGTGAGTTGTCGGTGGTCAGCAGCCTGCTAAAAGGCCAATGGTCGGGATTCAGTTCTGACAACTGACAACCGACCACTGGCCACTGTTTCTTGGTGCCGAGGACAGGAATCGAACCTGCACGTTTTTCAACGCTAGATCCTAAGTCTAGTGCGTCTACCAATTTCGCCACCTCGGCTTCGATCTCAATATCAGATCTGAGATGAACTTCGAATTTACCGAACGCCGCGAAACTTGTCTAGCCGTCTACTTCTTCAGGTATTTCCGGTCGTATTCTTCCCACGAAAGGCTGAAATCGCGATCTTCCATCAGGCTTCCGGCCGATCCGCCGCCGACATATTTCTGTTCAGCCCTCTTAAAAAGCTTGTATCCGCCGTAGCCGATCGCTCCGAGAACGCCGATCACAAGGCCGTACCAAAGCAGCGATGTCACCAGCCCGAAAAGCCAGAAGAACAACATCACGCCGAATATCAGGCCCAACACCGCCATCACAAATTTGACCAACTTCATCGAATTAACCTCCGTCCTGAGAGAGATGTACGAATTCGGCGACTCGATGTTCGTGGAAAATATATCGCTATCGTATAATCAGGCGGAAACACGACCGGTAGGGAGTGTGCCCTGCTCAAAATGATCATCTCCGAAATCTCCGAAGCTATTTCCGCCGAACTTTCCGGCCCAGCCAATGCCAACGCGACCGACGTAACTCACGACTCGCGCCAAGTCCGCGAAGGCACGCTATTCGCCGCCATCAAAGGCGCGACGGTCGACGGCCACAGATTTATCGACGACGTAATGCGTCGCGGAGCGGCAGGGATCATTTCGGAGTTCGACCCGCCCAAAGGTTTCGATGGGGCCTGGATGAAAGTCGCCGATGCCAGAATTGCTCTCGCAAAAGCAGCGTCGATCATCAACGGCGAACCGTCACATAAGTTCGACCTCGTCGGCATCACAGGCACCAACGGCAAGACCACGACGACCTATCTCTGTTACGCGCTCGCCGAAGCAGCCGGGGTGAAGCCGGCAATGCTCACAACGGTCGAATACCGGATCGGCGACATGAGCGAAGAAGCGATCCGAACTACGCCCGAAGCATCCGACACCAACAGATTTCTAAAGAAAGCCGTCGATGCCGGCTGTGGATTCGCCGCCATGGAAGCATCGTCGCAAGCGATCGACCTTCACCGGTGCGACTGGCTGCGGTTTCGTGTTGCGATCTTCACAAACCTCACGCAAGATCACCTCGACTACCACGGCACGATGAAGAATTACTTCGACGCAAAGAAGAAACTCTTCGACGGACGCCTCGGCGAGAAGCCCGGCTCGTGTGTGATAAATATCGACGACATCTGGGGAGCAAAACTTGCCGATGAGTTGAAAGCCGACGGACAGCGAGTTGTAACGATTTCGCAGTCAGAACCCCCTGCGTCAGCGGGGGGCAGAGGCTCGACTACCGAACGCGTTGAGCGAAACCCGGACGCCTTACCACCCGCTTACGCAGCCGGTTCTGACGCTGATCTGACC
>JBEBGW010000502.1:0-2364 GCA_040081025.1 Pyrinomonadaceae bacterium | reverse complement strand
TCGTGGATTTCTGAATGAGAAACTCGGAAACTACTTTGTACCGCGCGTCATTCAGGTCTTCGAATGTGTCTATGCGACCGGAACCCCGGCTTCAACATTTCCTTGCTCGACGACGGGTGCAAATTCGGTCACGGTGAAAGACGTCTCGATCCGCGAAACGTATGAGTTTTCCGGAACGTACATCGCGGACTTTGCGGGTCGTCACGAATTCAAGGGCGGATACCAACGGTATACGATCTTCAACGACGTCCAATCCGGCAATAACCAGATCGGGCGGTTGAGCTTTTTTGTCGGGCCGTCGAATCTGATCTCAGCACGCCAGCCCGGTATCGTGAGTTCAGCCAATGCGATCGGATCGGGAGCACTGCGACGGACCGGAACGAACGGTTCGGGAAGCAACTTGAGCCAGGGAATCTTTATCCAGGACAGGTGGCAACCGATCTCGCGGCTCTCGCTAAACCTTGGCGTCCGCTTCGAGGCGGAGAACCTTCCGACGTTCAACGGTATCCCCAGCGGCGTCGATTTTGGTTGGACGGACAAGATCGCACCGCGGCTTGGCTTTGCGTACGATATATTCGGCGATGGTAAAACGAAGGCCTTTGGAAGCTACGGCCGATTCTTCGATCGAGTGAAGTTTGCTCTTCCGCGTGGGTTGTTTGGCGGAGATATATTCCTTGAAGATTACTTCGAGATCTTCCCAGGACAGACTTCGGCTGACTTTAATCTTGGAAACGTCGTTAATGGCTTTTCGGGGCCGAGTGTATGTCCGAGCACCGGAGTTATCGCTCCAGGTGCGTTGAGCCGTTGCCAACGAAATCTTCGGGTTAATGCTAACGAGCCTGGTGCGTCACCGTTCCTCAATGGTGCTGTGGATCCGGATCTCCAACCGTTCCAGCAGACGGAACTCACGTTCGGGCTGGAGCGACAGATCGGCAGGAATTACGTACTGAAGGGACGTTATACCTATAAGAACGTTGATCAGGCGGTAGAAGACGCCGGAATCGTCAATACGTTGGGAAGCGAAGCTTATATCATCGGCAACCCGGGTCAAGGCTTGCATCTTGCAACGCTTAATGCTCTAGGATACCAGCGGTCGACCACGCCGAAGCGTCGTTACGACGCAATGGAGGTCGTTTTCGAAAAACGTCTGTCCGACAATTGGTATTTCAATGCCAATTACACGTTCAGCCGTCTGCATGGAAACTACACGGGCCTGACGAGTTCGGACGAAGCGCACTTGGTTGACGGGCGTCTTTCGCCCGGCGTGAGCCGAGCGTTCGACCTTCCATTCATCGGCTTCACCGCAACCGGCGAACTGGACAACGGCCCGTTGCCGACGGATCGTCCGCATGTGTTCAACATATACGGGGCCTATATCTTCGACTGGATGGGCGGCAAATCGAATTCGACCGAGTTCTCGGCCTTCCAGACGGTAACGTCGGGAACACCGATGACGACGTCGATCTACGGCCAGTCGAGCGTTACACCGCAGATACTCTATCCGCGTGGTGATCTCGGTCGAAGCCCGACGTTCTCGCAGACCGACTTCAACGTTACGCACCGATACCGGTTCGGACGCGACAATCGGTTCACGATCGCCGGCGATCTGAACATCACCAACCTGCTTGACCAGGATACGGTCACTGCGGTTTATCCGACGATGAACACGACGACGAGCAGGCCGAACGATGCCGCGTTCTTCACGCCGTGTCCCGGAACGTGTTCGAGGGATTACGCGAACGCGTACACCTCGGGTGCGCTGTTGACGCAGATCTTGAATCGGATCAACACGACTGCCGGTGCTAAGGATGCTCGATACGGGCTGCCACAGCTCTATCAGGGCCCTCGTGCGGTTCGGTTCGGGTTCAGGTTACTTTTCTAAAGGCCTTAAGCCTATTTTGGAATGCTCGTCCGGGTTTATCTTGGGCGAGCTTTTTTTGTTCAGACGGATGCCGATAAAAATTCAGCAATCCGTAGAAACTTCGCCGTATCGATTTTTCTTACGGAAAAAGTTGTGGTACGTTACATCAACATTTCTTTAGACAATCTCGATTTTCATCAAGACTGGTTATCAATCTAATTTCCTCGGAGGAGCAGCGATGTCGATCCATAGACTATTCTCGGCGTTATCAGCAGTCACTTTGATCTGCCTCTTTGCGCTCAGCTCGGCTGCGCAAGGCACAACGTCACGGATTACCGGCACAGTGACCGACAACAACGGGGCTGCGGTGCCCGGAGCGTTGGTCACGCTGACCAATCCCGCCACCAACCAGTCACTCACGGCGAATACGAGTGACAACGGCGTGTATCTTTTCGACCTGATTGCCCCGGGTACATATACAGTCACGATCGAGAAGGACGGCT
>JBEBGW010000171.1:0-9032 GCA_040081025.1 Pyrinomonadaceae bacterium | reverse complement strand
GGGCTATCTATTGGAGGAGGTCTTGCATCTTCAGTCCGACCAAGTGCAGAATTTTCTGTTGCTTACATCAGTGCTCGGTCGGTTCAACGCGGAACTTTGCAATGCCTTGACTCTCAATGACGACGGACACAAGATAATTGAGTACCTGCATCGTTCGAATCTCTTCTTAATCCCACTGGACAACAAGAATAACTGGTTTCGTTACCATCATCTTTTTGCAGACCTTTTGCGCGCCAAGCTGAAGCAACAACGATCAAGTATTGTTAAAGAGCTTCAAACACGGGCATGCTTGTGGTGTGAAGAAAATGACTTGCTTGAGGAAGCCATTGGCTACGCATTAGAAATTGAGGATTGGGACAGGGCACTGAACCTGATCGAGCCAATAGGCTACAGTCTGTTCTCGGTTGCCAGATTCGACCGACTAAAACTATGGGCCGAGTCCATTCCGGAGACTGCGTTTAGGACCCATCCGATGGTCTGCTATTGGTTTGTCCTGCCGCTGATCTATAAAGAAGAGTTTGATGAGGCCGAAAGGTATTTAAAAATGATCGAAACCGCAGAACCGGAAGAAATGCGTCACAGCCTTCTAAGTTCTGTCTGGTCATCACGCTGCTATATTTCGATTGCCCGCGCTGATCTGGAAAAGTCATTGGATTATAGTGCGAGATCCGTTGATCTGTTGCAGCCCGAGAATACAGTTCAACAGGTCATAACGAAACATGCGATTGTTGCCACATCTCTTTTAGTAGGAGACATGAAAGAGATCGAACAAAAGACACTTGATGCTCTACCCATCTATCGGCAGCATGAACATGTTCTTTTTGAAGTTTGGGGCATGATTTTCTTGGGATATGTCCGTGCAATGCAAGGACACCTTCGGGCTGGTGTCGAAACTCTGCACGCAACGATCAAATTCATAAATGAAAAAGCGCCAAATCGTTACGAACCGCTGATCCTCCCGAACAGCTTCTTGTGCGACATCTACCGAGAATTGAACGACATAGAGAATGCCACGACCCATTTGAACGAAGCCCTGAAGATAATTGATAAGACGGGGAGGGAAAGTGACATCGTACTCGTGCCCGATAGCCTGAAAAGCTTGGCCATTATGCTTGAGATGAACGGCGATACAGGAAGGTCAAGTGTGTTGATCGAGAGCGGGATGAACCGAATGAAGAAATGCGGCAACGAAGTGTTTGTCCGGCAACTACAGGCCTTGAATGCTTTTCTTCACCTTCGTCGGGGTGAGATAAATGTAGCGAATAGTTGGGGAGATTCGTGCGGCCTGAGTCCGGATGATCGACCGACATATTTGCGGGAATTGGAGTATTTGACGTTTGCCCGATGGCTGATCGCCACCGATCGATCCGAGAGCGCCCTGCCGCTGCTTGCAAGCATTGAAGAAGCAGCAAAGGAGGGCTCGCGCCATCGCATCGTCCTCGAAACGCTGATCCTTAAAGTAGTGGCACACTCCTCATCCAGAAATGAGGAGAAGGCCCTCGATTCGTTGGAGGAGGCCTTAGTGCTGGCGGAATCTGGCTCTTATGTGCGCAGTTTCGTTGATGAAGGCGAGACAATGTCTAAACTTCTTATCGAGTGCCTTAAACGTAACGGCAAAAAATGGGAGGTCGAGAGGCCAGAATTACTGCACTACGTTATTAAACTAAACGAATCATTTCCACCCATCGCTTCATTCAAGCCGCAAAAGCAAAAGGTAGCCGGTGATGGACTGCCATGGTGGTATGTCAACGACCCGCTAAGTGAGCGGGAGCTCGAAGTGATGCAACTTGTCGCTCAGGGGCTCTCGAATCATGAGATCGGCAACAAGATCTTCATTTCTCCAGGCACCGTCAAACGTCACCTCAGCAACATCTATCAAAAACTCGACGTCCACAGCCGTGTGCAGGCAATCGACCTCGCCCGAAAGTTCAAGCTAATTCCACCGTTCACCGATTCGTAGGATCCTTTTTGAGACTTCCATTTCCTGATTCCCCGAAATGTAACTTTTGGGACATTACAGTACACCCGCGAAGCGAGTAGATTCAAACTGGATACGTGAGGTAGGTAGCGTTGGAGAAATAAGAGAAGTGGAACTTACAGATCAAATCGACAATGGATTTTGCGAGATTCGGATAAAGGGCAAACTTGAACCTAGCTGGGCAGAGTGGTTCGATCTGATGAACGTTGCATCCGACACCGACGTAACCGTTATATCTGGTTTCGTCTCAGACCAAGCCGCCTTTCAGGGGCTAATTGAAAAGATCTCATTTCTCGGAATGACAATTGTCTCGATCAGCTTCAAGAAGATTGGTAACTAACTGAGGTTGCAAGATGAATAAGGTAATTTTGAGAGCAGATGCCGTCTTCGTCGGCTTGGCTGGTAGTTTCGGAGTAGCCTCAGACTTGACGTCATACTTGGCCGGCCAAGGAGTTTTCGGCAACATTTTCTATCAGAATCCTCTCGTGATCTCTTCCGTGGAGGCTCACATGCTGGGGATCACGACAGCAGTGTTGTTCTGGTATTTCTCATCGAAACTTGCGACGACTGCCGGAAATCAATTGGCGATTGCGTTTCACTTGATCTGCGGCATAAGTAATGTCGTTTGGTTCGATATTTTCTCTCTAGCAAACATGCCGACCCAAGGATTCGTCGTGACGATTCTCCATTTCCTTTTTGTCGCATTGAACGGGTTAGTTGTATTTAGTGGTGCAGTCCGATCTCGCGAGTTATAAGTACTGGTATGAGAGGTTAACCATGAATCTTTCGAAGTTAGCTATCTTCTACGGCCTCGTCTGCCTACCGTAGGGCGATCATCCCGTGGTATTTCAATCTGCAACTGTCGTCCCGCGTTACGCCAGTCGGTATGGAGAGTTGTGCCCTGGCGTAAACCTTTAACTGAAAGACGGAGTCCCGCATTGTGAGCGATAGCAATCGTGTTGCCTTTTGCCCGATCCCATACCACGGACGTCATCTAAGTGGTCGCCGAGGCGATGAACCTCGTTCGTCGGGTGCAGGGAGTTACGATAATCCTGCAGTGATAGGGGAATTGGGTTGGAATGCTTTGCACTGTAAATGATTGATTCTACTGGAGATATTGGAGGCGGCGATCGGAATCGAACCGATGAATAAAGGTTTTGCAGTTCGAACTGGCCGTCTTTTACCGAGTGTCACCCGCCGTCACAAGGCGGTATTTATTGACTTTTTCGAAAGATCGCGTTCAATGGGAATCACTCTGTTATAGGAGGTGCATACGATAATCATACGATACACCCTAAATCCTGACTTCTCCCGCCAGTGTCTTCTTTACTCGACTCTACCCGACGATAACCGATCGGCGCCCGTAATGAAGGAATTCTAACATATCTAAACACAACACTCACTGCAGCAACTTCCATGCTTCGAACTCGCTGGGGCGGACTTTGAATCGCGCCATGTTTCCGTCATGCAAGCTGATGAACTCGTTCTCGACCAAGTTGAAAACATCCTCACGTTCAGTCTCCGGAATATTGTGAGATTTGATTAGGTCGCGGATCTCGGTGACAACCCGCCCGCCCGGGACCTTTTCCAGAATGATCGATCTCACGATCTCCTGAATGGCCGTCCGGTACCGAAGCTTTAACAGATTTGGCTCCCCCATTGCTTGCTGAATCGCTGTATAACGCTGTGAGGATCGATGGTAGGCCCACAAGTAGAGATCGCGTATCAAACTGATATCGGCTTTTTCATAAACGACGAGCAGGGCCTTTACGTATGCAGCTTGATCGACCTCGGTGAATGAAAGCGGCCTCAGGTTTTCTCTGACGAGAGGGACGTTCGCGACAAGCCTTGCCGTCCGCTTGTTCACATCCTCAAATGCCTGTAGGTACGATAAGTGAACGATCGAAAACAAGGATTGCTCGAAAGGATCATCTATCTCGTTAACTTTTTCCACGAACAGATCGAAACATTCCCTAAGCACCTGCGGATTTTCGAGCGGGACATAGGTCGATCCTCCGATCTCTACCGCAATAGTTCGCACTCGGCCCGAGGCCGCGGGGTCGCCCAGCAGGTTCTCGGAAAGCAGTGCGTGAATACTGCAAATCTCGTGAGAGGTGATCCGCTCATCCTGGGCGGATTCGACAATATACTCAATCGCCGCTTTGTGATTTAGGATCATTTGGGCCTCGCCAACATCTTTGCCGCTAGCGGTTTCTCCCAGCTCGATCAATCGCTTGGTTTCGAGCAGGGAATATGTGTTTCCTTCAAGCCGGCTTGAGTTCCAGGACAGGTCGATCAAAAGTCGTGCGAGTATGTTCCGAGCGTAGGTGCCGGCGGGACGCTCTACCGCTTCCACCCTTCCGACCGCGAGTAATCTTTGGCGCTGCTCCGGCGACAGATAGTAGCTTTTGTTTGGTTCGTACGCGCGTAAGAAAGCCCGATCGTATCCCACAGGTGCGCGCTCGTTGGTCCCTTGAGAAACGTAGTTAAGAAGACGTCTCGATTCAGGCGAAAGCTCGATCCCCTTAAATGAAGCATCGTCCCCCTGAGCGGAAGATGTGTCAGGCTCTGATCGTACGTAGACCCGCGAGCGCCCTGAACCTTTCGGAGTGATCAGTTCCTTTTTTTCCAGCGATATCAGGGCTCGTCGAATGGCCTTCCGCTCGGTATCGTCGTCCTCGGACACTCCATTAGCTCTTGCGATTGAACGGATGCTAACCTCCGGTTCTTTATCCAACAGCCTTAATATAAGAGCTTCAAGCTTTGCGGTTTTATTTCTGTCCGGCATCGAGTAAATCCTCTGTAAATAGGACATTCTATGTCCTGCTTACGCTAATCAGGACATTATACACTTAGTTTCCGCTATAACTCAAGCGAAACTTTGCCAGATTGTTGCTAAATGGGACATATTTAATTGTAATCAGGACGTAGATCGGACCGCGGCTCATTGTGCCGCCCCGGCATCGCTGAATCCTGTCTTCTTTCGAGCGGGGACCAGCTACTAGGGCGACTTCGCGACTAAGCTTCACACCGGAACCTCTCGATTTTCAGACATCTTCTTTCGGTACTTTTCTAAGGTCGCCGCAAACGTCAGGTTGCCTTGGTGCAAACCTGCACCATTGGTGCGAAATCGTGCCAGATCTTGGTTGCGTCGCTACTTGATCTGAATCACCGTCCTATAAATTACCGCTTGTTTCGCACCGATCGTCCTCCCGATCGCTGGCATAACGATTGCCGTTCGACTTGCCTGAAGGATCTAGTGTCAAAGAGAAACAGGTTCGAAGACGAGCAAACCTTGAATGAGTCGGCATATCCCTAAATAGCAAAAAAGCGGTCGGCAGCATGGTAGAGCGTAACGATCAAGCGCCATTGCCCGCGCTACGACGAAACTTTGGATACCCCACGGCCTACCTAGCGAGATGAAGCTGTACAAACAGAACAACGGAAAAACGTGGTCGATGCGGTTCGTTTTCGAGGGGCGCCGGATTGAACGGTCCACCGGTTACACCAACAAAAGGAAAGCTGAAGCGTACGCGGAGGCCTTTCGCACGAAACTCCGCAACGAGGGAGTAGGCTTCCTGGAGAAGAGGGATTACCCCACATTCAAACAGGCGATCGCGGATTTTCTCGAATGGTCGGCTTCGAGGCAAAAGAAGAACACGACTATCCGCTACAAAACAGCGTCGAAAGCGTTGATCGCTCATTTCGGGAACATTCGCGTCAACCTAATCGCGAAACCGCAGATCGAGGCGTTCATCACCCGGCGAAGATCACAGTTCGGAACTGTTAGTGGACTGAGACCGAAATCGGGAAAGCCGAAAAGAACGAAAAAGAAGATCTCGAATGCAACAGTGAACAGGGAACTCGCCTGCCTAAAGAAGATGTTCAGCAACCTCGTCGCGGATGGAGTGCTTACGTCACACCCGGCCAGATTCGTGGATTTTCTAATTGAAGAAAATGAGCCCGGGCGGGTGCTGAATAAAGAGGAGGAGCTTCACTACCTCGCATGCTCATCGCTCCCACTTCGGGACTATGCGATCTTACTGGTCGAAACTGGTCTACGGCCGGTGGAACTTTGCAGACTGGCGATTCAGGATGTTTCTCTCAATGTGGAAAAACCATACCTCATGGTAAGGGACGGCAAAACGAAGGCGGCGAGAAGATCGATCCCGCTGTCGATGCGGGCAACCGATGTCCTGACAAAACGGTTGACCAACTCGAAAGGCAAATATGTTTTCCCCGGAGGAAGAGGCGGCAATGATCCCAACAGTCCGGCCATAAAATTCAACAATGCTCACTATGGAACTCTTAAGCGCAGCAAGATCGACGGTGCCAATCGAAGCGGAACGGATGGATCGTGCACCCTATACTCCTTCAGGCACACCTTCGCGACGCGGTTCCTAGAACGACGGCCCGGTGACCTGCTAACGCTGGCGGCCTTGTTGGGACACTCAAGTCTTCGGATGGTCATGCGTTACGCGCACCCGTCTGACAATCACAAATTCGAAGCTATACGGTCAATGGAGGACCATTCGCCAAAGACGACAACTGACAATGCGGCGAACACATGTCCTCGCGCCGAGAACAATGACCTTATATCGGTGAGAATGTAGATCGTTAACCCGACGAATCCGTCCTTAAAAACTAAGTGCTGATGCAGGGTCTCATCCGCGATCAATTTTACGACGAGTCACTCAAGCAGAAATGCTGTCTCAAGGTTCTGGAAAGGCACGCCAAGCGTCCGGCTCAAGTCCGCAAACTTTTGCGGCACGGAGTTGCCTTTTGCTTTCGTCGTCACGGTGTGATGACCTCCAGATATTTTGTCAGCACCGATTCGAGCCCGAGGTCTTTCGCGGCTCTTCCGAGTTTCAGTTCGCTCGTCTGTCCATTGGCGAGGGCTTCTCGCGCCGCCTTGATCGCGGTTTTTTCGCCGATCTTTGTGATGAATTTCAGCCCCTCAAGAACGGCCCTCTCGACGGTTACGATCCGATAGCCCTTTTCATCGACGATCTCTCTGTCGAGTCTTGTCTTTGTTCGGATAAGTTTATAGCCTCTTACCCTTGTCCTTTTTCCCGGCGGTACAAGCACCCACACCTGTCCGGGGACTTGCTCAGCAAGGTTATAGTGATAGAGAGCGGAAAGACCGCCGATCGCCGCTTTCGGACCGAATTTCGCAGATGCGATTTGAAAGCTCACATCTCGATCCAGCCGGGCGTCGGGGTGAAGGTAGATCCCGCGGCCCACCCGCTTAAGATCCTTAGCGGCAACGAGTCTTGAAATGGCTTGCTGGCTCAGCCCGAACTCTTTCCCTTGGGCAAGAGTGAAGATGCCATTTTGTTTGATCGCTGATTCCTGACGCTTATCCACTCTTCAAGGAAGCGGTGAAAAGCGACATTTGTCAACAGTTAATGTCACAATGCACCGCGAGCTTCTATTACAGGTAAGGCGCTATGAAACCCCGTCGCCAATCCGTGCAACAAGCAACGGATCGAGGGATACTGAAAATGGCAGCATGATAGATACTTGAATCAAGTCTAAACAGAATTACAGAAATATGAAGGCCCATTTCATTTTATACGTATCCGACCAGAAGCGTAGCGCGGCATTCTATTCAACAGTCCTGGGAGAGGCACCAACCCTCGATGTGCCCGGCATGACGAAGTTTTCCCTGGGACATCAGACAGTTCTTGGTCTAATGCCCGAGTCGGGGATCGTGCGGCTATTGGGCAACGCCATCCCTAATCCATCATCGGCGCGCGGCATTCCGCGTTCGGAGCTCTATCTAGTCGTTCAGGATCCCGCTGCCTTTCACGCGCGGGCGATCGCCGCCGGAGGACTGGAACTCAGCCCGCTAGCGCCCAGAGATTGGGGAGATTCGGTTGCATACAGTCTTGACACGGACGGACATATTTTAGCGTTCGCGTCTCCAACGGAAGACGCGAACTTACTATAAAAGGGTCCATACTGGCCTGTGCGGAAGCTGGAGTCGAGCCGTATAGAATATTTTCTAAACACTCACAAGAATACTTCGTTCGAGATCGACTGCCGCCGGGAACAGCACATTATTTTCAAGATGAATATGCCGGTGCAGATCCTTTTCGAGGTCCTGCAAACCTGCGTACAGAGCCGTGTAGCTTGGGCACGCGCCCTCAGGCAGCGTGTAATCGTCTGTGATCTCCCGCATTACCCGTAGACGCTCACCATCCTCTTCGTGATCAGCCATCATCATTCGGATCGGATTTGCTACCGTGCCAAAATGCGGAGGAGCAGCCGGAGAATTTCCCGCAATGGATGATTCGAGCATCTGAATATATGGAAACAGAACGGCCTCCTCTTTTCTCATATGCGGGATCAAACTGTTTGCAAGCGCAAGAAAAATCGTTTGTAGTTTGAACAGTTCGGGATGTTGATCGCCATGCCGCGTGCATACCTTTTCCATCAATGGCGTCAGACGTTCGATCTCCTCGACGGTGAAGATATGATGCTTTGAGATTATGTAATCAATTAGTTCCGAAGCGGACCGCTTGTCAGACGCTCCGTTTTCTCCGCGAGCACTCTGATCCTTCAACGCGGCTTCGATCTTCTGTGAGACGACGATCGGATCGAGTCCGGCGGCGGCACATGCTTCATCAAGAGACTTACGGCCTCCGCAGCAGTAATCGATCTTAAATTCTTCAAAAACACGGGTGGTCGCGGGGGACTCGAGGGCGATCTCACGAACTGTTTTGGTTGCGAATGTTTGCATTATGGTATAAAGCCTCCTTAGCTTGAAATTAAGGTTAAGTGAGACGTTTAGAAGTTTTGGTGATATAAGTCACGCAAATAATCGTTTTTCACGGCTACTATCAAAATGTATGAAATTGAGGATTCGCGGAAACTCGGTTCGGCTTCGTTTGACGCAGAGTGAGGTCGATCAACTGAGCAGGACCGGAAAGATCAGCGAGAGTGTCGAGTTTGGTGTCGCGTCACCCGGGTTTTCTTATCAACTGTCTTCAACCGCTGACGACACTACAATGCGCGCGACGTTTGAAGATGATTGTCTAAACATTTCGAT
>JBEBGW010000170.1:0-9042 GCA_040081025.1 Pyrinomonadaceae bacterium | reverse complement strand
CGC
Organism: Pyrinomonadaceae bacterium; assembly: GCA_040081025.1. Lineage (GTDB taxonomy): Bacteria > Acidobacteriota > Blastocatellia > Pyrinomonadales > Pyrinomonadaceae > OLB17. The sequence continues at coordinate 9,039 of JBEBGW010000170.1, read as the reverse complement.
CTGCAGTTCGCCAAATCCGAACGAGGTTCCGATGCGGCGAAGCGGGATGTTGTGCGTTTCAACCAAGTAGTTGATGACGGCACGTGCTCGGCTCTCGCTGAGCTTCTTGTTCATCTGCGTACCACCTTCTGCCGAAGCAAAACCGGTGATCTCGACTTCATAACCCTTGAGGGTCATCGCCTGCGTAGCGATCGAGTCAAGCTTCTCTTTACCTTCGGCTGAAAGAACAGCACTGCCTACGCGGAAGTTAACCGTTTCGGTCGACTGAACTACATAGTCGTCAAGAGCGGTAATACGCTCGTTGGTTGCGTTGACGCCTGCAACTGCTGCGTCAGCCGTTTCCTGTGCAGCTCTCGCTCCGCCGCGTGCGGCGTTCGAGATGGCCATCAGCTCATCGATCTGGCCGGAGACGCGTTTCGCATTCTCTTCAGCCGCGGTCAATCGAAGCTCCGCCGGTCCGACGCGTGTATCGATCGACTGTGCGACCTTGAAATCATCTTTGTCGAAACGGATCTTGTTCGCCGTTAGGCCGCCCGATCCATCTCCGCGTCCTTCGACCTCCATATAGAGACCGCGAACGATCTGCGTGCTTGCCACGCGATCACCGCCGCCGAAGAATCCGCCCTTGGTCTTGATGCTGCTTTCCGGCGAGATCACCACGCGAGTGTCAACACCCGTTGTGTCACGCAGGACGAACGACTGGTCGTCATCCTTGGCAACGACAGCGCCTTTGAGCTTGTACTTCTGACCTGCGGTCAGCGTACGAAGCTGTGCATCCTGAGCAAATACGGCACCGGCGCTGATAGCAACCGCCAATAAAATTCCTGCTAGTTTTTTCATAATCTTTTGAACTCCTCGCGATATGTGCAATTTCGATTAGTGCGAACCGTGCGATAGACGCTTGAACGATGTCGAAGGTTGTAACGTTTTCGTACAGACCCTTCGTAATCTCCCCGACAAACACCCGTCAAATACCTAACGCGATTTCCGCTGCTTGGTCTCATAACAAGCGCCGTGCCAGTCTGCTTCCCCGTTGGGAGTTACCTTACAACCCTAGATTGTTCAATGATTTAGCAAGATCGGTCTATTGATCGGAAAATCGAGGACGTATCGTTTTTATACGTAGATTCCTGTATGTCGGGCCTGTTGTGTCCGATACTGTTGCACAATCGGACAATACGAAGATGTTGCGAACTAAAAACCTCAAGTACTAGGTGAGATAATACACAACATCACCCAGAAATCAAGGACTTTCTTCGCGCGCCGATCAGAGTGAAAACTCGGCCGTTTCGAGATATTCCTTCATAAACGACAGGAATCGCTCTGCATCGGCGCCGTCCACAATTCGGTGATCGTAGGTAAGAGCGAAGTACGCCATGCTGCGGATCGCAATGTAGTCGTCACCGTCGGGCGTGGTCAGCACCTTCGGCCGTTTCTCGATCGTGCCAACGCAAAGGATCGCAACCTGCGGCTGGTTGATGATCGGTGTACCGAACAGTCCGCCGAATACGCCTGGGTTGGTAATGGTGAATGTGCCGCCGGTAACTTCGTCTGGATTGAGTTTCTTCGTTCGGGCACGATCGGCGAGATCGTTTGCCGCGAGTGCGAGGCCCGAAAGCGACAGCGTATCCGCCTTGCGGATGACCGGCACGATCAGCCCCCAATCCAGCGCGACCGCCATACCGAGATTGATGTCGCCCTTATAGACGATGTTCTCGCCATCGACTTGCGAGTTGACGATCGGGAACTTGCGGATCGCGTTCGTCACGGCTTGGAAGATGAAGGGCATGTACGTCAACTTGGTGCCGTAACGCTCGGCGAAGGCGGACTTGTTCTTATCGCGGAACTTCGCGACGTTCGTCATGTCGATCTCGTAAACGCTGGTCACGTGAGCCGACGTCTGTTTGGAGAACGTCATATGCTCCGAGATCTTCTTGCGCATCACCGACATCTTCTCGACTCGGTCGCCCATCGATGTGGTGATCGGTGCGGCGGTGTAGGTCGATGCCGCGGCCTTTTGCGGAGCTGCGACCGATGTAGCGGCGCCCTTCACAAGTAGGTCTTCCGGACGCAGGGCCGCTCCGGTTTCGAGGAACGACAGAATGTCTTCCTTCGTCACGCGGCCGCTGATTCCCGATCCCGGAATTCGGGTGATATCGATGCCGTGTTCTTTGGCGATGCTGCGAACGAGCGGGCTGCTTTTGGTTCGGCGAAGATCGTCGACGGTTACGTCACCGCCGTTCGAACTTGCGGCGACGGCTTTTACTTGAGGAGCAGGAGTCGCCTCGGCGGTGGCCTTAACGTCCCCGCCCGCTACCGCAGGTGGTACTGACGGAAGATTCGCTGCTACGGGCGCCCCACCTGACGCTCCAACGAGTGCGAGCACGGACCCAACTTCGACCGTCTGGCCTTCCTCGACATTGATAGCTAGAAGCTTACCGGCCGCGGGAGAAGGGACCTCGGCGTCAACCTTGTCCGTCGAAATCTCGAGTAGCGGCTCATCCTTCGCGATATCGTCACCAACCGCCTTGAGCCATTTGGAAACGGTGCCCTCAGTTATCGACTCGCCCATCTGCGGCATCACGACTTCGGTCGCATCGCCCGCGGGTGCTGCCGCTCTTGACGCCGCAGGAGCTGCAACCGCGTCCGCGATGATCGCGGGAGCGGGAGCCTCAGCGACTTCGACCGGGGCACTTTCAACTTTCGGCGCCTCTGCTGCGGGAGCGGTCGTGGCTACCTCGCCTTCGGCACCGATCGTCGCTAGAACTGTCCCTACTTCGACGGTTTCGCCTTCCTGATGACGAATTTCAGTGAGCGTACCCGCAGCAGGCGACGGGACCTCGGCATCGACTTTATCGGTCGAGATCTCAAGAATCGCCTCGTCTTTTTCGATCTTGTCTCCGACGGCCTTAAGCCATTTGGATACAGTACCTTCGGTGATCGATTCGCCCATCTGCGGCATTACGACTTCTACGCTCATAAGTGCTCCGTTGCGGTATAAGTGCGGGTTATACAGTGCAAATTCAAACTATTAGGATACTAGAAAATCGCGTGGAACAAAAAGGTTACCGATCTAGCTAAGACGTTCGCGAATGAACGATTCGATCCGGTCGATACCTTGGATCGAGGCAGGTATTTCGACGATCTCCTCTTTAGATAGAACGATCTCGAGCGACGAATCCAATCGACGCTCGACGGCCTCGATCTCGTCCCAGCGAGTTTGACATTTCCGATAGACGATGCCGTTCGAGTAGATGCTGACGGCGTTTCGCTTCTGCAGCCACCATCCGATCATCGTGAAAAGCTGGACGATCAGAAAGCCGGTCGCGAGTATGAAGTATAAGAAGCTCTGCCAGACGAGATAGAAGATCAGGGCAACCAGGAAAAACAGAAACGACAGAGCCGCCACGATCGCCGCACGCTGCAGAAACGCGGGCGATGTGGAATGAGCGGCAATCAGTTTTCCGAGGCTAGGCTCCCGCACGCGTCGGGTCGATCATCGCACGTACTTCGGAGATGCGGTTCGCAGGAAAGCCGCTCTCACGGGCGTGTTCCTCGATCAGCTTTTCGCTTGGCGCCGTGTAGACGCAATAGATCTTGTCGCCGGTCACGTAAGAATGGATCCACTGGATCTCAGACCCAAGTCCGTCGAGCACGCTGCAAGACTTCTGCGAAGCGGCCATCAGGTCATCCGCCGTCATGTCGCCGGCACCCGGAATGTCGCGTTCGATCACGTACTTTGGCATCTTTTCTCTCCTAAATTCGACTTACTGAATTGTCGATTCGTGTTGGAATGTCCGATAATATCAGATATTCCAAGTCCTAGATATTTTCTACAACCTATGACAAAAATTCGCGTTTTCGTTTCGATCGCCGCTCTCGCGCTTTGTCTTTCGATCGGCGTAGTTGCTCAAACCCGACAACTAACGGCCGACGATTACGCCCGGGCTGAAAAGATGCTTTCCTACGGCACGGCACCACTTGTCGATAGGGCAGGCGCTCGGCCGACCTGGCTTCCGGATGGTCGATTTTGGTATCAGGTGCTGACCGCGACCGGCCGTGAGTTCGTGATCGTAGATCCCGCGACCGGGCAAAAACGGACGGGTGCGACCGCAGAAGAGATCGGGGTGACGGCACCTGCGGGTACCGGCGGTCCGGGACGTTTCGGAGGAGCCGGCGGTGGAGTTCGGTCGCCGGATGGTAAAAAAGAGGTTTTCATAAAGGATTGGAATCTCTACGTCCGCGATAGTGCGACGAAACAGGAGAGACAACTCACGACAGATGGTGTGAAAGATTTCGGCTATGCGACTGACAACGCAGGTTGGACGCACAGCGATCGGGCGATCGTGAAGTGGTCGCCTGATTCGAAGAAGGTTGCGACCTTTCAACAGGATCAACGGCACGTCAGCGATATGTATCTCGTGACGACGAACGTGGGTGCTCCGAAGCTCGAGGCGTGGAAATATCCGTTGCCGCAAGACAAGGAAATCGCAAAGATCCATCGGGTCGTGATCGACGTCGAAACCGGAACGACCGTGCGGTTCAAGATGGAGCCGGACGATCACCGAGGCACTTTGTCGGACGATATCGCCGTAGGCGGAGTGTTCGGCGACAACCGCTGGAGCGCCGACAGTTCGACTCTCGCGTTCGTTTCGAGTTCGCGTGACCACAAATCAGCTAAATACCGTGTTGCGAATGTCGCAAGCGGCGACGTACGCGACGTCTTTGAGGAAAAAGTCGCGACGCAGTATGAATCAGGACAGGGCGCCGAGAACTGGGAGTATTTGCCCGAATCAAATGAGGCGATCTGGTATTCGGAACGAGACGATTGGGGACACATCTACCTCTATGACCTTGCGACGGGTCGTGTTAAAAATCAGATCACCAAAGGAAACTTTGTCGTTTCACAGATCGAGAAGATCGACCGAAAGGCACGCGTCATCTACTTTTATGCGAACGGCCGAGAATCCGGCCGAGATCCGTACTTCTCACATTTCTACAAGATCAACTTCGACGGTACGGGCATCCAGTTGCTGACGCCGGAGGACGGCAATCACCAGGTTACGCTATCGCCCGACGGTAAATATCTTGTTGATACCTTTTCGAAGCCGGACGTTCCACAGGTTGTAAATCTTCGCGATATGAACGGCAAGATGATCACGGAGATCGAGAAGACCGATATTTCGCGGCTTCGTGCTGCGGGATGGAAACCGGTTACACCGATCAAGGTAAAGTCGCGCGACGGCAAATGGGATCTTTATGGCCTGATGTTCACTCCAACGAACCTCGACCGCTCCAAAAAGTATCCAGTGATCAATTACATCTATCCGGGTCCGCAGGGCGGCGGCGTCGGCACACGCAATTTCGGTCCAAGCCGTAACGACAATCAGGCTCTCGCCGAACTCGGGTTCGTTGTGATAGTGATCGACGGTACCTGCAACCCGGACCGCTCGAAATCGTTCCACGACGTCTGCTACGGCAACATGGCCGACAACACGCTCGAAGACCAGATCGCCGGCATCCGCGAACTCGCGAAGACTCACACGTATTTGGACCTTGGTCGGGTTGGCGTTTGGGGACACTCAGGCGGCGGTTTCGCGACGGCGGCTGCGATGTTCAACTACCCGGATTTTTATAAGGTGGGAATCGCGGAATCCGGCAATCACGACAATCGGAATTATGAGGACGATTGGGGCGAGCGGTATATCGGCCTCCTTAAAAGCGTGGAGGAAGGAACGGACAACTACGAGAAGCAGGCGAACCAGATCTACGCTAAGAACCTTAAAGGCAAGCTGCTGCTTGCGCACGGCGGCATGGACGACAACGTCCCGCCGTACAATACGTATCTGATCGTCGAGCAGCTGCACAAAGCGAACAAGGATTATGACCTGATAATCTTCCCCAACGCCCGTCACGGATATGGTGGCGACAGCCTGTATATGACTCGTCGTCGGTGGGATTATTTCGTCAAGCACCTGCTCGGAGCCGAGCCTCCGAAGGAATACAAGCTCACGATGAAGCCGGACCCGCGGACTGCTCCGCCTCGATAGTTGAATCTGCGGATTAGAAAAGGCACTGTTCTCATTTGAGAATGGTGCCTTCTTCTTTTTTTGGCGATCACTCGCCGACGCGATTCGTTCCGGTCGATGTAACCAGGTAATAAGTGAACATCGCCGCGAACACGAGATCCGGCAGCGTGCTGAGGGCGGTCGTCAACGGAACGTCTCCCAGTGCGGCAAACAGGAAGGCCAGCACAACGAAAGCAGCCTTACCCGCCGCTCCGATAACGAGGAATAATCGTTCGTTTCTTCCCTTGATCCCCAACCACAGATAGCAAAGTCCGAAAAGAAATATCCAACTCGAAATTATCGAAAGGTAGAACGGGTGCGACCCCGCCGGAAATCCATTGGCTGCACGAAGCGATTCCGAGGCCGGCAGAAACAAAAGGGCTCCGAACATGTTCAGTACGCCGGTCGCTACCAACGCGACCTTCATCCAAAAAGGCATTCGAGGTTGATTTGCCATGGTGTTTTTACCGAACGGTCAATGCCGATCGATAGGATCGTAGTAACTGATCAGGAAAGCGCAACCCGCGATGAAGAGACAAAGCGGAGAAAACAAGTAGCTATCCCGCGCTGCAAATTCGGTGTCTCGGATGCTTTTGAAAAAACCGACGTAACGAAATTCGCCAATGGCCCTGAGCAGGAAAAGTAAGGAAATTACGGCAGTGCCGAAACGAAACAGCCAACCGGGAAAACCGAAAGTCAGATATCCGATCCGCCCGACAAAAGCATACGTGCCGAGCAGAAGGAGTATCCCGACGGTAGCGCTAGCGAAGGCTGAAGGTGTGAATATTTTCTCGCCCGCCAGCGACGGGATCGCCGTTCCCCCACCGAGCGAACCGCCCGCTGCCCAATAGAAATGCAGCAGGCCAAGAACCGCAAATATCAGAGCGAGCAATAGGGCAAGATTTCGCAGCATGGGCTTTCAACGATGGGTCGGCACAACGTCGAACGGATCTAATCCAACCACAATACTCTAAATGTAAACAAATTGTTGAAGCGTGAAACTAATCTGCAGATTTAGATAAGGGCCGCGTTTCGTCCTCGCTCTCGTCACCGAATAGTTCGCCCACGGGTGTTCGAGGCGGCGGGAGTTCGGCGGCATAGCCAGACATATCCTTGTGGATCTGGTCGACGGCCGATCTGCCAAGTTCGAAATCGTCGCGGATCAGCTTGAGTGTGACGCGGCCGTTGTCGTTCGGCATGGCGGCGAGAACTGCGAACGTCTTAGTCCGGATGACGATCTTGGCTCCGAGCCTCAGAAATCCTTTCTTGAATTTGATGTCGAGTATCTCGCCGATCGGAAGGCGTACTTCTTTCACTCCCCCGGGGATCAGGCCGAAGATCTTCGATTCAAACTCAAGAACGATCCCTGCCGGCGAAAACTTCGCGACGCCGTTATACGACGTCAGCCCGTGAGCCGATTCGGTCTTGAATGGAACGCTGATGAAACCTTGATGCTGCATTTGTTAGCTTCGCTCTACTTGCCGGACATCATTGTAACCGTATCCGCCTTGCAGCGTTAGCCGAATCGCGTTTTGCTTGATCGATCAATCCTTTCGAAACTCTCCGCAAGGCAGGCCGTCTAGTTTCGAGACAAACACGACACCGAATCGATAGCCCATATATACGCTGTCCATGTTCACTTTTTCTACCTTATCGTTCGATGAGTGCAAGATCTCCTGCCAGTTAGAAGAAAGTCCGCTTAGAGTGATCGCCGGTATCTTCTTCTCGACAAACGAGGCGGAATCGGAACTCGCGCCTTCGATAGCAACCGCCGTGAAGTTTATTTTCGATTCCTTTGCAAAATCCTCGGCGAACTTGACCATCTTTGAACTTGAGGCATTTCGCAGAGCCATCGGATACCCTTGGCCGAAACTATCGAAGTTGACCATCGAGCAGACGTTCGCCCGGTCAGCCTCAGACATTCCTTTTACCATTTCGCGAGAACCCTTGAGCCCTTCTTCCTCCCGGTCGAAGGCGGCGAACACATAACTTTTCTCAGTGTCCATTCCGCGGATCGTCCGGTAGATATGCGCGATGATCGACACGCCCGACCAATTGTCCGTAACGCCGCAGCCAGTGCTTGTCCGATCGTAGTGAGCACCGATAACGATCGTTTCTTTAGACTTACCCGACTTCCTGACCACGACGTTCGCCGCTTTATCTTTGTCGAATGTTTCGAACGTGATGTCATTCTCTAGAGCCCCGGCCTCAAGGAACAGCTTCTTTACACCATCTTTCCGCTCAGGGATCTTGCAGGGAACATTCTTTATTGATTCCTCAACCAGCGCCTTTGGCGAGAACGGATCTCTGGCAGCAGGTGCCTCGCCTGTCGGTTGGGTCGGCTGACCTGCGACGATGGATGCAAGGACAAAAAGGACGTTTACTAGCAGAATATTCTTCATTGTTTCTAATTCTTGAATTTAAAGACCGCCCCTTTCGGCCCAACCACCCATACTGCTTTGTTGCCTTTCGCGGCCACGGCGTTCAGATTCTCGTCACCGATCCTCTTCCACGTCGCGCCCCGGTCATTAGAAATGTCACTTCCGTTAGTGCCGACAGCGACCAACGTCTTGCTATCCAAATACGCAACGCCGGAGCGGTAACCGCTCAGGCCTTCAGCCGCCTGAAAAGTGATTCCCCCATCGGATGTGAAGGCCAAGGCGTTCGCAGCTTCACTCGGCTTTTCATAATTCCCGCCGACGATCACGCCATTCTTCGCATTGGACATCGCGATAGAAAATATGCCGCTTCCGGGCGTCCCCTTTACGATCAGAGTGGTCGCCACTGTCCATGACTTGCCGCGATCAGTAGATTTGAACACCCGAGCATCCGAGCCGCCCGAAACGAGAAACAAATCGCCGTTCGCAGGACTGATATAAAGACACGTACCGCTTGCGGCAAATGCCGCTTCGCCGTCCTTTGCTGCAGGCAGCTGATTGCTGACGATCGGCTTCCACGTCTCGCCGTCAAT
>JBEBGW010000169.1:0-9044 GCA_040081025.1 Pyrinomonadaceae bacterium | reverse complement strand
CCTCGCAGTGAAGGATGCTGAGAATATCACAGGTTCGATCACGAACGCAGGTTCGATCTTCATCGGAAACTATTCGTGTGAAAGTGCAGGTGACTATGCCTCGGGAACGAATCATACGCTGCCAACTAACGGTGCCGCACGAGCGTTCAGCGGTGTGTCGACGGCGAGTTTTATGAAGACGATCACGTATCAGCAGGTGAGCGAAGATGGCATACGGAATCTCGGGCCGGTGATCGAGACGCTGGCGGCAGCCGAAGGTCTCGAGGCGCACAGAAATGCCGTCGCAATTCGAAGGGAGTACCAGGGATGAGTTTCGATCTGGACAGTCTGGTGCGAGAGAACATTCGGAGACTCAAGCCATATTCGTCAGCCCGGTCCGAGTTTGCCGGTTCGGCAGAGGTGTTTCTCGATGCGAATGAGAACGCATTCGGTTCGCCGGCGGGAAATGGTTATAACCGTTATCCGGATCCGCTCCAGAAAGAACTGAAAACACGGGTAGGTGAATTGACCCTAGTCGACCCGTCGCAGATCTTTGTCGGGAATGGAAGTGATGAAGCAATCGATCTGCTATTTCGCATCTTCTGCGAGCCGGGGAAAGACGAATGTATCGTTTGCCCGCCGACCTACGGAATGTATCAAGTTTCGGCAGACATCAATGATGCTACGGTGAAGGAGGTCCCGCTGCTTTCCGAGTTTCACCTGGACGTTCCCGCTATCCTTTCCGCAGTCACGCCTACGACAAAACTCATCTTTATCTGCTCGCCGAATAATCCCACCGGCAATCTGATGCGGCGGCAGGATGTTATTCGGATCGCCGAAGAGTTTCACGGAATAGTTGTGGTCGACGAAGCATACATCGATTTTGCCGATTCGGAATCGCTCATTACCGAGCTGAAACGATTCCCGAATCTTGTCGTTCTTCAGACATTTTCGAAAGCGTGGGCGATGGCGGGTTTGCGGGTCGGGCTGGCATTCGCCTCGTCCGAGATGATCAGTCTCATGAACCGCGTGAAGCCTCCGTATAATGTGAGCGGGATCGCTCAGCGAGCGGTGCTCGATGCGATCGTGAAACGAGATAACGTTCAGGCCTGGATAGGCGAGACCATAGCGGAGCGATCTCGTCTGGTCGAAGCACTCGTGGCGTTCGAGTTTGCTCAGACGGTCTATCCGACTGACGCGAACTTTATCCTTGTCAAAACGACAGATGCCAACGCCATCTATCAGCATCTGATCGGCGAGCGGATCGTTGTCCGTAACCGCACTTCCGTTATGTTGTGCGAAGGTTGTCTGCGGATCACGGTAGGAACGAAGGCGGAGAACGACCAATTGTTGGAAGCTCTAAAAAGTTTCAGAGTGGGGACGAAAAGCGTATGAAACGGGTACTGTTTATTGACCGTGACGGGACGATCATTCGCGAGCCTGATGATTTTCAGGTCGACCTGCTGGAGAAGCTGCGGTTTCAGCCAGCCGCGATCACGACTCTCGCGAAGATCGGGCGTGAGACCGACTTTTTGCTCGTGATGGTTACGAACCAGGACGGGATGGGAACAGATGGTTTCCCCGAATCGGCGTTCTACCCGGCGCAGAACTTTGTGCTCCAGACACTGGCGGATGAAGGGGTCAAGTTCGCGGACGTATTCGTCGACACGACGTTTGCGCCCGAGAACGCTCCGCCGCGAAAGCCGGGAACGGGAATGCTCGGAAAATATATGACGGGCGACTAGGACCTTGCGAATTCGTACGTGATCGGTGACCGGCCTACCGATGTTCAACTTGGGCGCAACCTCGGTGCAAAGGCGATCTACATTCGCAATGAGAATTTTCCGTTGGATGGTGACGATGCTTTTGTGGTCGATACGTGGGATGAGATCTACGATCTGCTTCGGCGACCGGCTCGAATCGCCGCACATCGCCGCACAACGAAGGAAACGGACATCTCCATCGAACTGAATCTCGATGGCTCTGGCCGGGCCGAGATCACGACGGGAATTTCGTTTTTCGATCACATGCTCGAACAGATCGCCCGGCACGGATCGATAGACCTGAAGATCAAAGCAAAAGGCGATCTGCACATCGACGAACACCACACCATCGAGGACCTGGCGATCACGTTGGGCGAAGCGTTTTCGCTCGCGCTCGCAGACAAGCGCGGGATGGAGCGATACGGCTTCTGTCTGCCGATGGACGATTGCCTTGCTCAGGTCGCGATCGATTTCGGCGGTCGAAACTGGATCGTTTGGGAGGCCGAATTCAAGCGGGAAATGATCGGCGAGATGCCGACCGAGATGTTTTTCCATTTCTTTAAGTCGTTCTCGGACAAGGCCTTGTGCAACCTGAATGTTAAGGCTGAAGGCACCATCGAACACCACAAGATCGAGGCTATTTTCAAGGCCTTCGCCAAGGCGATCAAGATGGCGGTGCGTCGCGACGGTGATTCGCTGCCCAGCACAAAAGGAGTTTTGTGAGAGTTGCGATCGTGAAATACAACGCCGGGAACACCGCATCCGTCGCGAACGCGCTGAAACGTGTAGGTGTCGAACCGGTGATCTCCGATGACGCGGAAGTCTTGAATTCCGCTGATAAGGTGATCTTCCCCGGGGTCGGCGAAGCCTCCACCGCGATGTCCTATCTTCGAGATCGAAGACTCGACGAAGTGATCCGCTCGTTGCGGCAACCGGTCCTTGGCGTGTGTCTCGGAATGCAGCTGATGTGTTCGTCATCCGAGGAGAACGAGACCGTGTGTCTCGGATTGCTGCCTAATCGGGTAAAGCGATTTTTGGGTGACGGGTTGAAGGTGCCGCACACGGGTTGGAACCAGATCACAGACCTTCGGGGGCCGCTCTTTGCAGGCGTTCCGGACAGCTCTTTCGTCTATTTTGTCCATAGCTACTTTGTCGAAGGCGGCGAAGATACGACGGCCGCCTCTGTATACGGCGACGAATTCAGTGCGGCGTTGTCGTATAAGAACTTTCATGCAGTGCAGTTTCACACCGAAAAATCGGGTTCGGTCGGCGGGCGGATCTTGGAGAATTTTCTGAATCTATGATCGAGATCATTCCCGCAATAGACGTTATCGACGGCAAGTGCGTGCGTCTGACGCATGGCGATTTTGCGCGGAAGACCGTTTACGCCGATGACCCGTTGGAAGCCGCGAAACGATTTGAGGGACTCGGCCTTCGCCGACTTCATATGGTTGACCTGGACGGAGCGAAGAGTGGAAGACCGTCGAATCTGGAGGTACTTTTGAGGGTCGCGTCGGCCACCGACCTTGTCATAGATTTCGGCGGCGGGATCAAGACCGACGACGATCTTTCGGCGGTGTTCGAAGCAGGAGCCGAGGTAGCAAATATCGGAAGTGTCGCCTACCGAGACCCTGAACAATTCTTTGGATGGCTTGAGCGGTTCGGCGGAGATCGGATATTGCTCGGGGCCGATGCAAAGGATGGAAAGGTTGCGATTGACGGCTGGGCGACTGAAACTCAGGTTGACGTTATCGAGATGCTGAGCGAGCGAGTTGCACGAGGAGTGCGGCAAGCTTTCGTGACGGACATCGGGAGCGACGGTGCGATGGCGGGGCCGGCGATCAGACTGTACGACAGGATCCTGGCGGTCGTTCCGCAGCTCGATCTTATCGCCAGCGGCGGCGTTAGCTCTATCGGTGATGTGGAAAGTTTGGAGCATATCGGGTGTTCGGCGGTGATCGTCGGGAAGGCGATATACGAAGGAAGGATCTCGGACGAGGAGTTGGCAAGGTATGCTCGCTAAACGCATCATTCCGTGTCTGGACGTCAAGAACGGACGGACGGTTAAGGGTACTAATTTCATTGGGTTACGGGACGCCGGCGATCCGGTCGAGTTGGCGGAAAAGTATTCGGCAGGTGGTGCTGATGAGCTTGTGTTTCTCGATATCTCCGCCACGAATGAAGGGCGGAAGACGTTTGCGTCGCTGGTAGCCGAGATCGCTCGGCGGATCAACATTCCGTTCACCGTCGGTGGCGGGATCGCGTCGTCCGCTGATATCGGACGTTTGCTCGATGCAGGAGCCGACAAAGTATCCATCAACACGGCGGCTGTCCGAGATCCGTCGTTGATTCAGGCAGCGGCAAATAACTTCGGTTCGCAGTGCGTCGTTCTCGCGGTGGATGCGAAATTGACGGACGACGGATGGCGAGTCTTTCTGAACGGCGGCCGGGTGGCGACGGAACTCGATGCTTTCGACTGGATCAAGAATGGCGTTGAACGTGGTTCCGGGGAAATATTGTTGACCTCTATGAACGCTGACGGGACAAAGGGTGGTTTCGAAATTGAACTGACGCGAACGATCTCGGAATCGCTCGGTGTGCCGGTGATCGCGTCGGGTGGGGCAGGAACCCTCGACGACTTCGCGGATGTTTTCGTCCACGGGAAGGCCGACGCTGCTCTTGCGGCAAGTGTTTTCCATTACGGCGAGATCGAGATCCCGGAGTTGAAATCCTTCCTTAGAATGCGGGGAGTCGATGTGCGGTTATGAAACTTGAGTTTGAAAAATACTCGGATGGCCTTGTGCCGGCGATCATTCAAGATGCGGAAGCCGGTAATGTCTTGATGCTCGGGTTCATGAACGCGGAAGCGATCGAGCAAACCGAGGCCACCGGCCGCGTTACCTTCTTTTCCCGATCGAAACAACGGCTTTGGACCAAGGGCGAGACGAGTGGGAATTTTCTTGAGGTCGTCTCGATCACGCCTGACTGCGATAACGATACGCTGCTGATAAAAGCTCGTCCGACCGGGCCTGTTTGTCACACGGGTGCTGAGACTTGTTTCGGTGAGTCTGATAGATCTCTTTCGTTTCTCACCGAACTGGAATCCGTGATCGCTAGTCGATCTACCGAACCCATCGAGGGCTCTTACGTATCGAAGCTGTTTGCAAAGGGGCTGAACAAGATAGCCCAGAAGGTCGGAGAGGAGGCTGTCGAAACCGTGATCGCGGCTAAGGACGACGACATCGACGCCTTCAAGAGTGAAGCCGCCGATCTCCTCTTCCACCTCCTTGTACTTCTGCGGGCCAAAGGTGTTGGATTCGGCGATATAGTCTCAGTCCTGAAGGATCGAAGACATTAGCCGCTAAGTTGTTTGATTCGATCTATTCGCGACCTATTTCACCACTCCGCGTTTCGACGTTTCGATGAACTCAACGAGGATGTCGACCTCGCGGCAATCCGATATTTCAGCTTTGATCCGTTCGACGGCCTGGGAGGTATTAAGTTTTGCGGTCAGCAGAAGGTGATATGCGTGATGGAGTTTTTCAATTGTTTCTTTCGAGTACCCGCGACGCTTCAGCCCGACCTTGTTCAAGCCGTAGCACTTTGCGTGGTTTCCCTGAATTATCGCGTATGGCGGAGCGTCTTTGACGACAACCGAATAGCCTCCGACGAATGCTTCGAGGCCGACACGACAGAACTGGTGAACACCGGAATAAGCTCCAACGTTCGCACGATCCGCGATCTCGACATGGCCGGCGAGGGTTGCGGCATTTGCCATGATCACGTTGCTGCCGATCTGGCAGTCGTGCGCGACGTGAGCCTGAGCCATGAAAAGATTATCGTCGCCGATCTTGGTCAATCCGCCGCCGCCAGCGGTGCCGCGATGGATCGTTACGAACTCGCGGATATGATTGCGTTTCCCGATCTCGGTAGCGGTCGGCTCACCGGCGTATTTAAGATCCTGCGGTGCGAGGCCGATCGATGCGAATGGGAAGACGTGTGTCTCTTCGCCAATGCTGGTGCGCCCGTCTACGACTACGTGCGAATCGAGCTTTACGCCGGCTCCGAGGGTGACGTCAGCACCGATCGTGCAGAAAGGCCCAATATGACATCCTTCGCCGACCACGGCATCGGCAGAGACGATGGCTGTTTCGTGAATAAAGGTCGTCATCGGGTTAATCTTTAGGACGGTCGGCGATGACGCTCATGATCACGCATTCGCACGTAATTTTCCCATCGACACGGGCATAGCCCTGCATCTTTTGGATCTTGCTGCCGATCCGCAGTGCGATCACTTCGAGCTCAAGCGTATCTCCGGGAACGACCGGCCGACGGAACTTTGCCCCTTCGATGCCGCTGAAGAACGGGATCTTTGAGTCGCGGTCTTCGAATTCGCGTAGGGCCAGGATGGCGCCTACCTGTGCAAGGGCCTCGATCTGGAGAACGCCCGGCATTACCGGGGTTCCGGGGAAGTGTCCCTGAAAGAACTGCTCGTTGACGGTGACCTGCTTAATACCGACGATCCGAACCTTCGGTTCGAGTTCGATTATCTTGTCGACGAGGAGAAAAGGGTAGCGGTGCGGCAATATCTCTTGTATCGCCTTTGAATCGTAAATGGCCATCTCTAGCCCGCAATTATACTAAAAGCCGATGGATATGCTGAGGACGTACCTCTGCATATCCACCGGCCTGATATTTCACGGAACCGAATCCTTACGGAGTGGTCCTAGTTGCCGTCGCGGCAGCTGCCGGACGTGCGTTGTAAAACGTGATGAAGTCAGCCGTGATATTGTACTTCTCGTCGAAGCCAAGCAGGATCTGGGCTTGATCAAGTTTTACGCCATCGAAGATCACCGCATAGCCATTTTTCTTGGCATATTCGTTGAGAGCCTTCATGATGTCCGAATAGATCGGGCCAACAACGACCGCCGAACGACGCTCGTACTGTGCCTTTGCGTCTTCCTGATCTCGCTTGATCTGCTTCTCGAGGTTCTGGGCCTCATCGACCTTTGCCTGAAGCTGAGCCTGGTTCGGCTGTTGCTGCGGCAGGGCTGGATTGGCAGGCTTGCGGAGAGTCTCGATCTCTGCTCCAAGTGTCTGATACCGCGTTGCGGCGGTACGAAGCTTGGTGTTGACCGGCTCGAATTCCTTATCAAGGGCTGTAAGTGCGGCCTTATACTTGGTAATGCCGCCTTTTTCGGCTGCAAATTCCTCGACCACGACAATTCCGATCTTTCCGGTGCCTGCAGGAGCAGCTCCGGCCTGAGCCATTGCGGATCCGGCAAAAATTGCCGCAAAAGTAAGGCATGCGGCTGCTAAACTGATTCTCTTCATTGCTTTCTTTGATTAACTCCTTAGAACTATCGTGGCCAAGCCTATTCAGCTATGTCCGATAACATTGTTTGAAACAATATTTACTTAAAATGTTGCCCGCCGATGAAAAAACAGCAAGAGCGTTATCCTATTTCATCGCGGAATCGATGTCAATTTTTCCGTCTCTGGACCTAAAACGTCCTTCCGACCGTAAACCTAAAGCCATTCCGCTTACCAGGCAGGAAAATGCCCGGCAATTCCTCAGTTACACCGAACTTACCGTTTGGATTGTAGAAATAGATCAGTCGGAACGGAACGTTAACGATCGGAACCTGGACGCGAAGCTCTACACCTACGCTTGCCTTAAAATCCCCGATCCCACTGAACGCCGACTCATCCACCCGAAGCAGTGAATTCTGCTGAACCTCCCCGCGAAGATAGAACTGATCTATCCCGCCAGGAAGGCTGGTCGGGCATCCGAGCCGGTTACCGCTACAGAAAAGATTGCGAAACTCCGTCTTCGTAAGCAGGCGATTGTTGTAGTACAAAAGCGAACCGAAGATGCTTTCGAGGTTAGGGGCGTTGATGAGGCCCAGTGCCGAAAGACGTCCTGCACCGATCAAGCGATCATCTTCGAGAAATTCGCTGTTGATGATCTGGGTGCCCGTCTTCTGCATATTGAAGACGCTTCCGACGTCAGCAAAGATCGCCATCGTTGCCGGCCCAAAGATCGGGATGCGGTATTCGAAATTTCCGAGCAACTGCGTGTCGCCGCCGATGAAGCGATAGTTACGGGAGAAAAGTGCCGGATTCGCTCCATCGAAGCCCGTTAGATTACCGAGTTGAGCCATTTCCGTTAAGATCGGTGACCCCGCCGGAAATCCAAGAGGCGCGACGGGCGTTCCAGTTGCGTTCGACGCGACGCTAACATTGCGGCTCGTTACGTAGGTATCGAAATTGGCCACCGGACCAAGCGAACGCGAGTTATAACCGCGGATGTCGTTCTCGCTTCCAAGGTAATACCGTTCATACGCGGGGATACCGCCAATGT
Source organism: Pyrinomonadaceae bacterium (assembly GCA_040081025.1). Classification (GTDB taxonomy): domain Bacteria; phylum Acidobacteriota; class Blastocatellia; order Pyrinomonadales; family Pyrinomonadaceae; genus OLB17. The sequence continues at coordinate 938 of JBEBGW010000169.1, read as the reverse complement.
ATGACAGCGAGTTGGCATTTCGGATCGCGTCAGAGATCGCAAACGCCCTGGTTGTGCCTGCAATGATGCGGAAAGCGAAGACCTCAGGATTCTTTGACTTCTTCCGGCGAATGGGCATGAACCGTGAATAGCTTACGGTCGGAGAATATGTTCTGACGTCGCCGCCAAGTCCGGCAAAGCCTAGTGACATCGAAAGCTGTGATCCACCGACGGTATCGATCCCGTTGGCCGCGGGCTGCCGCGTGTCATAGACAAACGTCCCGGTGATGCGGCTGGTCAAGATGTTCGGGATCGCATAAATGACCGGAATGCGCTGCGATGGATCGAGCGATTCATTGACTGGCGGGTCAGCGATCGACGTCGCACTCACCTGATAGGTAAGTCCGACACGCGAGAATTGCGTAAAGCGTCGCTTCCGGAAGAAGAGCTCTGAGAGCGGAGCCGTCATAAAGACATTCGCTCCGTATGTCGTTTGGGTAAACAGGTTGCTCTCATCCACCGTGATCGACGCCTGGGGATCGAAGGTCAGGTCATCCAGCAGATCCTGATTCTGGGTCAGGAAGGTGCCTTCACCGAAGAACTTATATCGCGACCCAAATATCGAGAATCCGACAGAGATCGGGCGATCGCGGAAGTATGGCTCCTGATAGGTGAACTGTAGGCTTTGCTGACGGTTTCCGACACCAACGGCGAACGACAAGGTCTCGCCTCGTCCGGCCAGATTGTTGGTCGAATACTCCAGGCCGAATGACGACCCACCAAGTCCGCCCGCGGCGCCGTTGAAAGAGATCTGTTGACGTCCTTTCTCGCGAACCTTTACATTCAGATCTACGTCGCCCTGCTCTTCGTCCGTGCGGGTCTCGACATCCTGATCCTTATCGATCGGGTCGAAATACTGGGTCTGGTTGATGCGGGCAACCGAGATCTCAAGCCAGTTC
>JBEBGW010000168.1:0-9079 GCA_040081025.1 Pyrinomonadaceae bacterium | reverse complement strand
TGAGGAACAACGAATATGGCAGCAGCAGCTAAGACAGAGAAATACGCGGTAGGCGACAAACTGCAGATGATGTGTTCTGCATGTGACACCGAGCAGGATCACACGGCGCAAACCGTTACGAAATTGGGCAAGATCACGTCGGCAGTGTGCGATACGTGCCAAACGGCTAGCACTTTCAAAGGCGGCGTAAAGACATCGGTTTCGGTCGGCAGCAAAGGCAAGGCCGCAGGTCCATACGATCGCCACAAGAAATACCGAAAGGGCCAGGCGATGATGCACGAAAAGTTCGGCCACGGCGAGGTAACAGCAGTGCTCGAACCGCAGAAGATCGACGTGTTGTTCGGTGATACGACCAGACGATTGATCCACGCGCAGGGAGCAAGCGCCTAAGCTTCGATCACATCAAAAACCAAAAGCGGCTCGAATCGATTCGAGCCGCATTATTTTCTTACCCAGGCTCTTGCTACTTCCTTCTTAGCAGGAATCCGATCACAAGTCCGATCGCTGCTGAGATCAGGATGGTTTGACCCGGCTTCTGCCGAGCGTATTCCTTCGCCTCTTCTACGATCTCTTTCGGATCCTTATCCTTGAGCTCGTTGAACTTATCGCCAGCCCACGCAAGCTTTTCTTCAGCAAAGACCTTCGCTTTCCCAGCCGCATCTTGAAACTTTGTTCCGTATTCCTCTGCCTGCATTTTCAGATCTCCCAAAAATTCATCATCGAGCTTTCCTTCCGGCACGACCGGGACGAGGCTCTGCTCGAGTTCCTTTTCCGCTTTCTTAACTTCCGCTTCAAATTCTGACATCGCAAAATTCCTCCCTCGTAGTTATCGCTTTTCTTCGAGCGTTCTACGGCTGTCTCTGATGGCAGCATCAGATAAATAGTTGTAACGAAATCATGCGTCCAAAAGTTCCGAGACTGGTCGAGACGAGGCAGCGACCTTGGATGTTAAATTTTCGTGAAGTTTGAAAAAGATGCTTGACAGTGCCCCCGACGAAATGCAAATCTTTACAATTCATACGGTGAGTAAGCACTCACTTACAAGTATTGGAGATTGATTTGGACACAAACGTTTTCACATTGGGTCACGATGGTCACGGCAGGATGTCAGGCGACAAGCGTCGCGAGCAGATCCTGCAAACGGCTTTTGACCTTTTCTCGCACAGAGGATTCAGCGGTACCACGACAAAGGACATCGCCAAAGCGGCCGGTGTTTCGGAGGCGATGGTCTTCAAACATTTTGCTTCGAAAGACGAGCTTTACGGAGCTCTGATCGAGGCGAAAACTTGTCACGAGGGACTTAAAAAGTATCCGTGGGAAGAAAATGAAGGCGTCATCGCGGCTATGGAGGCCAAGGACGATTTCGGGGTGTTTTATCATTTTGCCCTGAAGGCGTTGAACAAGCATCAGGAAGACATCGCGTTTATGCGGATGATCTTCTACTCGGCATTGGAAGGTCATGAGATCGCCGAACGGTTTTTTCAGAGCTTCGTAGGTGAGATCTACAACTTTCTTGGCGGATACATAAAAGCGCGTCAGAAAGACAAAGCATTTCGAAAGGTCGAACCGCGAATAGTTGTTAGAGCGTTTATGGGAATGTTGATCCATCATTCGCTCAACAACATACTTTGGGACAAGAAACGAACGCTGCTCGACATCCCGAACGAGGAAGCAGCAAAGAATTTTGCAGAGATCATTTTACGAGGTGTAGCCGTACAAGAAGGGTAAAAACAAATCTCCGGATCGCGGGGAGGCATTGTTCATAGATGAATAAACGCACGTCTTATTTTTGGATAACTTTGGTCGTTGTCATGTTAATTGCAGGCCTGATCTCGGGATGTAGTTCCGGTAACTCGGCCGCCGCAACCAATGCGAATGCTCAGCCGACGACGGTTGACGTTACGACCGAGGCGGCGGTGATCAAACCGATCCCGACCTATATCGAGGCGACTGGAAACCTTGCGAGCGACGCGCAGACGGATGTTGCCCCGAACGTGAGCGGCAAGATCATCGAAGTCAATTTCGACATCGGAAGCTACGTCAATCAGGGCGACGTCCTGGTGCGGCTCGACCCGCGTGACGGGCAGATCCGTGTCGAACAGGCTCGCGCTCAGGTCGAACAGCAGCGGCAGGCAGTTAATCAAGCGAACGCGAATGCCGATCAGGCGTTAGCGAACTTGCGTCAGACGCAGGCGAGGCTCGGCGTACGAGATGGCGAGACGTTCCAGATCAAGGACTTTTCGCAGGTGAAGTCGATCACCGCGCAGCTCGAACTGGCCGAGAAGGAACTTCGACGTGCTGAGCGTTTGCTAGAGACCGGCGATATTTCGAAGTCGATCTACGATCAGCGGAGGTCGCAGCGTGATGCCTTGATCGGCCAGCTAGACGAGGCACGCTCCAACGCCGCAGTCGCCATCAAGGCGATCGATACCGCTCGCGAAGCGTATAACGTCGCAAGAGCTGCAGCATCCACGGCAAACGCCGCGATCGCTACGCTACAGGCTCAAGTCGCGGCGGCCGAGAAGTCGGTAACTGACACGGTCGTCAGAGCTCCGATAAGCGGGTTTATCTCCGAAAGGAACTCCGACGTGGGTGAGTATATTTCGCCAAACACACCCAATTCGAAGCTTGCGACGATCGTTCGAACATCGACCCTTAGAATGCGGATCGACATTCCCGAAGCCACAGTCGGAAAGGTTGCGACCGGCCAGGGCATTTCGCTGCAAACGAGTGCGTACCCAGACCGCAACTTTGCCGGCACCATCGTCCGTATCTCGCCGAGCGTGAACACAACGGCCCGAACGCTTACTGTCGAGGCCGAAGTTCAGAATACCGAAGGTTTGCTTAAGCCCGGTCAGTTCGCGACGGTTCGCATCACGCAATCGAAGCCGGAACCGGCAGTCGTGATTCCGGCAAGAGCGGTAAAGACCGCCGGCGATATCAACTCGGTCTTCGTGGTTAAGGACGGAGTCGCTCGTGAACAGTTCGTCCAGCTCGGATTGCTCGAAGGCGACATGATCCAGGTTAAGAACGGCTTGATCGACGGTGATCGGGTCGCGGTAACCAACATTGCGCAGCTACGCGACGGGATCCTTGTAAGGCAATAAAGTCCAAGTCCGAGGTCCAAAGTCCAAGGTCTTGGGGGTTGCATTGCGATCAACATTCAACGAGGAGGCGATTTAGTGGCGAAGATCGAACGGTTTGAAGATATTGAGGCGTGGAAACTCGCACGGGACTCGGCCAAGTTGATCTATGAGATTAGTTCAGTTGGAAGTTTCGCGAGAGATTTTCCGCTTCGTGATCAGATCAGGAGATCTTCAGTTTCGGTGATGTCGAACATTGCTGAAGGATTTGAGCGAGACGGTGACAAAGAGTTTGTCAATTTTCTAGCGATAGCGAAGGGTTCTTGCGGCGAAGCCAGGTCTCAGCTTTATGTCGCTCTCGATCAACAGTACATCACCGCGGAACAGTTCGAGATTGCTTACAGTACGTTGAATGAAACGGGGAAGCTTATCGGCGGATTTATGCGTTATTTGAGGCAGTCGGATCTTCGTGGTCCAAAGTTCCGTTGACCGATCGGACTTTGGACTTTGGACAGTATTTTGACTTTGGACTAATTAGTTATGCAGTGGTTAGCAGAAGTATGTGTTAAGCGGCCTGTTTTCGCGACGATGATCGTGATGTCGCTGGTCGTGGTCGGGGCTTATTCTTTCTTCAGCTTGGGAGTCGACCTTTTTCCGAAGATCGATTTTCCGACGATAACGATCACGGTCGTAAATCCGGGCGCTTCGCCGCAGGAGATCGAGACGGAGATCACCGACAAGGTTGAGGAAGCCGTCAATACGATCAGCGGTATCGACGAACTGCGCTCGACGTCGATCGAGGGTATCTCGCAGGTCTTCGTTGCTTTCGTGTTGGAAAAGGACGTCAACGTCGCGGCCCAGGAAGTTGAGAACCGCGTCCAGACCGTGATTCCGAATCTACCTGAGACGGCTAAACAGCCGACTGTTCAGAAGCTTGATACTGACGCGGCGCCGGTGCTTCGAATTTCGATATCCGCACCGACTTCGCTTCGCGAGGTCACCGAAGTCGCGAAGAACAAAGTCAAGGAACGTATCGAGTCGGTAAACGGCGTGGGCCAGATCTCGATCGTAGGTGGGCAAGAGCGCCAGATCAACGTCTGGGTCGACCCTGACAAGATGCGCGCCTACAACGTCAGTGCCGCTGAGGTTTCCACAGCACTGAGGATCCAGAACATCGAATTCCCCTCGGGACGCATTGATGAGGGTCAGAAGGAAACGGCGATCCGCACGATCGGCAAGATCGCAAAACCGGAGGAGTTCGACGACGTAGTGGTCGCGACCCGCGGAACATATCAGGTAAAGGTCAAGGACCTCGGCTACACGGAGGATGGCGGTGCCGAGATCCGATCCGAGGCGCGTCTCAACGGCGAACCTGCCGTCACCCTCATCGTCTCGAAACAGTCAGGACAGAATACGGTCGCCGTCGCACGAGAGATCAAATCGAGGTTAAAAGAGATCGAGCCGACCCTGCCGAAAGGTTTCCAGATGCGCGTCATCGGTGACAACTCGATCTTCATCGAGAACTCGCTGCACGCGATCGAGGAGCATCTTATCCTTGGATCGATCCTGGCGTCGATCGTGGTGTTCCTCTTCCTCTGGAGTTTCCGTACGACATTCATCGCGGCACTCGCGATCCCGACGTCGATCATCGCGACCTTCGCGCTCGTTTACGCGATGGGATACACGCTCAATTCGATCACAATGCTCGCCCTCACGTTGATGGTGGGTATCGTGATCGATGACGCGATCGTCGTGGTGGAGAACATTTATAGATTCGTCGAAGAAAAGGGAATGAACCCTTTCCAGGCGGCGATCGAGGGTACGCGTGAGATCGGCCTCGCCGTGCTCGCGACGACGCTTTCGCTGATGGCGGTGTTCGTTCCCATCGGGTTCATGCAGGGCATCGTAGGCAAGTTCATGTCGTCGTTCGGCCTGACAGCGTCGTTTGCCGTCGGAGTGTCCCTGATCGTTTCATTTACGCTCACGCCGATGCTCGCCGCCAGACTTATCAAGCGGCCCGAACATAAGCCTGAGCCGCAGCCCGAAAGAGTCGCGGATGAGGACGGCGAACCGGAGCCGGAGGACGACAGCAAATATACGGGTTGGTTCCGACGCGTCGATAGCGTCTACGCGTGGCTGCTGCGATTCTCGATGGGCCACCGTTGGGTGATAGTCACTCTCGTCGTGCTCGTTTTCCTGAGCATCATTCCGCTATTTATGCTCGTCGGTAAGAACTTTCTACCGGTGGACGATCAATCGCAGTTCGAGATCTCGGTCCGAGCACCGGAGGGTACGAGCCTGACGGCCTCGTCTCAATATCTGGAGCGAATAGCATCCGAGATCCGCAAGATGCAGGGCGTGACCGATACGCTCGCGACTGTTGGCGGCGGCCAGCAGCAGGTCGTAAACGCGGGGACGATCTACGTAAAGTTGAGCGACGTTCACGACCGTCCAAAATCTCAGGAAATGATGATGGCCGATACTCGTGCGGTCCTTGCGAAGTTCCCGAGCGAACTTCGAACGAGTGTGCAGATCGTTCAGGCGTTTTCGGGGGGAGGATTCCGTAACGCCAACGTTCAGTTCCTCATCTCCGGACCCGATATGAAGGTGCTCGAGGAAACTTCCGAAAAGATCCTCGCTCAGATGAAGACGATACCGGACGCCGTCGACGTCGACACGACGCTCATCGCCGGAAAACCGGAATTGCAGCTCGAAGTCGACCGCGATACGGCAGCGGATCTAGGCGTTCGCGTAGGCGATGTTTCGCAGGCGCTCAACACGCTTGTCGCCGGCCAGGAGGCTACGACATTCAATGCCGGGTCGGATCAGTATGACGTCTATGTACGTGCGATCAACCCGTTCCGCACGAGTATCGATGGACTCAACCGGATGATCGTTCCGTCGACGAAGCTCGGATGGGTAACGCTGGACCGCGTTGTGAAAACGAATCCGGGAACGGGCCCGAGCGCGATCGATCGAACGAACCGACAGCGTCAGGTGACGTTGCTTGCTAATACCAAACCGGGCGGCTCCGCGGCGTCTATCACCTCGGCGATCGACAGCTATGTAAGGGAACTGAAGTTGCCGCCGGGCTACTACACCGGGTACGTGGGCCAATCAAAGGAAATGGGCAAGGCCGGATTTTACTTCCTGCTCGCATTTATGCTGTCCTTTATCTTTATGTACATCGTGCTCGCGGCTCAGTTCGAATCGTTCATCCATCCAGTGACGATCCTGCTGACACTGCCGCTCTCGATACCTTTCGGTATCTTCAGCCTGCTGATCACGGGACAGACAGTTAACATCTTCTCCGGTCTCGGGCTGCTGCTTCTGTTCGGTGTTGTTAAAAAGAACGCCATTCTGCAGATCGACCATACGAACAATCTGCGTTCGCATGGTATGAACCGCTACGACGCGATCATCCAGGCGAATCGCGACCGGCTTCGTCCGATCCTGATGACGACGATCGCTCTGGTTGCCGGAATGATACCGCTCGTAGTTTCGAGCGGCGCGGGGGCGGGAACGAACCGTTCGATTGGCGTGCTGGTGGTCGGCGGACAGACCCTCTGTTTGCTGTTGACGCTGCTCGCGGTGCCGGTGTTCTATTCGATATTCGACGACTTGGCCGAAATGCGGCTTTTCCAGTACGTTACGCGTTTTTCCGACTGGTTGTTCGGCGGCATCAGGCGTCGGCTTGCGACGGTGACGAGTCTTTTTGTGGGCAAGGGGTAGGTTAAACAAGCGGGTTGCGGACGCCTGACCGTAGGGAGGGCTATACAGGAAGTATGCCTCTCCATAACGGTCGGGTTTCCGCATTGAGGTTGTAATTATGTTTTCGCGATCTTATATAGCTTTATTCATCGCAATCCTATTGGCGAGCGGATCGGCTTTCGGGCAAGACCCGACACCGAGTCCGACGGCCGCGCCGATGGTCGAAGATAAACAGCGCGTCGCACCGGAGAAGCTTGAGGGCGTCCCGGTGATCGCTCCGAATTATCGTTCGGACGATCGCTCGCTTCCGGATCTTGGACGCGTTGGCGTCGATATGCTCGATCAGCGTTCGCTCACACTCAACGATGCTATCCGCCTCGCGCTAGAGAACAACAACGACATCGAGGTAACGCGAGCCAATGTGAAGATCGCCGAGTTCGACCTGCGTGCCGCACGAGGTTACTATCAGCCAAGGCTTACCGGCATTACATCTTACGAACGTGCGACGGCTCCTAACGTCTCGATCTTTACGTCTAACCAGAGTACGACTCAGGGTGCTTTTGTCGGCAACGCTGGTGTCACAGGATACATTCCGCGGTTCGGTACTATCCTGCGTGCTGACGTAAATAATCAGCGATTGGTGACGAACAATCCGATATCGGTTTTAAGCCCTCAGTATAATGCGGCGCTTGGCTTCACGATCACCCAGCCGTTGTTCAAGGGGCGCGGATTCGATCAGCAGCGCCGCGTTATCGAGATCGCGAAGCGCAACCTTTCCCTGACGGATGTGCAGTTTCGCCAAAAGACCATCGACACCATCGTGAACGTCCAGCGAGCTTATTGGGACCTCGCATTTGCACTTCGTAACTTACAGGTTCAGCGAGACGGCGTGAAGGACGCAAAGGACCAATACGAACACAACAAGCGGCTGGTGGAAGAAGGACAGCTTGCCCCGATCGATATCGTAGCTAGTGAGACGCAGGTGGCAAATTTTGAGCAGGCGGTTTATGAAGCTTTGAACATTGTCGGTCAGGCTGAGAATGGACTGAAGAATCTGATCGCACCGAACAAGAACGCAAAGATCTGGAGCGAGTCCGTAACGCCTGTCGATCCGGTAGACATCACGCCGCCCGACACCACTCTACGCGAAGCTCTCGACGCGGCTCTCAACAATCGACCTGAGCTTGAACTGAATCAGGTGCAGCGTGACATCAACACGATCGACCGCAAGTTTTACGCCGAACAGAAAAAACCTCAGATAGACCTTGTCGCGAGTTACACGTCAAGCGGCATCGGTGGAGACCCTAATACGAGTTTTAGTCCGAACTTCCCGACACCCTGTACCACCGATCCGACCTCGCCGGCCTGTCAGCAGCAATTAGCCAACCTCCAGCTTTTGACGGGCAATGCTTATAACGGAGTTATCAATAATCGCTACCCGACTTACCGCGTCGGCGTGCAGATCAATCTACCTCTCTTTGGCGACAAAACAGCCGGTGCAAATTACGGCAGAGCGTTGGTTGAGGGCGAGAAGATCGAAACGCAACGTGAACAGCTTGAGCAGACGATCCAGGTCGACGTTCGTAACGCGATCCAGTCCGTGCGTACGGCCGAGGCAAAACTCCGGGCTGCGGCGATCTCCCGCGAGAACTCAGTGAAGCAATACGAGAGCGAACAGCGAAAGCTCGATGCAGGCCAATCAGACGTCTACAAGGTTCTCGAACGTCAGACGGCGCTCACAGTTGCCCGCAGCAACGAACTCCGAGCGCAAACCGATCTCAATAAGGCGATCGCCGATCTCCAGCGCGCGACCGGGAATTCGCTAAAGGCAAACAACGTCGTGTCATTTCTGAGAAAATAGTACGACAGGCTGTTAGCATGTCGACGTCTTGGTGCAGAATCAACGAGAATGGGCAGGCTAACAGCCTGCCCTACGTTTATATGAAAGCAGTTTACATAAAGGAGTTCGGCGGGCCGGAGAATCTCGAGGTCAGAGAGCTTCCCGATCCGAAACCGATTGGGAGCAGTGTTCTCGTTCGTGTGCGTGCGGCCGGATTGAATCGAGCCGATCTGCTCCAGCGAAAGGGTTTCTATCCGGCACCTGACGGTTACTCATCAAACGTTCCCGGACTTGAATTCGCCGGCGAAGTTGCCGAGGTCGGCGATGGAGTTGAGACTTGGAAACCTGGCGATCGAGTTATGGCGATCACGGCCGGCGAAGCGCAGGCGGAGTTAGTTTCGGTCGACGCGTCGCTGCTATTCAAGATGCCCGACCAGCTCTCATT
>JBEBGW010000167.1:0-9094 GCA_040081025.1 Pyrinomonadaceae bacterium | reverse complement strand
CTGGTTGCCCTTTCTTTATGACGCTCCTCGACACTTTTGATCGCTCGTTCGCCACTATTTCGGCTCGTTCGAGAGCTATCCTTGATCTGACATCCGACGAGATCCTCTACAAACACCCGAGAGACCTACCCAATACATTCGCGATCTTCACAGTCGGCGAATATGTCCTGAGGTCGGCAGCGGCCGTCGAGCAGACGTTCGGCGGTATCACGACGAGGCTCTGGGACGATCCGTTTGAATGGACGCTGCCCGAGAAACTGTACTCTATTGATCTCGTAAAGGAGTATCTCGATGAAGTCGATAGCACCCGAGCAGAGGGTGTCGCGTTCGTTGCTAATGACGAATCGCTGTCTAAATCGATACCTGCTCCTGTAAAGATCGTGCCGATCTCGCAAGTCCTGATCGATACGCTCGCCCGGTCCGAGCACTATTTGGGGCGTGCATACGCAGTCTTTCAGATGATCTCGGATGAGAAACTACCCAGGATAGAATCTTTTTAGTTTGCTACCGATTTTTTGCATCACGAACTTTTTCGTGTAAAAATTCGTTTTGATTTCGGTTCCTGCGATTCCTCGCAAACTTTGGAGACTTCTGAATGCATTGTCCCCGTTGCGGCCAACAGCAAATTTCAACCGAGACGAAGTTCTGCTCGCGGTGCGGATTTCAAATGGGCTTGATACCTGAACTCCTCGCGAACAACGGGATGTTTCCGCAATTGGCTGAGTTATATCAGCAAAAGCAATCTTGGTTAACTCGAAAGAATGGGGTTATTTTTTCATCCCTATGGTTCATTTTTTGGGTGATGATGATTCCTATCTTCATTGGCATCGCAGGCGGCGAAGAAGAGGCCGCGGTGTCGGCAGTTTTTGGAGTATTTACGACCATAATGCTCTTGATACTTTCTGTCGGATTTCTGAAGAAGACTCAAAAAACGATCTCGATCGCGGCGCTCGAGGCTCACCAGGCGCAGGCGACCGGTCTGTACGGAGCTACTCCGAATCAACACGCCTTACCTCCTCAACAGTCGATTCCGGTTCAATCTTACACCGCCCCCCAAGGCGGCTGGCGAACACCTGATACAGGCGAGTTTGCCGTTCCCAGTAGCGTGACTGACTCCACGACCAAGCTGCTCACAAAGGACGAATAGATGCACTGCCCTAGATGCGGCCAACATCAGATATCTGACGAGACGCGATTTTGTTCGCGGTGCGGATTCTTGTTGACCGGTATTGCTCATGTGATCGCAAATGACGGAATAGTGCCGCAGCAGAACAGCACCTTCTTCGCAGCGGGTTCGCCGCGCAGGAGAGGCATGATGCAGGGTGTCTTTTTCTTTCTTCTTACCTTCTTGGTCGTTCCAATAATTGCGATCTCGACCGCGTTCCTAGGGATGCCCCCCTTCTTTGTTGCGATCACGGCGGTCTTGTTCTTTGTGGGCGGATTGCTTCGAGGAGTCTACGCCCTGATGGTCGAGTCTGGCGTTCCTGGCGGAAAAACGCTTGAGGAAAAGGTCCTCGCAGGGAATTTCGTAATTTCGGACAAACAAAAGGCCGGCGAACTTCCGCCGGCGCAATCCATTCCGGTTAACGTGTACGCTCCGCCGCCGGGTGCAGGTCACTGGCGAGACACGAATGATCTCGCCCAGAATCCTGGGAGCGTCACGGACGGTACGACCAAACTCCTTCAAAAAGACGAGGACCGTTAATACCCGACGGCCACACCGTCACTTCGCGAATCGATCGCGCCGAGCCGTACTCCTTCCTTATCGATCATTATTCCAGTGGCGGAAGCGATATTCCCGGGCTTTTCGGCAAACTTGTGTCCGTAGGATGTGAGGATCTTCATCGTGTCGGGCGACATGCCGAACAGCTCATAGTTCAGTTCGTCAGGCAGCCATTGCATATGGATCCGGGGCGCGTCGATCGCTTGCTGTATGTTCATGTCGTGATCGATGACGTTGATCACCGACTGCATCACGGCCGAGATGATCCGCGGACCGCCGCGGGCTCCGAGAGCGAACCACGGTTTGCCGTCCTTGGTCATCACGATCGTCGGCGTCATCGATGATAGCGGGCGTTTACCGCCTTCGACCTTATTGCGTTCGCCCTGTACGAGACCGAACAAATTCGGACGTCCGGGCCGAGCGGCGAAGTCGTCCATTTCGTCGTTCATCAGCACGCCGGTTCCCTTGATCGTCACGCGCGAACCGTAGAGATCGTTGATCGTGTACGTGTTGGTCACGACGTTTCCGTCCGCGTCTACGACTGTGTAGTGAGTTGTTTCGGTCCCTTCCTTCGCAGCCGAAAGCTCGCCGAACTTGATGTCCTTGCTTGCCGAAGCCTTTTCCAGGTTGATCGTCGCTCGACGTTCAGCGGCGTACTTCTTATCGATCAATTTCGCGACCGGAACGTCGGCGAAATCAGGGTCCGCCATGAATTCCGCACGGTCCGCGAACGACCGCCTCATCGCCTCGGCGAGGACGTGAAACTTGGCTGACGATCCGCTTCCCATCGCCCGAACGTCGTAGCCCTCGAGCATATTCAACACCTGCAGCATCACGATCCCGCCCGAACTTGGCGGCGGCATTGTGATGATCTCGTGGCCGCGGTATGTGCCTTTTAGCGGAACGCGTTCCTTGGCGACGTAGTTCTTCAGGTCTTCGAGCGTGATCAGACCGTTGTTGGCCTTCATGTCGTCGGCGATCATCTGAGCCGTCTTGCCCGTGTAGAATTCCTTCGCTCCGTTCGTGCTGATGCGGGTGAGGGTCGCGGCAAGATCCGGCTGACGAAACAGTTCGCCTTCTTCGTAATATTTGCCGTCGCGGAGGAATACGCGATTGCTCTCAGGAAACTTTGCGAGCCATTCGCGATAGGCGTAGAGCAGCACGGCGAGACGATTGGTCAGCACGTATCCGTCTTGCGCGAGCTTCACGGACGGTTCGACAAGATCGCTCCACTTCACCTTGCCTGAGCCGTATTTCTTGAACGCCATCTCGAATCCGGCGAGCGTTCCGGGTACGCCTGACGCCCGATAGCCGACCGTCGAACCGCCGTCGCCGCGGATCAACTCGCCCTTCGCATCCACGAAAATATCGCGATTTGCGGCCTTCGGAGCCATTTCGCGGTAATCGATCGAGGTCGACCGGCCGTCCTTGAAGCGGATCAACATAAACCCACCGCCGCCAAGATTTCCCGCTTCCGGATAGACGACCGCCAGCGCGATCCCAACCGCGATCGCCGCATCGACCGCGTTTCCGCCCTTCTTCAACACCTCCACACCGATCCGTGACGCCAGTTCATGCTGTGAAGCCACCATCGCATTCTTCCCACGCACCGGATCGGGCGCCGCGCCAAAAGTAACTGGCAATGACGAGAGAAAAATGAACGAGACGAGTAAAACCGTCGAGATCGGGCGAAGCAGGCTGAGGTTCATATTGCCGCTATTTTACACCGATTTTTGAATAATTGCCCAGTGGTTTGGCTGGTAATTACTGTGAACAGGCAGGATAGACCTCCGTCTCCGCGAGCCAGCATCGAAAACGACCCAACTGCGCGTACAGCATCGCGTTTTGCGCACCCAGCATCGCGGTTTGCGCACCTGGCATCGCGTTTTTTTCCCAGCGTCGCACCGAGTTGCCGCGTAAACTGCGCCGCTGTGGAAATTCAGCGCCGCGGGGTCGTGAGATGCATGGACGACTCAGGGCATGCAGGACTCCTCGCATATTTGGCGCCACAATTTACCGGCAGTCAGTTTTGAAGAAGAAATTATGTTCTGACTCGTCTGCCCATTAGTTTGTCGATGCCGACAAAGACCCATGCGACGATCAAACACAAAATGAAAAGACCGAGAGAATTCAGCAAGACGGTCGGATAACCAAGGTTGCCGACGTGAACAAACGGATATGGATAACGTCCGGTGAGTTCACCGTAGATCAGGACCCACGGTAGATACAGTGCCGGATAAACTAGCCAATAGAACGGATGCCGCCAACTTAGTTCGCCTTTAGGAACGAAGAAGAGCCAGTACCGTTGCATCTGTGGTACGCTCGCCAACATATGGAATACAAGTGGGAATTGCATGTGGCCGAACCGAGTCGGAACACCCGCGACAAGGTCCGCGTTACCATTAACTCGAAAGGAAGCTTCTATCTTAATGGTATCGCCTTGAAAGCCCTCGGCGATCCGGACGCCCTTCAGTTGATGTTCGACCGCAAGAACGGTGTCATCGGCATGCATCGAACATCGATCGAGAAAAAGGGAGCTTACCTGTTGAAGCGCAAGTCAGCACAGCCCGGCATCGCCAGCAAATGCTTTTATGCGACTTCGTTCTGCGATAAATTCAAGATCCGTCCCAAGGAAACCATGCTTTTCCTCGACGCCCACGTCAATCGGGATGGGATACTTATTCTTGATCTCAATCAGGTGATGTCGACCCGCAAACGAAAGCCTGATTCGGGACAATGAACTGGGTGGTGCGGTCAAAAAAGGCTGCCGGAAAGCAGCCGTAGTATCGCAGATTCGCAGACCTGACACGGGATTAGTTTTCCGCAATCAGGTAATGTCCGCACGAAAGAGGAAGAATGGGGCGGTTCAAGAAGCAGGCTGAGCCAGTGGAGAATATGAGCCCTAAATTCGATATCGGCACCATTATTGCTTGCTCCAACTTAAGGTCCCGATTTTGGAGACTAAGGAGGCTATAATGGCTACAAACACAGGAAAAGACTCTAGAAAAGGGGCGGTTGATAATCGTACACAGCTCGACCTCGATCCAAAGAACGGAAAATTCGTAAAGCGGGACAGAAGCACTGGACAATTTATCGACCTGAAAGAAGACAACAAACCTTTCAAGGGCGTGGCGAAAGAGCCGGACAAGCGACAAGACGACGTTCTTTAATGCGTTGCCAGGAGAAAGAAATATGTCAGATACAAACAAACAAATTGTTAAAAACGCCAACGCATTACTCGCGAAGGGTAATACCGAAGAGTTTTTATTGTTGTGCGCAGAAGACGTCGAATGGACGCTGCTTGCCGACACACCATCTACAATGAAAGGCCGGGAAGCCATTCGTAAATTCATGAAATCTTCACCGGGCTCGGAAGCGCCAGATTTTACGGTCGATAAGGTTATTGCCGAGGGCGAATTCGTTGTGGCCAACGGTAATATGACAATGAAGAGCGAAGGCCAAACCGTTCCGTATGCCTATTGCGATATGTACACTTTTAGCGACGGCAAGATCGCAGAATTACGTACTTTCATTAACAAGACGCAAGCTGAAACAGAGAAAGAAAGCTCGGCCGCCGCATAAACTTTCTACTTGATATGACCAGGTGCGAGGCAACAAAAAAGCCGCTGATATCAGCGGCTTCTTTATGAGCTGGAAGCTACTGAGGCACAAGAAGCCCCCGCGGTGGATACGTCTACTGCCAAAAAACTCACTCGAAACTCAGAGAGGCCTGGTCGGACGTTTCCGCTGAGACTTTTCCGGCTTGCTTATATGTTCCGATGTTCGGCGGAAGCTGCAGACCTGACACGGGTGGTCTTCGTCAGTAACCAGATATTTTGGAACACCACCGCGATTCGACTTCTAGTTATATATAAGAAGAAGAGAAAATCAGTCCAAACAGGATTCGGCATGCGATGCTCCCTCTCAAGTCGCAAGCCGTCTATAGCCGGAACTCCCTTCCACTAGATCCGAGCTACAGCGTTCGGCGAGTAAGATGATTTTGCTCGCCGCCTCTGCGCGATAGGCGATTTCATTTTCTTTCAACAGGATTCGGTGTGCGGCGCTGGAGTGCGTTGCGGGCCGTCTGCAAGAAATCGGCGAGTAGCGATGGGGCTCTCGCCGATTCTTCTTTATTAAGACAATAAGACCGGCGCGCGTTCCTTTTCGCTTGCCGGTCTTTTAAGTTTGATCGATCGACAAGAGATCAGCTTTGAATGCGGCTTCGATCTTTTCAAGCAATAAGGTTTGTTCGGGAAGCCCTGGCGGGACACGTGTGGAAAGTACAGTAAACATTCTTTCCAATTCGATCAAGACGGTAGAAATAACATCTTCTTTTTCGGCGGGTGAGATCGGCATGCGATCAGGTTATCCGAAAGGATCTGGACAGTATGTGCGGCGACGCACAGAACGCTTTACTTTTTTTCCGTTAAACTTCAACCAACAATTAGGGTGAAAGCCCGGCTTCCACATTGTTCGACGAAAGCGGTTTCCTTGCGAGACCGCTTTCTATTTAGTCGACCGGCATATGAAATGTTACTCGTATTAGCTGATCTGTCGGGGTCTATTCCTATACTCAATGTCGGACCAAACAAAAAAAGACTTGGGACGATTAGATCCCAAGCCTAAGAAGAATACGGCCGCCTGGCGGGCTTGCTGTATTGAATCGGAACCTTCCCCCTTGTTCGATCTACATGGCAACGTCAGTTCCTATAACGTTCCTCTCAAACAGCCGGGGCCGTTTGGTTGGTGTGGAAGACCACGTTTAAGAATTCAATTCTAACGTCATAGGTTCCTCTCGTCTGTGCGGCAGCACACGGAACCAAGAAAAGCTTTTGGAAAGAAAATGCCCGCTCGGAATTCTCACATTCCAGAGCGGGCTAATTACGAGGCCGTCGGATAACGACGAGGCGGCGGCTCCTCAAGTCATCGCCATGATCAACGAAGTCGCTTCTGTCTCCGAATATTGTCCCAGTGCCGCCATCTCCAACCGAGAGAAACTGGATTAAAGGTAGAGTGTTGGCCTAGAGCCAGTGACAGCCGAAAGCGTATGTAGTAAATACCAAATGTTACCGGCTGAAATATTCGCATACACGATGTTCTTCGTTATGTTTCGCAAACATACGTCAATCACCCCACCGGTGACTGACTCTTTATTCCATCGCAAGCGCCGAGCCAAAGCGAGCGGCTGAACCGGCCTTTATTTCGCCACGTTCGGCGCCTGCGAAACTGACCACCGAGCGAGTTCCATTTGCTCGGTTGAATCGTCGGATTTAAGTGAAAGACAATCGAGCCCATCTCCAAACCCATCACCATCGAAATGGCGTCTTTCGTAGGTCTCGGTAAAGGTCGATTCGCTGCCCGGCTTCTCGGACGTATGCACGTCGAGTTCGATCTCATCGGTCTTCGAATCAACCTGAATGCTTTGACCGTGACCGCTGCCTCCAACAAGAGGTATTTGCGAGTCTATTCCCATAAAGTGCGGGTTCCTTTGAAACTGGTACAAGGACCCCGTGTCGATCAGGTAATTCTTTAGTATTAGTCGGATGGTAGCTGGAACTTCCTTTGAGGGATGTGCGGTATCGTACATAATGGGAAATAATTTAGACCTAGGTTAATGGAGAGGTTCGCAGTAACCGGCATGCTTGAATTAACTCCAGAACTACAGGCGAAGCTCGCGAAGTTTCGCGACTCATATGAATGGGCATTGGTGTGGCTCGCTGACGCCGTTGGCGACGCTGAATCTAAGCACCGTGATGCCTGGGCGAGTGCGAGCCGAGACGTTCCACTTTCGGAGGTAGAAGAAGAATTGTTTCGCCGCTTGGTGAAGGAGGAAGCTTCTTCGGAACCTCTTTTCATTCCCCATCTACATCGTTCACCGGCGATACCGATACCGTCACGATCAGCTAGTTACGACCATCCGGAACCTTCCGATCCACCGCCGATCCCGAAACCCCAATAGATTAGACCGGCGAGCGGCTCCCAAGGTCCCTCGCCGGTCTACGTGATGAGCCGGAGCAGCTTTGCGTCGGCTCATCACGTTCATTTTGAAAGGAACGCGGACGCTTCGTACAGACAGCGCTCGGAACAGCCGTTTCATGGAAAAGCGAGCCCTACGCGCGCGAAAAAAAGGCCTGAAATGATTAATCTCAAGCCGAATGCAGCTAACTGGAGAAGCGCTGTCGTGAATCGGAACTTAACCCCTTGTTCGATATGCGTGGCACCGCCAGTTCCTATAACGCTCCGAGCCAACAGACCACCGTCCGGTTGGTGTGGAACCACGTTTACGAATCCAATTCTAACGGCCTAAGCTTCCCTCGTCTGTGCGCCAACACACATGGCAGAACTAAAAGGAATCGGCGACCGACTTTCGCCGATTCGCCGATCATTGATGGGCCGGGGTTGAAACGTTCCCCTTGTTTGGACCGGTCCATCGGGGCTCACGGCTATGCAAAATTGATTCGCAGTAAAGTTCGTGTCCGCGACTGAATCCTCTAGCGAGATCACTCCTCAGCTCATTATTAGTAAGTGGAGGATATCCGATCTGCTTCGCACTCTCAGTGTGCTATCACACATTGCCTGGAAAATCCCGAATGTGCGAGCGGTCTGAATAGCCAGAGCGGCGTGGCGATCCCGGCGCGAGAGCCAATTGCCTTACGTGTGCCGACGCACAGACATGGGTTAGATTCCCGTGCAGAATTGCCATATATAATGGTACAACCCGAAGAGCATGGACCGAGGCTAATTGAAGAGATTCGACAGCTTGTTGCCGCGACGATGGAGCGGATCAGCTTCCATGAAACCCGCACATCTGACCAGAAAATACTTACCCACTTACATGAAGTGCTCAAAATGCAGCACGCACTGCTAGAACGATTCGAAAAAACGTAAAAAGGCAGGACCGAAGCCCTGCCTCAACAGCGACCGTAACAAGGGTTATCCCTAGCCCGTTATAGTCGCCGAAACCGTCTCGCCCCAAGCGGAAACCGAACCGTCACGCATTCTCCAACGGAGCATATAGTGAGCCATTTTCCCTACGTTTGCCGGAGCATATTCCGCAACATACGGCGTGAATGCATCGAGCGTCAGGAACGTGCAATCGGCTTCATTTCCCGGAGGAGGCCCGTCGATCTTCACCCAGATCTCGGCGCCCATCGCTCCACGCGGCTTCTTCCTGTTGTCGGGTGTATCCGCGTCCGTCCACGAGATCGTATGCCGCAATCTCTCCGAAGTGTCCACCGAAGCCGCGGGGATCGTCGCCGTGGTCGGAGCCTTGCCTCCGCCCGATGGAATACCCATCTGCGTGTACGTTCCCTCGGGAATTTTCGCGGCCTTTGCCATTAGCCTGGCATCGCGAACCCTTGCCTCGAGCAC
>JBEBGW010000166.1:0-9124 GCA_040081025.1 Pyrinomonadaceae bacterium | reverse complement strand
CTCGTTCATGCCGTCGAACAACATGGACAACCCGCCGTTCGTTGCGACAAGAGATCCGTCAGACCGCGCGGACGAGAAACTGAATTCGGCAGTTCCCGAGTCGTCGAACCAACCGTACGACATCCGCGACATCATTCATCCGGTCGTCGACGAAGGCTATTTCTTTGAGGTTCAGGAGCATTTTGCTCCCAATATCGTCATAGGTTTCGCGCGGCTTGGCGGCCAGTCTGTCGGGATCGTAGCGAATCAGCCCGCATTTTTGGCCGGAGTTCTGGACATCGATGCATCGGTCAAAGCTGCGAGATTTGTTCGATTTTGCGATTGCTTCAACATCCCGCTGATCACATTTGAAGATGTTCCCGGATTTCTTCCTGGAGTAAATCAGGAACACTTCGGCATCATCCGCCACGGAGCGAAACTTCTTTACGCATTCGCAGAAGCGACCGTACCGAAGATCACAGTCATCACGCGGAAGGCATATGGCGGAGCCTACTGCGTGATGGCGTCCAAGCATATTCGCACAGACATTAACTTCGCATATCCGACGGCGGAGATCGCCGTGATGGGAGCCGAAGGTGCGGTCGGCGTTCTATATAAAAAAGAATTGCTCGATACTACGAATCCGGAGGATACGCGGAAACGGATCGTCGACGAGTTCAACGAGAAATTCGCAAACCCGTATATTGCGGCCGAGCGGGGTTTTATCGACGAGGTTATCGAGCCTTCGCAGACGCGACCGAAGCTGATCCGTGCGCTGTCGCTGCTTCGGAACAAGCGCGACTCAAATCCGCCCAAGAAGCACGGCAATATTCCGCTCTAGATTTCACATTAAGGGTCGCAACCTGACCCTTAAAGTTTTTGTTCACTTCAACGATTTCTTCAGAGATCACTTCAAGCACCGATGAGTTCCGTTTCCGCCATCCGACCAACCGTTGCTGAGATCAACCTCGACAACCTTGCGTTCAATTTCCACTCGGTCAAGGAATTTGTAGGCGAAGGTGTGGCCTTCATGGCGGTGGTCAAGGCGGATGCGTACGGACACGGTGCGGTTCCCTGTGCGGCCAGGCTTGAGGCGGAAGGCGTCGACTGGTTCGCGGTTGCTACGGTCGAGGAAGGCGTCGAACTCCGGGAAGCTCGCATCTCTAAACCGATCCTCGTTCTCGGTGGATTCTGGCCGGGGCAAGAAACAACGCTCCTAAACTTCAACCTCACGCCGGCTGTCTTCAGAATCGATCAGGCTCGCTCGATCGCCAAAGCAGCAATGCGACAACGCTCAGCGGCGAAGGTTCACGTAAAGATCGACACAGGAATGGGACGCATCGGAGTCCGCGTCGACGAGGTAGAAGCAATCGCCCAAGAACTTTCAACCATCGAGAATCTCGAGATCGAAGGTCTGATGACGCACTTTGCCGTCGCCGACGATCTCAATGCAACGGATTTCACCAACCAGCAGATCAAGTCTTTCGAGGAAGCGGTTGAGATCTTTCTGGCTCATGGGCATCGACCGAAATATATCGACATGGCCAATTCGCCTGGTGCGGTCGTGCATCCCCTCTCGCGGTCGAAGATGGTTCGGATCGGCGGGCTTCTATATGGTCTCGGCAGCGACGTGCTTCCGTCCGGCGTTCCACACCCGGAACTGAGGCCAGTAATGTCAATCACGTCTAAGATCGCTCAGGTGAAAACAATCGCAGCCGGAGAATCGGTCGGATATGGAAGAACGTTCATCGCAAACCGCGACACCGTGGTCGCGACCATCCCGATCGGCTACCACGATGGACTTCCCAGGTCACTTTCGAACAAGGGATATTTCCTGGTTAAAGGAACGCGTGCACACATTATCGGACGTGTTTCGATGGATTGGACGACGATCGATGTGACCGATATTGCTGATGTGGCGGTTGGCGATGATGTTACGATAATCGGAGCGTCGGCCGACGAGTTGATCCGAGCCGAGGACATTGCCGCAATCGCCGGAACGATTTCCTACGAGATCACATGCGGCATCAGCCAACGAATTCCACGTCGATTACTAACAGCCATATGAACTATCCACTAAAACTGTCATTCAAGCTTCTCGCACTGGCTAGCCAGATCTATATTCGCGATGCGAACGGACAATTGATCGGTTATGTGAAGCAGAAGCTGCTGAAGTTGAAAGAAGATATCAACGTGTTTGCGGACGAACAGCAAACGCAGCAGCTATATAACATCAAGGCCGATCGGGTGCTGGATTTCTCCGCGAAGTACAACTTCACCGACAACCGCGGTGGCTCGGTTGGGGCGATCAAACGCAAAGGGATGCGGTCGATCTTTAAGGCCCATTACGAGATCTATGACACGAGTGGGTCGCTCGCGATGGAGATCCACGAGGAGAACGCCTGGATCAAGGTGGTCGATTCACTCGTCGGCGAACTGCCGGTGATCGGAATGTTCACAGGATATTTTTTCAATCCTGCATACATAGTCAGCCGTGCGAACGGTGGTTCCCAGATCGCCAGGTTGCAGAAGCAGCCGGCATTTTTCGAAGGCATCTTCCAGATCGAGAAACTCGCGGAGTTGTCCGAGGACGACGAGACTCTCGTACTGTTGAGTTTTCTCACAATGACGCTGCTCGAGCGGGCAAGAGGCTAGTCTAGAATTACCAGGGTGGCGGTGTCTCACATCATCGGTTTCGATTGGAAACGGTTCTTTTGGGGGCTGTATAAGAAAACGATGGATACGGATATCTTCAGCCGAGCCGCCCAGGTCGCGTTCTATTTTTCCTTTTCCCTTTTCCCTCTTTTGTTTTTCCTCGTCAGCGTTTTCGGCATCGTTCTGGAAACGACCGACGGGCTGAAAGCGGAACTTTTCACCTACGTCCGGCAGATCATGCCGTTGAGCGCCTTCGAACTTGTTCGCAAGACTGTCGAAGAGATCATCGATTCGAGTTCGAGCGGAAAGCTCACGCTCGGTCTGGCGATCACGTTGTGGTCGGCATCTGCGGGTATCGACAGCGTCCGCAGCGCATTGAATGCAGTGTACGAACTTCGTGAAACACGTTGGTGGTGGAAGACAAAAGCCCAATCGTTGGCTATAACTTTGTTGCTGATTCTGCTGGTTGCTGTTGTCCTGGGAATCGTTTTTTACGGATGGCAGGCAGCTAAGGTCGCGCTTGGTTACGTTGGCTTTCAGGTAACTTCTCCGCTGGTTCTGGTTTCCATTCAATGGATATCGACGCTGCTCGTGATGTTGTTCGCATGCGAGGTGATCTACAATCTGCTGCCGAACTTCAAGAGGTATCGATGGGATTGGGTGACGCCCGGATCTATTGTCGCGATCATCCTTTGGCTGCTCCTTACTAGCGGATTTCGTCTCTATCTCGAATACTTCAACAGCTACAACAAGGCTTACGGCTCGCTCGGTGCAGTGATAATCCTGATGCTGTGGCTCTATCTGACCGCTATCGTCGTTATGATAGGCGGTGTGATCAATGCCGTTCTGCGGGAAATGCGAGATGAACACGAGGCTGCGATAGACGAGTTGACGATCGAGGCTATCGTTGATGAACCCGAAGAAACAATTCCCTGATCGCCTCCGTTTTGCTCCGTCGAACCCATCGGCGATACTTGTTCTTGGAGCCCCATCCTTAATCTATGTCTTTGATGCTTCAGGAAATCTCCGAACAGCCCGAGGTGCTGGAACGGACAATTGCAGCCGAGCGCGAAAAGCTGGTCAAGATCGGCGACTATCTCCGACAGAAAGATATCGACCTGATCGTGTTGGTAGCCCGAGGCAGTTCGGATAATGCCTCGCTTTTTGGACGATATCTGCTTGAAGTAACGACTGGAATCCCGGTCTCGCTTGCGGCTCCATCCGTCTATACGCTTTACAACGCAAAAATGCGGCTGAAACGAGCTGTCGTCATCGGCGTTTCGCAGTCGGGCGAGGGTGACGATATCAATCACGTACTTGAAAGTGCAAAGGATAGTGGAGCGTTCACGCTCGGTATCACTAACGAAGCAGAGTCGACGATGGCTAAGATCGCCGACGAAACGCTGCTGATCCACGCTGGCCGCGAGAAGTCTGTAGCGGCGACAAAGACTTACACAGGACAAATGCTCCACTTCTACCTGCTATCATCTGTAGTAGGCGATAAGCGAATTGATTACCACAAGATACCTGATCTTACCTCGAAATCACTTGAACTTAAAGCGACAGTTGAGGAGATCGCTCAGAGGTACGCTTTCATGGAGAATTGCGTGGTAGTCGGGCGCGGTATGAACTACGGCAACTCCTACGAGCTTGCTTTGAAACTGATGGAGACCTGCTACGTGGTTGCCGAACGATTTTCATCTGCCGATTTCTTTCACGGCCCACTTGCGATCGTCGAGCGTCGGTTCCCGGTCGTGTTATTCGCTCCAACCGGTGTCACCAAGAAGAGCAACGTCGAACTTCTTCAGCGGTTAAAGGAACTAAACGCCGATTCCCTTTCGATAACTAACGACGACGAGATCGCCAACCTTTCGTCACAGAGCATTCGAATGCCGGCCGAGCTCGACGAGTTTCTATCACCGATCCCGTTCATTGTTCCAGCTCAATTGTTCGCGGCATATCTAGCGGAAGCTAAGGGATTGGATCCTGACGCTCCGCGATCGCTTGCAAAAGTGACCAAGACCTTGTGACGGCAACACAGCACCCCGCACCGACACTGACCGCAGCCCGCTGGCTGATGCTCTTATATGTCATGGTGCTGCCGATCGTCCGACCACTGGACACCCGGCTCTTGGGCATCCATGTGTTCACGACGGATCTTATATTCGCCGCAGCGTTTCTGTTTTGGATGCTATCTCTAGTAAAGCGAAGGCCGATGATGAACCTTCGCTTTCTCGGTTCCGCACTCGCCTTTCTTCTCGCTTTGACAGTTTCCGCCGCCTTCTCGACCGAACCTCAGAAAAGCGTCGTTAAACTCGTGGGCGTTTTCTATTTGATCGCTGTATCAGTCGTAATTGCGGACTTGGTTCAAGATGTTGGATTCCTGAAGCGGCTCACATACGCATGGGCGGTCGGAGCGGTGATCACGATACTCGGCACGGCCGCCGGGGCCGTTGGGTTCTACTTGGGCTATGATTCGATGGCCACTAACTTCTTCCTGTTCCACGCAGGAAGCCTCCCGGTCGGCCACTATCCGCGTGTGATGGCGTTCTTTGAGAACCCGAACATGACGGCGAACTATCTAAACGTTGCCGTCATGTTAGTACTCGGCGGCGGAAGGGTAGGATGGCTATCGAAAAGAATCTCAGCAATTCTCGCGGCTCTTCTGTTCGGCTCAGCAATGTTTACGATTTCGCCGGGTATCGGCGGGATGGTGTTGAGTGTTGGGCTATGGGTTTCGCTTGTCGTTTTCGCAAATGACAAACGCAAGAAATGGCTCGTCTTCGGAGGCTGTGTCGCGGTCGCCCTTATCGCCCTGATCTCGACTACCATCTCTCCGATAACTCGAGAAAACGAGAACACCTTCACCGTCTCTATAATTGAAAAGCGGATCGAACCGTCTGTCCGTGTTCTCGTGTGGAAGAACTCGATCGATCGAGCTCTGGAATATCCGATACTCGGCCGCGGGACAGGCACTGATGCGGCGAAGCTTCGATACCAAGTCGTGTCGGGACAAAACCAAATGCTTCTCGACGCCCATCAAGCCTGGCTTAATATTTTCGGACAGGCGGGCGTGGTCGGGCTTATAGCATTCATCGCCCTTTGCATTAACCTATTATCGATCTGCAGATTTAGGACAGATGGGGCCACTGAAAGATCTACGCTGCTTGCGGCATGCTCCTGCGCGTTTGTCGGGGCGTTCTTGTTCCAGAATCTATTCGGATCGTTTGAAGACGCGCGTCAGTTGTGGGTCCTGATCGGAATGTTAGTCGGACTGGCGGGGACGTCGTCAGGTGTCGAATCTTAGAATTCTGATGCGGCCCGCAATAAGGCCTCACGCATTTCGCCCGCCGTTCGCCACCGAAGTTCAGTTTGCTTCGCTAGCGCGGTCTCGATCACGGCAGACACTTTCAAAGGCACATCAGGCATTCGTTTCGCGATCGGGATGATCGGCTTTTCGAAGATCGCCTTGACCGTCTCGGAGATGCCGGCGTTCGGAGAAATGTCGAGAGCGTGAGCACCGGTCAGCAAACTGTAGGCAGTCATTCCGATGCCGTAAATATCCGCAGGCGGACGGACTTCCTTGAAGTCGCGGACCTGCTCGGGCGGCATATACGCGATAGTTCCGGCGACATCGCCAACCATGGTCACACCGCTCATACCGGTTTGCTTGTAACTCTTGGAGAGGCCGAAGTCGGTCAGCTTCGAGATGAAATTCGGGAAATTGCCATCGACTAGGATGTTCTGTTCCTTGATATCTCTATGGACGAATCCGAGGCTGTGAGCGAAGTCGAGAGCGGCCAGCGTTTGCTCAATGACCTTAACCACTTGCTGATACGGCAGCTTACCGCCCCGCTGCTTCGCCAAGCGAGCGGCGTCCATCCCCGCAACATATTCCGTAACCAGATAGACGATGCCATTATGGGTTCCGTGTTCGATATAGCTGACGATATTGGGATGCTGCAGCGACGACGACACCTCGATCTCTCGTAGAAATCGCTTGAGCGACTGCTCGCTGACCGCGACCTCTGGAAGAAGTGTCTTGATCGCGACCAAACCACCGTCGGCAACCGAACGCGCCAGCATAACGCTGCCCATACCGCCTTGGCCGAGCACCTTGATCATCTGATAGTTCGGTATCGGCTGCGGATTCTTTTTGAGCTGTTCGCGGCAATCTTCGCAGAGGAACGATAGCTTGGCGTCCGGACGCGATGCCTCAGCCTGAGCGGGCAACCCGCAATTGATGCACGCGATCGTGATCAGCGAAGGCTCGGTTTTCTCGGAGAGTCGGTGATGGTCAGGGGCCTGGCTGTTCAGATCTCCGATGACTTGAACCTCGAGAACCGTCTCGCCGCCCTGGATCCTATCGCCGTGCTTTAAGTATATCGATTCGACGCGAAGGCCATTTACAAAGGTTCCGTTAGTAGAACCTAGGTCTCGGAGAAACGCTTGCGGCGGGGCTATTTCGACAATGCAGTGATGGCGTGAAAAAAAACGGTCGTGCGGAAGACAAAAATGCGAGTCCTCGCTACGGCCGATCATAAATGTGTCGTGTTGGTCGAAGGTGAAGGTTCGCCCAGTTTGCGGACCCGCCACGACATTTAAGGTTACACGCATGAGAAACTTGGATTCCGCTCAGAGCTAGCCGTAAAGAAAGCGACCAAGGTCACTGGCCGATCACCAAAGCTGCTCCGTACAACAGTATAAACAATACCATGCCGACTAGGTAAAGGCCGCCGAGGACGATGCCTCCGATCGCCAATCCCTTGCCGCCGTATCTCATCGGATCATTCTTGTTTTGAAACAATGCCACCGCTCCTAGGATCATTGCAGCAGGACCGAGTAGCAATCCTGTGTAACAACACCATCCGATGGTCACACTACACGCCCCGAGGATCAATGAGAGAATACCGAGAACCTGATTTGGGGAGGAATAGGAAGCGTACTGAACAGGCATGTGCCCAGGCGGTGTGACGATCTGCTGCTGTCCCTGCCAAACCGCTGGCGGCGACGAATCAGCCCAGCCTACGGGATTCGTTTGACGTGGGCTGTTCATTATAAGCGTCGGAGGCGAATCGTCACCTGCGAACTGTGTAGGAGGCGGCTCGTCATCGACCGGACGCGAAACCTCCTGCTGGTACATCAGCAGTTCGCCGTCGTTAAGACAGAAATTGAGATTCTGATCGGCGAACGTCTGGCCGCATTTTGGACATCGCTTCATCATCGGCGTCGAGCGGCCTATTTCCAGATCTCCAGTTTTTTGAAGCCGATCTTCGCACCATCGCCCGAGTAAAGCCCCGGGACACCGTTGGGATGCCCGTATTGGTCCTTGATCGAAGTCACCATTTCGTTATTGATGTAAAGTTCGATCGTATCGCCCTTATCGCGGGCCTCAAGGATATTCTCCTGGGTTCCATCTTTGATCGCGCTCGAATCCTTCCACGAGACCATCGAGGTTTCCTTAGACGGTTCGTGACGAACGACGCGATATTTTTTTCGCTTAGTGTCGATCAGAAATGCGTAGTCTTTGGTCAGAGGGGTCGGAGCACTGTGGAAGATCAATCCGTAACCTAAACTGGAAGCGGCACTGTCGACGTTTCGAACCGTAACTCGGACGTTCTTGCCGTCAGTCGTGTACTCATCCGGAGCGACAAGGACGTAATAGTAACCCTTCTGCTTCGCCGCCATCAGAAACTCGTCACCCGACATTTCCGTCGTCCCCCAAACCGAAGAATCCTTCACCCAGAATGATAGATCGACCGTTTCAACATCCGCGGAAGTCGTCGTCGAGGAAAAAGGGGAAGGAGCGGGCGACGCACTCGAATTGACTCGGCCATTGTTCGCCGGCGGATACGTAGAGTTATTGCCTTGATTCCGGTCTGCCTGCATTCCGATAAATACAAGCCCCGCGAAACCGCCGCCGCATAGGAGCAAAATGATCCCCAGGATCCCTACTATCCACAGCCACGCCTTCGACGATTTCTGCGGCTGCTGCATCGAGTACGATTGCGGCAGTTGCTGGCCGAAGGTCGATTGAATTCCCTGATTCGGAGTCGATTGGAAAGCCGTTGTCGGATCAGTTGGCCGCGGCTGACTCATCATCACGGTCGCGGGCGGTTCGTTCGACGCAAAGGTAAGAACGGAGCCGTCTTCGAGGCAAAAATTCAAGTTGTCGTCGGCGTAAGTCTTTCGACACGTCGGGCAGATCTTCATTCAGTTTCCCCTTGCGGATGCGACACAATTCAACGCTAATTCAGAGCATTATACGCATTTCGATGCTCAATTGGTATTAACGAGGAGAGGATTTGAAAAGTTCAGGAAAGCCCGTTTCCGCAGCGTCCGCAGAACTTGATGCTTGCCGGAAACACGCCCCCGCAGCGGCTGCACACGCGTTCGGCCTGCTGCGGCGGTTGGGATTGATGAGCGGAGACAAAACCCGTCGCGGTCGACGGACGGCTCTGGATCTGATGCAGCATCGCCGGAGTAATAT
>JBEBGW010000165.1:0-9134 GCA_040081025.1 Pyrinomonadaceae bacterium | reverse complement strand
GCTGCACTTATTGCCGTCACATAAGCAAAATACTGCGTATCTGGAGAAAGTTCCCTCATGGTAAAACTTGTAGTCGGAACTGGCTTATCATTCACCCTCGTCCAATGTTTCAAGGGGATACTTGGATCTTTTGACACGTATACGTTGTAACCAATAACGGCTCGGCCATTGATAGCAACCATTGAGTTTTGGCCTGAAAAAATATTTTTCTTCAATAGATCGTTTCCAGCATGCAGACCGTCTGCGTTTCCATAAATCAGCAATCCAACCGGCCTCAAGTCCAGATAGTTGACAACACACTCATTTTCAGTAATCTTCACCGCTTCAAGTATCGGCACCCCCTCGAATGCAATCGAAGTTTGATTGTCGTTTTCAACAACATTGAACTGTTTTTGGGAAGTCTGATTCGCGTTTATCGCAAAGACCCAAATCAGATCGATAGACCCTTCGATGTACTCTGGCATCGCAAGCCAAACCTTCGGACTAACACCCTTTCCGAGTAAGAGGAAGGGATTACCTTTTATTTCAACAATTGCTCGACCGTTGAGCAGTTCGTTGCTACAAACAATTAGCCGTTCAAAAGGTTGAAACGCTTGCGGATACTTCTCGTTTAGACTCATGTTTTTCTTTTCTTGGAAGCGACACTGCGTGGGCTTGCTTCAAAATGAGAATTCATTTTCCTAACAAGCTCTCTCTTAGGTGACGTAAAACAATAGTCGATCGCAAAAAGAATAAGACTCAAGATAAAAAGGGCCGCACATACCACTAATTCCCAGGAGTAGATTTGGATTTCCAATTTATGATGAAGATAAAACAAATAGCGGACAAAAATTGTAAATACTACTGTTAAGGCGCCAGCAGCAACGTTAATTCCCAAATCCAGGAAAACTGACGAATGCCCGCTTCGCGTGAGAGTTTGGCAGTCTGCTCGATCAATTAGGAAAGGATGCTGCGCCATCAGGATTTCGAAATTGCCAATTAGCTCCTCACTCTGAACGTAAGGTTCACTGAATTGTTTCCCTTCGATTATTTGTCCTGTATCTTTTAAGCTCATCAATCAGTACAACCGCGCAACGAACAATAGTATAGAAGTTACTTTTTCGTAAAATCGCTAAAAAGCTAGTAGAAGGGCGGGGCGAGGTAGATGAGGTCGACGGACTCGTCCTTTATGTAGTCCCGCAGGATATTCAAATTGTCGCCGTAGTAAAGGGTGTTCATGAGAACTCGTTACGTTGCAGGGATACTACACCAGGCAAATGATAAATCAGAAATGACAGTTGGGTCTGGCGGCAAGCCGCAGGATGGGCTTTTGGTGAGCGGAACGCTTGAAACATTTGCTTGAGTGCTTGGCCTAAGCCGCAAGAGCCACGCCTAGTAAGATCGGGAACGTTCCGATCACGGTGACGATCAGATTCAACACAACTCCAATGACCGGGAAGTGTTTCCTTCGATTCGGAAAAAACAGCGAAACTGCGCCCAAGATCAAGCCAACGAGAGCCGGAATCGGCAATAGAAGCCAAGTGGCGAGACCCGCCAACACAAAGTTACTCGCGAGTTCCCCGGAACATCCGGGACACCAGATAACGTTCGTCCAAAAGACCATAGCGAGCAGAAAGATCAAGAATGTAATCAGCGCGATCACGCACGCGGCAATACCGAGTTTTGAATGCGGTTTAGGAAATTCGTTCATAACTTTTGACTCGTAAGCGGGGTAGCTTTTGAATCCGACTTTCCGCGATGTAGCCCGCAGGATATTCAATTGTCGCCGTAGCAAAGGGTGTTCATGGGAAAAGTACGGCAAATGTAGCATTGGTCAGGAATTTCGGGCAAACGGCAAAATCTTACTGAATCGACACCTTCGGCTATACATAACGACAACTATGTTCAGGCAGGTTGTTCGTCCTAGACAAGCGCGCTAATATTTTTCGCGAGTCGCCGCAATGGCGGCTTGCTGCTTTCGAGTAGCGCTGAGGGTTGTGAGGCCCTAAAGCAAATTGAGAACAGCCGGTGTCCAACACGCCGGCTTTCTCGTTTTGTGGTCGTCAGTTTGGGTGGCGGCGAAGGCTTGGTCGGGTTCGAAGGCAAAGGAAATTAGCCACGAATTACACGAATTTCACGAATCAGGAGATTTTGAGGGCTTTAGCGGCCGCGTTACGCCCTTACTGACGTGCAGGCTTCTGCATTCCAGAGAACCACCCCGGCCGAGCCGGCCACCCCTCCCTCGTAAGGGCAATAATATACTTGACTGACCGATGGCGAACTCCCACACGCGGAAAGGGCCTCGAAACGACTTCCACTTCGTTTCAAAGCCCACATGACCGCGTTTTTGGAACCCAGTCAAACCGCTAATTATCGTATGTTTGTTTTCTTAGGTGCGCAAACGCACATACCGCCAGTCAGATTTCCGATACTCTGACCGCCATGTCACCCGCCGAAAAAGAAGACGTTGTTTCGTCCGTCATGATCGAACTAGAAAGAATGTTCACCGTTCTTTCATCTCGTTTCCCGCCGAAACTTCTCGAACAAACCATATTGCTGGAAGAGTTAGAGGCGGCTTTCAAGGCTAGTCTCGTTTCCGTAACGAGGGGAGCTGCGTGGGACGCGAGTCATCAATAGCTAGGGTCAGCGTGTTAGCTCCATGCTCTCGAATTTCAGTCCGATCTCGTCTTCATGCGGGTGTCTCGATATCTTTTCGATAACGATCTTACGCATCTTGAAAGCGGTCGTTTTGATCAGATGACCGGCGTCGGAGACTTCCTCGATCACAAGCTCGCCGGTGCGGAATATCTGTTCTTTTGTCCATGCCAATCTAAGCTGCATATTATCCGTGTCGTTGCTTTTGTAAACCCTCAAATGGGTCCAGCTTCCCCGATGAAGCCCATTTGGTTTTTTCCCGATAAGGGTTTGGTCGCCGAACGTGTAGTAGGGCGTGACCTCGAAATCGCCGATATGCCTCGGAGCAAATGAAAGCCCGCGCAGGCCTTCGAGTTTTAGGAATGTAAGCGTATGCATTGTTATTCTCCTGCGGGTGCGCGAAGCCGTCCGTCCGGGCCCGCCACCATTTCTCTTTTCTTAGAAACGGCATCGAGGGCGCAAACAGGACGAGATCCTTTCAACTTTAAAGGCGACGTAATTAACGGACGACGGACAATGGTGAATTGTGAATTGTGAATGATGAATCAGGCGTCTATCTCGGATAAGGCAGGTCGGCCGGTTCGCTGATCTCTATGATCGTCTCGATCAATATTTGGGTACGTCTTTCGTCTCGAGATCCCAGTGCCCTTTGATCGGGCCATCGGCGTAGATGAAGACGCCCGACACGGCGGATCGGACAATGTTTACTCGTTGATCTCCGAGCGTGTAATGCGTTTGATATCCATCTTTACCTTTTAATTCCCTGGCTTCAGCCTTCGATATATCGATCCCGAAAACCTCTAGTATTTGTGCGTCGGACATTTCGGCAGACAACATCCGGCCGTTCACGATCGGGTCCGGGGGATCGGGTGGTCCAGGTGGATCGATCAGGAGCGGGCGCGAGCATGCCGCAATAATGAAAAGTGCCAAGAAGATCGCAATAGTTTTCATTGAATTTCTCCCGTGCGAGCTGTCAGCCGATTCTACTCGAAACTCTCTGGCCTATTCTCTTTTTTTGTGGTTTTTGTGGTTAGAGAAGAATCGAGGTTGACGGGCTTGGGCGTCCTTAAACGGGCTGATCATTAGCGGCGCCCTTACTTATGTGCGGGCTACTGACACGCGGGGCTGTTGACACGAGGATCTCGTCGAGGTCTTCGATGCGGTCGGTGATTCGCATTCGGGGGAGAGATCGGAGGAAGTCGCGGCCGTAGCCTTTGGTTTTTATTCGGGGGTCGAGGATGGCGATGATGCCGCGGTCGGTGCGGCTGCGGATGAGGCGGCCGATGCCCTGTTTGAGCGTGATCACGGCCTGAGGGATGCTGTATTCGAAGAACGACTTGCCGCCGTTCTCGTCGATGAACCGCGAGCGGGCCGCGACGATCGGGTCGGTCGGGACGGCGAACGGAAGCTTGTCGATGATCACGCACGAAAGCTGATCGCCCTGAACATCGACTCCCTGCCAGAAGCTCGACGTGGCGAATAATACCGCGTTCGGCGTTTCGCGAAAACGTTCGAGCAAGCCCGCCTTAGACGCCGAACCCTGCACAAGACACGGATAGTTGACGCGTGACGAGACGAGTTCAAAAAGAGCGTTCATTGATTGGTTGCTCGTACACAGGACGAACGCGTGTCCCTGCGTTACAGCGAGGATCTTGACGATCTCGCCGGCGGCAAGCTGCGTAAACTCCGGCGAACGCGGATCGGGCATCGCCTTTGGGAGATAGAGGATCGATTGCTCCTCAAAATCGAACGACGAAGGTGCCGTGAACCCGGAAGTCTTTGCCGTATCAAGGCCAAGCCGCTCGCGGACGAAGTTGAACGATCCCGCGCTCGAAAGCGTTGCGGAGGTGAGTATGCAGGTGTCGACCTTGTCGAACAGCTTTTCGCGAAGAAGCTCGGAAACGTCGACCGGCGACGCACGAAGGAACATTCCCTTGCCGCGTTTCTCGATCCAATAGACGTAGTTGCGTTCCGATTGCGACGTGACGAAATCAAGATCGAACCGCGCCTGACGCGCCCGGCGAACAAGGCTGTCGATCTCAGGCGCTGTCTCGGCGAGCGGGTCGAGCGTGGCGACGAGGCTGCCGATCGCCCCGTCGAGCGCGAGATAAGCTTCGCCAAGCGGGGTCGGCTGGTTGGAGCCTTCGCGATCGCGGTAGCTGAAAAGATCCTGCGCGAGCGGATAGCGCCCGTCATACCGCGCCATCGCGAACTTGATCCAGAAATGATCGGCGAGTGCGATGATCTTTGCGGCGGTTTTGGTCAGGTCCCGCGTGACGATGGCGTCGGTGATCGGAAGCGTGTCGGTGTCTCGGACGAGTTCGTCGAGCTGGAAGCTTGATACCTGAAAGCCGAAATAGTCCGACGCGATGTCTTCGATCAGATGAGCCTCGTCAAAGATGACCGCTGCGTAATCCGGCAGCACCTTGCCGAACTGGTTCCCGCGAACATTGAGATCCGCGAAGAACAGATGATGGTTGACGATCACGATGTCCGCCGCGTCAGCCCGGGCCCGCATCCGCGTGATGAAACATGGTTCGTATTCGGGACATTTCTGGCCGATACAGACGTCGCCTCGCGCGTTGATCCGGTTCCAAAATGAAAGATCTTCGGGGAGATCGACAAGCTCCCGCCGATCACCGGTCTGCGTCTCGTAAGTCCATCGGCGAACCTTGTCGAACTGGTCCATCTGATCGAGGCCGTCGAGTATCGGTTGATGCTCGGCTTTATGGACACGATACAAGCAAGCGTAATTCCCCCGGCCCTTCATGTAAGCAGCCGAGAACTTCTTCTTCAAGACCTTCTGCAGAAACGGAATATCCTTTTCCATCAACTGTTCCTGCAGATTCTTGGTGCCGGTGGAGATGATGATCCGCTTTTTCTCGTTCAATGCGGTGGCGATGGCCGGGATAAGATAGGCGAGAGTTTTGCCGGTTCCCGTTCCTGCCTCGACGATCAGGTGGCGTTTTTGGGCAAAGGCATCCGCTATCGCGTTGGCCATTTTTACCTGGCCTTCGCGATATTCGTAGTTCTTATGCGATTTTGCTATTACCCCGGCGGGGCCGAACACATCTTCCATCACGAGCGAAAAGACTATGTTAGCAAGTGATTTATACATTGACACCTTACGGCGCGATTTGTGAAAATTTCTTAGTTCGCAATCGTTACAAAAACCGAATCAACCGGCACATCGAAGTAATTAAGATATTCAAGCGCATCCCAGACAGGTTCACGGCCGAATCCGTTCGTGAGTATTGTCTTTGCACTCACCATAACGCCTGGATTACTTAGCTATTAGTCGTTTTTATATCCTTGATCGCCGACACCTCAGGAACGTGTCGTAAAGAACCAACTGGAGAACATTTAGAATGGATCACCCCAACCATAGCGGCTCATCAGTTCGAGCCCTCCCAATCCTTGCAATTCTCGCGTTGCTGACTTCGCTGGCGCTCGTCCCGGCTTTCTTCACCTCTAAAGCTCAGAAGAAGGGCGGCAGAGGACTGGTCGAGCGAACCGAAAGCCACGCCGACGGGATCCAAAACTACGACATTCGTCTAGATAAGAACGCGATCGTAAAACGCGGCGAGTTGCGGATGCGCGATAACGTCGGAGCCGATTCGGCCGCCGATCTGCGCGATTCATTCGTTGCCGCGGAGCAGAAACTCAAGTCAAGACTCCCGGAATTGAAGATCGAATACAGTCCGGAAACCGGCGTTCCTGAAGTGATCGGGCCGGACGCAAAGGCCGACAAAACATCTCTTGAGTCGGCGAAAGGCAGCGATCGCGTTCAGACGCTTCGCGGATTTCTTCGCTCGAACAAAGATCTGGTTGGTGTCGCGGCGAGTCAGGTCGACGAACTCGTTGCCGTCGCGGATTACACGAATCCGGCGGGCAATATGTCGTGGGTGATCCTTGAACAGAAGATCGACGGGTTGCCGGTATTTCGAGGCGAAGTCGTCGCCGGATTTGGCAAGGACGGCAGTCTCGCACGCGTAGTTAACGGCCTTGCGGCGGGGGTTGATCCATCAAACATCTCGCGCGAATTTAACGAGCCGCGATCGGCAGTCGCATCGGCGGCGGCCCATCTCGGTCATCAACTTCGCCCATTTGAGACCGAACTCAATGAAAAGTCCTCGGACGCCGATCACGCTGTTTTCGGCGAAGGCGACTTCGGAACTACTGCCGAAAAGATGTATTTCCCGCTCGAACCGGGGACCGTGGTGCCCGCTTGGCGCGTGCTGATCCGACAGGATGTTGCATCGTATTACGTCATCGTCGACTCTCGCTCGGGCGACCTTCTTTGGAGAAAAAATCTAACCGAAGATCAGACACAGCCCGCGAGTTACCGCGTCTATACCAATCCGACCGCATTCGCGAACATTGCAGATAGTCCATTCCCGATCACTCCCGGGCCGACGGCTCCGAGCCTCGCAAGTCAGGGTACAGGCATCTCCCGTACGCTGGTTAGCCGCATTGGTAACGAAGCTCCGTACCAGTTCAACGACCTAGGTTGGTTGACCGACGGCTCCACAACTTTGGATGGAAACAACGTGCAGGCTGGACTTGACCGAGAACTGCCGAATAGCGGCAGTCCGGCAAACCCTGCAGAAATCGATCCGACGGGTGTTCCTGCGAGTCCGGGCAGAGCTTTCGACTTTCCGTTAAACCCGGCGACGCCCGACCCGACCGGCGTCCAGACCGGTGACGGTCCGCTGCCAGCGGGTCAAACGCCGACCGGATGCCTTGCTGCGAACACGAACGTCCCGACCGATTTTCAGAAAGCGGTTACTACGCAGCTTTTCTACATTTCGAACGTCTATCACGATGAAACGTACCGACTAGGATTTACCGAGCAGCACCGGAATTTCCAAACAAACAATTTCGGCCGCGGAGGCACGGGAAATGACCGAGTATCGGCCCAGGCACAGGACTGCAGCGGTACCAATAACGCGAACTTCACGACCCCGTCGGATGGCAACCGCCCGACGATGCAGATGTATCTATGGCCGAATCCCGCGATCGACATTGACGGGTCGCTCGACGCAGATGTCATCATTCACGAATTGACCCACGGCCTATCAAATCGCCTCCACGCCAATGCTGGCGGCCTTGGAAGTCTTGATTTCTCGCGAGGGATGGGCGAAGGCTGGTCGGATTTCTATGCTCATGCAATGCTGAGCGAACCCACCGACCCGATCAACGGCATTTATAGCACCGGAGCTTATGACACATATCAACTCCGCAGCGCTTCTTTCGGCAACAGTTACTATGGCATTCGCCGGTTCCCGAAAGCCGTGATGGCCTTCACCGGCGGACCGAACAACCGTCCGCACAATCCGTTGACGTTCGCCGATATCGATTCGACCAAGATCAATCTTTCCGACGGTGCATTTGCTTCGGCTACTAATCCGCTTGCTGATCAGGTTCACGCCATCGGCGAGGTTTGGAGCAGTGCTCTGTGGGAAGTACGCGCTCGAATGGTTCAACGGCTGGGTTGGTCAGACGGCAATCGTCGTGCGCTTCAGATCGTGACGGATGCGATGAAACTCTCCCCGGCAAGCCCGAACTTCATCACCGGCCGTGACGCAGTCATCGCGGCTGCGCGTGCAGGCGGAAGCAACGCCGACGTTGAAGATGTTTGGCGTGGATTTGCTATCCGCGGGGTTGGGTTCTCGGCATCGATCCAAGCATTAGGCGGCAGCAGTTCGGGAGGTCTTGGGACCATTCGCGTGACGGAGGCATTCGATATGCCGAATCTCGCGATCCTCCCGGAAATGACCTCATCGGATACACCTGGCGGTGATGGTGACGGCGTATTGGAGCCTGGCGAGACCGTGCGTCTCACTATCCCGCTGACGAATAATTCAGGCGATCCTGCAAACAATGTATTAGTACAGGTCGTCGGAGCCCAGACCGTGTCCTACGGCACGATCGCCAATAATGGAACTGCCAGCAACATATTCAACTATACGATCCCTTCGGGACTTCCCTGCGGTAACGTCGTTGACCTTACGATAAACGTCACAAGCAGTCTTGGGCCCATCACGTTCACGCGGAGGCTCTTCACCGGCACTCCGGTCGTCACGGCAACTGAGAATTTTGACGCGGTCACGGCTCCGGCTTTTCCTGCCGGATGGGACGTCACAAATGAAGTGAATGGCGGTACCAATCCGTTCAGGTCGTCGACCACGACGCCGGACTCGGCACCGAATGCCGCCTTCGCACCGAATCCTGCGGGGCAGACCTCTGGACAGAACGGTGCTACGAGCCTGACGTCGCCTTCCTACCCGATCCAATCGGGATCGGCCACGGTCACATTCAGGCACCGCTACAACACCGAAGCCTCGTGGGACGGCGGCGTCCTCGAGGTTAGCGTTGATGGCGGTTCCTATCAGGACATCATCGTCGCCGGAGGATCGTTCAGGCAGAACGGCTACAACGGTTTCCTCAACGACAACGACAACCCGATCGAGCTCCGAAATGCCTGGACGGGCAACTCG
>JBEBGW010000164.1:0-9188 GCA_040081025.1 Pyrinomonadaceae bacterium | reverse complement strand
AATACCGCCCTTAAGATCTGAGAGGTAGCCCGGCTTCGCGTCGCCGGCCTTTGCAGGAGGTATTACTTCGAATCAATCATTATTGCCTTCGACAGTCCCTTACCGGGCTTGAGCAGTACCGGCTCGTATTTTCCACTAAGTCCAAGTACACCGATGATCTTGTGGTTTCTGCACACGCTAGTTTGATCGCCTGAGTCTCGATTACAGGTGATCGTGATCGAAGCGAGCTGAGACGATCTTGAAGGAAGCCTAACCGCCGTCCGCTGAAATCCGCTGCGGCCAATACGGAGCCGCGGATCGCTCGCATCGGAGCTGCTTATCTTCCCGCCGTCAGCTTTCAATTGGACGGAAACCGAGGCGTTCGAAAGTTCAGCGTATACATCAACATACAAATAGTTTCGGGGATCGTCGATCACGTTAGGGCCCATATTCGCAGGATCCACTCGCCCTTCTCTGATCGCTTCCTGAGCCATTATGCGATGGACCCATGGAAACTCGTCCATTACGTTCTCGCGGGACCTGTGGGAAAGATCTGCACGAAAAGGCACGTTCGCGATCTTTAGAGCAGAACAACCGTGGTCTGCGAAATTGTTATTCACTGTTGCGGTCAGGATCTGCGGATGTGAACCGATAACGCGCTGTCCGCCGAATATCTTCGTCTCATGATTCGCCGCCTGAAAGGTTTCAGCGGTGATCCGTCCATGTTCGTATGTTATCTCCGTCACCCATTCGATGTCCGTCGCTCTTCCCCAGCGAGCCATCAATGCCGCGGTCTGCGTGCCGCCATCCTCGTTGGTAAAGATCGTCGTGTATCGGATCTTTCCCGAATCTGGGGATAACGGAAGAACCTCGTAGTACGTGAGCAATGGAATATCGGAGAATTTATCGACCGCATCAGGACGCACAAAGATGACCGGTGAATTCTCGACCGCAAAACGGTCGATAGGATCAGCGGTCGAAAGGCTTCGAACTCTCGCCGAACGAATGGACACATTCGCGGCCTTAGCTGCAGACCGCTCGCGGTTGAGCGCCAGCTCGACCTTGTGTTCACCGGCCTCGACCCTGCCCAGCAATGCCTTGTAATCAAAGCGTGAATCTCCGGCGAAGAGGATGATGTCCTGCGAGTATCTTCCGTCCAGAAAGACCGAAAGTACGGCGGCTTCGGCCTCCGCGGTCTGCCATGAGGTGTTGGCCGTCGCGGTGACTAGCAACTCCATCTCGGACGCCTTTTCACTTTTGAAAATGAATGACCGGATAACCTCGCCGACCTGCTGCGGGCCTTCCGGCGTTGGACACGATGCTGAGATCGGGGAGGCGGAAAAGGCCATGGGGAGTAGCAGGACGGAAAAGTATTTTAGAACGTTCACGATATAGGTAGAACATAACCGCCCTCCAAGTTAATCGACAAACCGAAACCGCTTCGAAAGACAGATTTAAGATTTACTTAACAAACCGCGTAACTATTCTGTTGCCGAGCCGAAAAGAAGCATCACGAAATACTTAACAGTTCGTTTCGATGAAATTCGCAAAGCTGTAATACCCGCTGATTATTCTTTCTATTTCCCATTCAGCAAGTACAGACGGCGGGTGATCTTGCCCGTTTGATGTATCGATCGAACAGAACGAAGAGGAGTATTTCGAACAATGAGTTTTCGCAGATCTTCAGGTTCACCAAAGAGCCTTTTACACATCCTTACGCTTTTCGGATTTTTTCTATTCATGCAGAGCACCGCGTTCGGGCAGTTCGAAACTGCGGTCGTTTTGGGTTCCGTCACCGATTCGACCGGGGCCAGCGTTCCTAACGCATCCGTCAAGTTGGTCCATCCCGCTACCGGGGTTACGGCAAGCACGACGTCGGACGACGAGGGGAATTATCAATTTCTCAACGTGAAGATCGGCCAGTATCAGATCAAGGTCGAGGCGAGCGGATTCTCTTCTTCATTGACCGAAAACATTTCCGTTACGGTTAATGCAAGACAGAGGGTCGATGTAAAACTACAGACCGGCCAGATCGCGGAAACGGTGACTGTTCAGGATACGCCTGAGATCCTCGAAACTAGTTCGAGCGAACGCGGCCAAGTCATCGTTCGCGATCAGATCGTGAACCTGCCGCTCAATGGCCGAGCATATGCCGATCTCGCCCTGCTAAGCACCGGCGTGAACGCATCGCAGTTGAACGTTCAGGGCCAGTCAGGAGCACGTGATGCATCGTTCAACGTAAACGGCCTTAGGAGTTCGTTGAACAACTTCATCATTGACGGCGTAGACAACAATTCATACGGTACGAGCAATCAAGGTTTCTCAAATCAGGTCGTACAGGCATCGCCCGACGCTATCGAGGAATTCAAGGTTCAGACCAACAACTACAGCGCGGAGTTCGGCCGGGCCGGCGGTGCGGTAATAAATGCTTCGATCCGTTCCGGGACGAACAGCTTTCACGGCTCAGCCTGGAACTACACGCGAAACACAGCTCTTAACGCGACCGGGTTCTTTAAGCCGGTTAACAACCAGAAGCCGGTTTTGATCCAGAATCAGTTCGGCGGAACTTATGGCGGCCCGATCTGGAAAAACAAGGCCTTCTTCTTCATGGACTACGAAGGCTATCGACGAATAGCAAAGCAGGTCGCCTTTGCCTCATTACCTACACTGGAGCAGCGCCAAGGAATCTTTCGCAATGCCGCCGGAGCTCCGATCGCGATCAGAAATCCATATACCGGTGTGATCTATGCCGACGGCATCGTTCCACAAAGTGAGATCACCGCATTTGCGCAGCAAGTATTGTCCGACCTGCCACTGCCGAACCTTCCAGGGACCGGAAACAACTATTCGGTGCTTCCGCGAAGTCAGTTCTTTAACGACAAGGGTGATGTAAAGCTTGATTTCAATCCGAGCGACAAGCTGACATTCTTCGCACGCGGAAGTATGCGAAAAATGAATAATTTTGAGGCTCCGACCATTCTTGGTGCGAGCGGCGGCAATAGCAACGCGACCGTTTTTGTCATTAACGAGCAGCTGGCCGGGGGAGTTACTTACACGATGACGCCAACCTCGGTGCTGGAATTCCGCCTCGGCATCTCGCGCACCAAGGCGGGTAAGCGTCCCTACAACCTCGGTGCGGGCGACATGCTTTCGCTTTATGGGATATCCGGTTTGCCGACCGATCCTGAGATCGCGGGAGGTTTGAACTCGCAGGCAGTTTCAGGACTCACCGCTTTCGGCCGCCAATCAAGCAACCCACAGTTTCAGAATCCGTTCGTGATCAATCCGCGCGTGAATTACACCTTTGTTCAGGGGCGACACGCCTTCAAGGTCGGCTATGAGTATCAGCGGGTAAATACACCGATCTCAGATGCTCACCCCAAGTACGGGCAGGACAGTTACAGCGGACAGTTCAGCCGGCCGCAGGGTGCGGCGTCGAACAACCTTTTCAATACCGCCGATTTTCTTTTCGGTGCACGCAATTCCTATCAGCTGACGGACACCTTCGTCGCTCTCTACCGACAGCGAATGCATTTTTGGCTATTTTCAGGACGATTTCCAGGTCAGTCCGAACCTGACGCTTAATCTCGGTCTTCGCTACGAATTTGCGACGCCGCAGTACGAGCGGGACAATCGTTTGTCTAATTTTGAACCGGCAACCAACACGGTCGTTCTCGCTAGCGACGGTTCACTCGCGGACAGAGCGACGGTAGATCCGGATTATAACAACTTTGCACCGCGACTCGGTTTTGCATGGAAGGCTGCGGACCGCATCGTTCTTCGCGGCGGCTACGGAATGAGCTATGTCCATTTCAACCGTCTCGGCGGCGAAAACATCTTATCGCTCAACCCTCCGCAGGTATTCAACGTTACTATCGACCAGGTTGCGACGAATCCGCTTTGTACGGGAAACAATTTTTCGGGATGTTTTAGGCCGACTATGATTGGGTATCCGACTGGAATGCTCGATCCCGGCCAGTTCAACGCCTTGCGATCGCGCGTGAATTACACGCCGCGAGACAATAAGACCGCAAACGTTCAGAGTTTTCACCTTAGCGTTCAGTGGGAGATCATGAAGAATCTTCTTATCGACGCGGGATACGTCGGGAATCGCACAAAAGACCTGATCATTCTGGGAGACATTAACCAGGCTCGTCCCAACAATGCGGGTGAATCGCTTTCGATCCAAGCCCGACGCCCGAGATCCAATTTCTCGTTCATTCAAGGATCCCTCGGCATCGGCGAAGCTCAGTACGATTCCTTTCAGTTGAAGGTAGAGAGGCGTTTCTCTGACGGGCTGTATCTGCTGAACTCGCTGACACTTTCGCAGGCATATGACAACGCCGCCGGCCACCTCGAATCGTCCAACGGAGACAACTCGAGAGCGAACTTTAACAACCTCGCAGGAGAGTGGGGACGTTCAAGCTATGACGTTCCTTTCAATAACACGACGAGCGTTGTTTACGACCTGCCTTTCGGACGCGGACGTCATTGGGGCAGCGGCATTCCGCGTTGGCTCGACGCGATCGTCGGCGGATTTCGCATGACACTGATCAACAGGATCACCAGCGGACGCCCGGTGAACCTTACCTACTCACCATCGGCCGCATTCTCGGTCAGCGGTGATATCACCTATCGCCCGAACGTCATCGGAAACGTCTATAACGAAGACTGGCGCGAGACCGGACGGTATTTCAACATCGCGGCTGTCGCGGCTCCGACCGATGTAACGCAGCCGTTCGGGGACGCTCCACGCAATGGTTTCCGGGGTCCTCGTTTCTGGCAAGCAGATCTTGGACTGCACAAGCAGTTCGTTCTCTGGAATGATAATACGAAGCTGGAACTGCGTGCCGAGGCATTCAACCTATTTAACCGTACTAACTTCAACGCGCCGAACGGAAGCATCGCAAACACCGCCAATTTCGGTACGTTCACCAGTACGCTGCCGGCTCGCGAGATCCAACTTGCGGCGAAGCTCTATTTCTAGATCAGGGAGGGACGACAAATGAGTAAGAATAATATTGAGCTTCCCCGTCGCGATTTTCTGATCAAAACCGGGCTTGGGCTGGGTGCAATAGCACTCGGCCCGGGCGGCCTGATGAATGCGGCTGAGTCGTTTGCACAGAACTCGGCCAAAGGAAACTTCCGCTTTGCGGTCATCTCGGATACGCACATCATCGACGAGTTCTACAAAGGGCCGGAAAGCACTCCGCTTGATTCGCAAACCGTTTTTGAAACAACAAAACGATTGACCGCGGTGAGAACGTTTCTAGGAAATCTTACCCCGGCGGTGGAACTTGTATTAATATGTGGTGATTTCTTCCACGACTATCCGGCGGCCGACTACGAGTTCTATTTCAAGAACAAAACGCGTATCGATTTCGCAAAGGAACTGATCGACGGTTTCAAAATGCCCGTTCACATAGCTCCCGGAAATCACGACTATGACGTGCCTAAGGTTTCGCGAGAGATGTCGCACCGGCTGTTCAAGGAAAAACTGAAGGTCGAGCCCTACTACGCTGTTGAGCACAAGGGATACA
The DNA here is from genome assembly GCA_040081025.1 of Pyrinomonadaceae bacterium. Classification (GTDB taxonomy): domain Bacteria; phylum Acidobacteriota; class Blastocatellia; order Pyrinomonadales; family Pyrinomonadaceae; genus OLB17. The sequence continues at coordinate 3,669 of JBEBGW010000164.1, read as the reverse complement.
AGTTTGTTTCACTGAATAACTTTTTGGGCGCGACCTGGGATCCTACCAGCAAGGAATACAACAAGGGAACGGGTTCATACGGCGAAGAGCAATTGAATTGGTTTGAGGCACAACTCAAAGAAGGCAAGCCGACAATCGCTTTTCAGCATTACCCGTTCGCGCTTGTCCGGGATATTGAAGTTAAAGATCTTGGGATGGTGCCGCTATTGAGGAAGTATAAGGACACGATCCAGATGCTCTTCTGCGGACATTGGCACCGATGGTTTGATTTCGCAAAGACGTTTGGGCCGCAGCATTATGCCATCGCTTCAACCCGGTATGACGAGAACGCATACATGATCGTCGATGTCGATGCCAAAGCCGGAACGTCGCGCGTGGTAAATTTCGACTCGATCGGCTGGGCGACGAGATATGCAAAACCGTTCAAAGGATAGCCGGGCAGGAGGCTCGAACGGAACTCCTTGCATATGGCCGTTCAAGACGCGCAAAGGAGCGTCGCCCGGCAGTCAAGGCGGGGAGTGCTGACGACTGTCTCCGTTGACATAAAAGGTGGGCGGCACGGTCGACTAGGACACTCCTTACGGGAACGATGCTTTGCTACCTCGATCGCACGCCGAATATCGTGAGAAGGATAGCTTGCGAGGTCGAGCTCTCGGTCGCGAGCCCGGGTTATCATTAATGTGAGACGGTTCCAAAAGCCAAGGATAGGTAAGCGATCAGTAAGAGAACGATACGTACCCAGTGGTATCTGTCGAAACGACTTCGCAGTTCGCGCCAATCACTTGGCAGATCGTCAGGATCCCAGTCCGCGATCTTGTTATTGATCGGAACCGGGAAAAGAACACTGAAAGCACAGACGAACACAAAAAGGAGCGTTGCCGCTAGGTAAGACCACCACTGCCTTGAGTAACTGTCGGCAACGAGAAATGTTACCAGGGAAGACAAGAGAACATTCCCGACCATCCAAGAAGGCATGATTCTGCCGTAGAGTCGCGCCGTTTCCCTTGCTGCAAAAGCTTGGGGAACATCCGGCAGACGACTGAATGACGGATTAATAAACGCCCCGACACTGAATTCATTTCCGACGAACAGTGACGCAGAGAACATAACTAGTAGAATCAATAGTTCACTCATAGTAGCTCCTTGTGTGGACCCGATGACTGACTCACAGTCTTTCCCTTGCGGTCGTATCTTTTGTTTTTCGCGAAAGAAAATAAGAAACGACAATCATGTAAATAGCCGTGCCCCAATGAATCAAAAGGGGAGCCACGAAGCCTGAGTGTCCGATGATCACAAGGCCATCACAAAACGGAACGAAAATGGCGAGAGCGAATAGGATCGCCGTTACCTTTCGATTCCCGCTTAATAAAAATGCCAGTATGACGAGGCCCGAGAAAATATCACGAATGCCCTTGATCCACATAAAAGGAAAGGCGGCGGGGTCGTGCACAGGAATGCCGTAGCCGGATGATGCTCCGATCGGATTGAAAATGAAATTGATGCCGATGCCGATTATTCCGATCGGGATAATCAGCGTAAACCAAAACAGGGCCGAGTTCTTTTTGAGTTCCATGTCTTTGTATCTCTCCTCATCACCATAGTGACGAGAACTGCCGAAGCGGTCATTCACCTCGGTTAACAAAGATCAAGTATTGTTGCGGACTACTTGTCGGCGAGAAAACGTCGCCGGATGCGGCTTAAGGACTGGGGTTCGATGCCGACGTAAGAGGCGATGTAATACTGCGGAAGACGCTGGACGAGATCGGGAAACCGTCGAACGAAATTCTGATACCGGACAGCCGGCTTGTCTTGATAGAAAGATGCAAGCTGCTGGATCGAATCGACAAATATCTCCTCCGCGATCAGCCTGCCGAATCGCTCGCCGAACTGTACCTTTCGATAAAATCCTTGCAAATCCTCATAACTGATCGTCCGAATTTCTGCCGCTTCGAGTGCCTGTATGTTGATGAATGATGGGCGTTTTGGGAGAAAACTCGGATAGTCGCAGATAAATTCGCTTTCTGCTGCAAAGTAATAAGTAGCATCCCTTCGCTCCGTGTTTATGTAAAAGCGAAAAACACCCCTTTCGATAAAAGCTGCCTCGCGGCATATATCACCGCCAACAAAAAATGCTCGCCTTTTGCTAACGATCTGCGCTTATAAATACTCCCGATAAATCGCTCTTCCTCTTCGTTGCATTCGATGTAAGTGCGAATCTTTTCACTTAAGCTACAACCCATAGATGGTTGATTCTAAACGAAAACTAAGCTCGAGGTGACCGGCGCAGGATCGAAGTGGAACCTCGTCACATAAAATTAACTTATGAACGCCAGACTCAATAACCAAATATGACAATTGGGATTTGCCACGATGAGATTGCTACGTTATTCGACACTATCCGGTAATTTCTACGTCGCCGCGAACCAATCGCATTTCGTTACCCAGTTTGAGGATGAGAACCTCGGCGTCCATCAGACCTCAGAGGCAGCGTTGCAATCGCTATCTCAAAGCGAAACTCCCAGATGGTTATTGATAGGGATCCGTCGGTTTTAGAGATCTCGGATGATCCGATCGAGTGGGTTTCTATGTAAGCGTTCCGATATTTATAGTCGTCCCTTCCACAATGAATTTTAGGAAGTAGCTGTGAGTCCGAAGACCCGAGTTTTTGTGATCGTATTCTTTACATTCGGTATCCTACCGACGCTTCTGTTGTGTGGGATCCAGTTTCTCGCTGTGCCGGGTCGACCCGGATATGACACTATCGGAGCGACTATCGTCACTAGCCTTCTTTTCTTACTGTTAGGCATTTACCTCGCATTTGAAGAAGCCGGCAAAGACGGAAACTGATCAGCCTACATGCGAAAGGCCCAAAATGTTAGCTCTTTTTTTACTACGTTCGGCTTCGCATGAAGGTGTCATTGAGTTTGTATTCGACGCTGAATCCGATCGCGATAAAAAGCCGGCCGCGCATTCGCGACGCAAACATTTGTTCGATCAAACACCGGTTCGACGGCGACGGTTTCGGGTCGGGGTTGAGGCAATTTGTTTTCCTCATCTCGATTCCCGTAGAATCGGCGCATATGCCACGCAAGAACGAAGTGGGCGTCGTTTCCCGAAATGACGCCGAAGATGCCTCTCTCGACGCTGCCCAGGAGATGGTTCGAGAATTAACGTCCCGCGGTGAAGTAGGCTCCGCGATCGAAGTGATCGAGACAATGGAAGAATCTCGACCTCAGTCCCAAAGACGCGAGAGTCGCGAAGAAAATCAGGCATAAGAAAAGGAAGAACTAGAATCGCATGTGGGTTAATTCCGCTTTTGTTAGCTGGCCTTTTGGCGGGCTGAAGCTCACGAAATCGGACCGGTGGACCTGAAGGTGGGTCACTACGATGTCAACGCTGAAAAGAGATGATCTTTGAGGTTCAACGAGCATACACCGGACGTCAGGTCGTTTTTCCCAAAGTGTATCTCGACAAAGGCCCGATAGCGTAACCTATTTTCGAAAGGCCAATTGGTGGCATACGCGGATTGATCGCCGGAGAGCCCTTTTTTTCTATTTCGTCGGATAGATGCATCACGCGGCAAACATGGCATTGATCTCATCGAAGCCTATAGACTCCTCCGCAAAAGTAAAGGTGCCCTCCTCAAGCATCTCTTGGGCCGCGCGTAGA
>JBEBGW010000007.1:0-32005 GCA_040081025.1 Pyrinomonadaceae bacterium | reverse complement strand
GATGCAACTAGTGGCAAAATGTTCGAACGGGCTTTTCGAGGCCCGTTTTCTCGCGCGCGATTGGCGAAGATCCTGAAGATACTTTGTTGCGAAACCAATCACGTCGCGTCAAAAGGTCGCTAACGAGCCGCCAAAAACTTTTTTGAAAAGTCAAAATTTCGACAAAATAAGAGTCGCAAATGTTGAAAATAATGCTACTTATTTGTCCCACCCACTTCGTGGGACACGTTGGGACAAAAACTTTCTTGCGTCCCCTTAAGTTCTGTGGATCTTGAGTTTAAGGACTTAGTTTGACCCCGGTATTTCTGTGGACAAAGACGACGGTTGAGTGAACCGGAAGGAGCCAACGCCCGAGCTTCCCGTGCATCTCAGTACCTTGCTGAACGAACCTTATGAATGTAAGCTAATGAGCAAATTCCGCACTCAGTTCTTCTTATGCGTTTCAGACACTTAACAGCATTAATTACGGTCCTCGCCGCGATAGCCTCGACGGCGTGTACGGCCCGCGAAGCGGCCCGACGCGAAGGCTGTCAGATCAAGGTCGGCATCGTTTTCGACATCGGTGGTAAGAATGACCGGTCGTTCAACGCCGCGGCGTGGGAAGGCGTCAAACGGGCGGAGAAGGACCTGCCGATATGCCTCTATGACGTCGAGCCCGGCAATCCTACTTCGATCGAACCGGCGATGCGTGCCTTTGCCGAGAAGAACTTCGATCTGATCGTCGGTATCGGCTTCGCCCAAGGTCCGATCATGCAGTCAGTAGCGACGGATTACCCGAACATCAAGTTCGCGATCATCGACGGAGTCATCTTCGAAGCGGACGGCAAAACGCCAAAGCAAAACGTCGCATCGCTCGTGTTTCGCGAGCACGAAGGCTCATATCTGGTCGGAATGATCGCCGCGACCAAATCAAAGACCGGCGTCCTCGGATTCCTCGGCGGCATGGATATACCGTTGATCCATCGCTTTCAAAAAGGCTACGAGGAAGGAGCGAAGTCGGTTAATCCTAACGTCGACGTTAAGGTTAACTACGTAGGTGTCAACGACGCCGCTTGGAACAACCCCGCAAAAGGGAAAGAACTCGCACTCGCACAGATCCAGAAAGGCGCGGACGTGATCTTTACAGCGGCCGGAAACTCGGGACTCGGAGCCTTTGACGCCGTTGAGCAATACGGTTTGAACAGCTCAGGCGAGGCGAACAAGTTCGTCATCGGCGTCGACTCGAACCAGAACGCCGTCAAACCCGGATTCGTGTTGACTTCGATGGTGAAACGGGTAGATAACGCCGTCTACGACGCGGTCCAGGAAACGCTCGAACACCGCTTCGTCGGCGGCTTTCACGTATTCGGACTCGATAAGGCCGGCGTGGCCTACGCGATGGATAAGAACAACGAAAAACTCATCCCCGGCGACGTCATCCTACGCGTTGAGGAAGCGAAGAAAGAAATAATCGGCGGCGGCATCAAGGTCACCGATGCTATGGCGAACTAAAGATCGATGCTGGAATTAAAGAATATCAAAAAGGCTTTTGGTGATTGCGTCGCCAACGAAGACGTGTCGCTGCGGGTCGAAGGGGGAACAATCCACGCGATCGTCGGCGAGAACGGGGCAGGGAAGTCGACAGCGATGAAAGTCGTGTATGGGTTCTATAATCCGGATCACGGTGAGATCATCTTCGACGGTAAGCCGGTCACTATCCCCAATCCGCACGACGCGATAGCGCTTGGGATCGGCATGGTGCATCAGCACTTCATGCTGGTCGACAACATGACCGTCGCCGAGAATATCATCCTTGGAGCCGAGACCGGATCTGCCGCGAACCTCGATCTTGATAGAGCGAACTCAGAGATTACAAAGCTTTCAAATGACCTGAAACTTAACATCAACGCGAATGCGCTCATCGAGGATCTATCTGTCGGTCAGCAGCAGCGGGTCGAGTTGTTGAAGGCTCTTTATCGAGACGCCAAGTTCCTCATTTTAGACGAACCCACTGCCGTTCTCTCGCCGCAGGAAGTCGAGGAGTTTTTCGCGATCCTTCGCCGAATGAAGGAGCAAGGCAAGACGATCGTCATCATCACCCACAAACTCGAAGAGGTGCTCGCGATCTCAGATGAAGTAACGGTCATGCGCGACGGACGAACTGTTGGACGGGTTATGACATCGGAAACCAACGCCGCCGAGCTAGCGCGGATGATCGTAGGACGCGACGTCCTTCTTCGCGTCGAGAAGACCGATGCCAATCCCGCGGCGAAGGTGTTAGAGGTTTCGGACCTCACAGTCGACGGCAGACACGGTCGAGCGGTCGACAGCGTTTCGTTTGCCGTCCGTGCAGGCGAAATCGTCGGGATCGCGGGGATCGAAGGGAACGGTCAGACCGAACTGATCGAAGCATTGGCGGGTTTGTGCAAACCGCGGAGCGGGCGAGTTTCGTTTGAAGGAAAAGAGGTGACAAGTCGCTCGGCCCGGGAGCTGAAAGAGCTCGGCATCGCGCACATCCCCGAGGACCGTCACCGACGCGGGCTGCTGCTCAATTCCGACCTTTCGGAGAATTCAATACTCGGCGTCCATTATAGAGCACCGCTCGCGACCGCGGCCGGCACGATGAATTCGGGGGCTATCGAAAAGCGTGTCGGCGAGATCATCGAGAACTTTGACGTTCGCCCTCCCAATCGGGAACTGACGGCAAAATCATTGTCTGGCGGCAATCAGCAAAAGCTCATCATCGGCCGCGAGTTCGAGCTCGACCCGAAACTACTTCTCGTCTCGCAACCAACCCGCGGAGTAGATATCGGTGCTATAGAGTTTATCCACCGCAAACTCATCGAGCTTCGAGATAAAGGCCGTGCGGTTCTGCTCGTCTCGGCAGAACTCGAAGAGGTCACCGCTCTCGCCGATCGGCTGCTCGTCATCCGCGAAGGGAAGATCGTCGGCGAGGTTAACCCGAAGACCGCGACCTTCGAGGAGATCGGCTTGCTAATGACCGGAGGTTAGAGATGCAAGCGGGCGTCAGTAGCCCGCACGTAAGTAAGGGCTCCCGTTTCCGAGCATGGCCATAGATAAGAACGACATCGTTACATTCAAAAGCGTAGCTCCGAGTTTCGTTGTCAGCGACGTGGTCGCTACGGCGGAGTATTATCGCGACGTGTTGGGGTTTGAGATCCTTGGATACTTTGGCGAACCGACAGTGTTCGCGATGGTGGCTAGGGGCGGGGTGGAGTTTCACTTTGGAAAGGCCGACGCGGAACCGCAACGATCAAATCTCGAGCTTCGGAAGATCAGCAGTGACGCGTACATCTGGGTAACTGACGTGGAAGAGCTGTTTCAAGAGTTGACCGCGGCAGGTGCCGACATTATCGCGGGGCCGATCCGGCGGATCTACGATTGCGTGGAGCTTGAGGTACGGGACTGCAACGGGTTCAAGCTCGTTTTCTCCCAAGGATGAACCTAGGCCGCCTGGGCTTCCGTCCTGCCGAATATCGAACCGAGCCGCTCGATCGCGAGATGAAGATTCTCCATCGACGTCGCGTACGAAAACCTTAAGAACCCATCTGCCCCAAATCCCGCACCGTCCGTAACGACCGTATGAGCCTCTTTCAGCATTACCTCCGCAACGTCCGCGGATGTTGAATACCGCTCGCCGAGCAAGCCCCGAACATCGACAAAGGCATAGAACGCCCCTTCCGGCATGCCGCATTTGAATCCGTCGATGGTGTTCAGGGCCGGTATCAACCAGTCGCGTCGGCGTTCGTATTCGGCGAGCATAGCGTTCACGGCCGCCATCGACTCAGACGCGTTCTCCATCGCCCGTGCGCATGCATACTGAACGAATGAAGTGGGATGGGTCGCGGAATGGCTCTGGAGTTTTACCATCTCCTTCGACCAAGCCTGATTCGCGATCGTATATCCGATCCGCCAGCCCGTCATTGCAAAGGTCTTTGAAAAACTGCCAGCGACGCAAACGTATTCGCGGATCTCCGGCGGCAGAGCCGCAGATGTGAAAACCTCTCCCGGCGGATAGGCGAAGAACAGGTAGCACTCGTCAGTGAGTACGTATACGCCGCGTTCGACACAAGCCTCGATGATCTTCTTCATCTCGGCGGTAGGGATTACACGGCCCGACGGATTGCTCGGCGAATTTACGATCAAGAGCTTCGTCTTGTCCGTGATAGCGTCCTTAACTTGGTCCGCAGTAAGTACGAAATCGGTTTCTTCAGTTTCGATAAAAACGCTGTTCGCTCCGCAAAACGTGACGATCTCCGGGAACGTCACCCAGTACGGCTTCGGTATAAGAACATCGTCGCCCGGATTCAGCAGAGTGCAAGCGGCATTGAAAAGAGCCTGTTTGCCGCCGCACGAAGCAACGACCTCTGCCGGCGAGAAACTCGCTCCGAACTGATTATGATAAAAATCGGCGATCGCTTCGGTGAATGGCTTCATCCCGCTCGACGCGGTGTACTTCGTCAGCCCCTTCTGAAGGCCTTCCCATGCATACTGTTTTATAAAGTCTGGTGTGTCGAAGTCCGGCTCGCCGACGGTCAGATCGATAACGCTGTGCCCCTGTTCGCGCAACGCCGCGGCGGTCTGAGCCGCCTTCAGCGTCGACGATGTATGCATCATGGCGACTCGGTCGGAAACAGGAAAAAGATGGCTCATGTTGAAGATTCTAACCCAAATGGGCAGGGTTCGCAGGTCACAGGATGGATTATGAAATTTTAGACATCATAACTCTTCTATGAATCGAGTTTGCGACGCATTCTTGCCTCGACCGATTCGGGAATCAATCCATTGACCCGCCCGCCGAGCAGAAACACTTGCTTCATTAGCGTAGACGAAACGTATGAGTACTCCTCATCGGCCATAAGGAAGACCGTCTCGATCGTCGGTTCGAGTTTCCGGTTCATCAGGGCCATTCGAAGCTCGTATTCGTAATCGCTCACGGCTCGGATACCTCGGACGATCGCAGTCGCGCCGCTCTGCTTTGCGAACTCGGCGGTAAGGCCTGAGAACGATGCGACAGTGATCTGACAGCCATCGTGCTCAACCGACGGCAAGATCTCTTCGATCATCTCGACGCGTTCCTCGACCGAAAACATCGGGTTCTTCTCCGGGTTGTTCAGGATGGCAACAATGATCTCGTCAAACAGCGGCGAACTTCGCTGAATGACATCAAGGTGGCCGTTAGTGAGCGGATCGAACGATCCCGGAAAGATGGCTTTTCGCATCAGAAGTTCTTTGACATCAAGGCCCTGCCTTTCTCGACGGCGACCTTGTGCTCTTGCTCGTAGGCTGGATTGGGTGTAAGAGCGAACAGCGCATTGAGTTGCTTTTTCGCATCCGCCTCATCTTTCGCGGCGAGATATGCTTCGGCAAGGTGGAGCCGAAGGTTGGCGTTATCCGGCGAGATCTCGAGGCCCTTCTCGTAATATTCGATAGCTTTCTCGATCGTTCCACCTTTCAGCGTTCGAGTCGCCATCTCCAATTGGCCGAGCCCGTCGTACGCGCTTCCGTTCTGATAGTTTGGCTCGATCGCGATCGACGCGTTCATTGCTTCACGAATGTCGTCGACGGATTTGATCCCGACGGTCACGGGGCTGATCCGACCTAGCTCGCCGAGATTCGCCCCGTACCAGAAATGGCCGTCCGCCTTGCTCGGATCGACGCGCGATGCGATCTTCCCGGCGTCACGGCCTTTCTCGAATGCCGCGATTGCATCCTCCTCGAGCGGTTCGACCTTGCCGAGGAAATAGCTGTACTTTGCGAACTTCCACTCTACCTCGTAATGTCGCTGATCGGGATTTCTGGCCAAGCCAAGCGTGTTCACCGCCGTTCTCAACTTCGAGATGTCGGATCGCTCGGCGAAAAGGCCTTCCGAAACGCGCAGGCTGTCCGAAATGCTCGTTGAAGCGTAGCTTGGGTCCGCATTATGCGATTCGACCTTCTTCGAACAGGCCGTCAGTAAACACAATGTAATTACAATTGCAAGAAATTTGTAATGTTTGATTGAAATTGAGTGCGAGATTAGCTGGTACATGCTAATATCCTCGTTTACAAAACACACTGGACGTGAAAAGAACGAACATAACCTATCACGAAAACCCGACCAAGCGAAACGGCCAGGCCGCCGCCTTTTACGACCTCGAAGGCACGCTGGTCAGTACCAATCTCGTCCATACGCTCGCGTTCTACGCCAAGCGGCAACAAGGCCTGTGGCAGACCGCCAAGAAAAGTGCGGGTACGCTCGCGAAACTACCGTTCTTTGGCCTCACGGACCTATATTCACGCAACGTTTTCAACGAGGTGTTCTTCCGGAGCTACGAAGGCTTCTCTCAAGATAGGTTGCGATATTTTTCCGAAGAGTTGTTCGAGGAAGTGCTCAAGCCGGCGATATTTCCTGGTACCGAGGAACTGATCGCACAAGGTAAGAAGATCGGACAGCGACAGGTCGTACTAACCGGGGCACTCGATTTCACGATTGAGCGAATGATGCAGTATCTCGGGATCGACGACTATGTAGCCAACCGGCTTGAGTTCGTCAACGGCTACGCAACCGGCCGCGTATTGCCGCCCGTCATGGCGTCGGCGACGAAGGCAAAGTGGATACGCGAGTACGCCGAGCGCGAGAGCATCAATCTTTCGGAAAGCTACGCATATTCGGACAGTATCTCAGATCTCCCGATGCTCTCGATCGTCGGGCACCCGGTCGCGGTATGTCCCGATTTCCGACTCAAGCAAACCGCCCGCCAGCATGACTGGGCGGTCATCGATCTTAAATGACTGGAACGCGAGTGACTGGAACGCGGGCGTCCCGCCTGCGAGTGTGAAGTGCAGAATGTTCAGAATTTATGAAGCACTAATAACAGCAACAGCGATTTTCGCACTCGCCTCAACGGCGTTCGCTCAAGCGGCAGCAAAAGCTCCCGAGTCGAAACTATTCGACGCGGGGAAGCTGCTCGAGGACATACGAACCCTCTCAGCGGACGATATGGACGGTCGATCAGGCGAACGTCCGACGATGGCAAAGGCGCGTGCCTACGTTATGAAGAGGTTTGCGGAAGCCGAGATCAAGCCGATCGGCCCGGCATACGAGCAGGAGTTCGAAATTCGTGGACGCGGGCAGTCTGGGGCGATCAAGGGGGTCAACTTCGTTGGCTCGATACGAGGAAAAACGAAGGCCGACAAGTACATCGTCATAACGGCACACTACGATCATCTCGGAGTTCGCAATGGCCAGGTCTTCAATGGTGCGGATGACAACGCCTCAGGCACGGCGGCCCTGTTTGCGATCGCGTCCTACTTCAAGAAGAATCAGCCTGATCATTCGCTGATCTTCGTTGCCCTCGACGCGGAAGAGAAGGGGTTGCTCGGCGCGAGCCACTTCGTCGCGAACCCTCCGGTCGCGAAAGCGGCGATCGTCCTTAACGTCAATATGGATATGATCTCCCGTAACGACAAGCGCGAATTGTACGCGACGGGAACGCGCTTGTATCCGCAATTGAAACCCGCACTAGAAAAGGTTCAGAAGACGGCGAGCGTAAAGCTTTTGCTTGGCCACGACGATCCCTCAACCGGACGCGACGATTGGACCGACCAGTCCGACCAAGCCGCCTTCCACGCCGCCAAGATCCCGTTCATCTACTTCGGCGTCGAGGACCACAAGGACTATCACAAATCGACGGACGACTTCGCCAGCATCCAGCCGGATTTCTATGTGAAAGCGGTTGAGACGATCACCGAAGCTTTGAAGGAACTCGACCACGCATTGACCAAATAACATGGCACTTGCACTAAGACGCAAAACGCACGAATCGATCGTGTACATCGACAAAGACTCGGCGCCGCGGATAATGCCGAACGGTGAGAATTTCATTCTGGAAGATTTGCCGGTTGGGACGCGGGTGATCTATCCGAATCCGCCGATCAAGGGCCTGCCGAATCGTGAGGCGGCGATCAGGTATGCGGTGAATCATCCGATCGAGATGGAGCCGCTGTATGCGCTGCTCGAACCCGGGATGCGGGTGACGATCGCGATGGACGATATTTCGCTGCCGCTGCCGCCGATGGCGACGCCCGATATGCGACAGACGATGCTCGAGGTCGTGCTGGATATGTGTGGAGCGAACGGCGTTGACGACATCCACCTGATCATCGCAAACTCTCTGCATCGCAAGATGACCGCGTGGGAAATGAAGCGGATGGTCGGCGATACGATCTATAACGAGTATTACCCCGACCGCTACTACAACCACGATGCCGAGGATGACGACAACCTCGTAACCCTCGGCCATACGCGTCACAACGAACCGCTCCGCGTAAACAAGCGTGCGATCGAGAGCGATCTGCTGATCTATCTCAACATCAACCTCGTCCCGATGGACGGCGGGCATAAGTCTGTTGCCGTTGGATTGTGCGATTACGAATCCCTGCGTGCACATCACGAACCGCAGACGATCCGCGATTCGCATTCCTATATGGACCCGCCCGCGTCGGAACTGAATCACAAAGTGATCCGACTCGGTAAACTTGTGGATGAGCAGTGCAAGGTATTTCACATCGAGACGGCTCTGAACAACAAGATGTTCTCGGACGGCTACGACATTCTCACGCGCAACGAGGACGAGTTTTCGTTCATGGACCGGATGAAGTGGGAAGCGATGGCTCGGACTTTCTCAAAAATGCCGCGTGCCGCGCGTCGAAAGATGCTCCACGCGATCCCGGCTCAATACGAACTGATCGGCTGTTACGCCGGCAAGACGGAGCCGGTGCACGACAAGATCCTCGAACTCAATTACCGACAGTACGAGATCCCGGTAAAAGGCCAGTGCGACATCCTGATCTCCGGCATCCCGGATATCTCGCCGTACAACGTGTATTCGGCGTTGAATCCGCTGCTCGTGCAGGTGATGGCGCTTGGGTATCACTTCAACATGTACCGGAACAAGCCGCTGCTGCGCAAAGGGGGCGTGATGATCATCACGCATCCGTGCTTCGACGAGTTCGACCACAATTTTCACCCGTCGTACATCGAGTTTTTCCATCGACTGCTGCCCGAATCACGAGACGCGTTCTACCTTCGTGAAAAATACGAACGCGAGTTTGCGTCGAACCCGGCATACGTCGAGATGTACCGCCGCGGCAACGCCTATCACGGAGCGCATCCGTTCTTTATGTGGTACTGGGGCGAAAACGGCCGCCAGCACGTCGGAAAGGTCATCGTCGCCGGAGCCGAAAACGCTCACGTCCCCGAAATGCTCGGCTGGGAACGCGCCGACAACCTGACTGAAGCCATCGCAATGGGCCGCTCATACATGGGCCGCAACGCCGAGATAACGATGCTCCACCAGCCAATTATCGGGCTGTGTAATGTGACGGATTAGGATGCCGCGAGATCGACGCCAGTCGCGTGACATTCACGCTCAGGATGAGAACGGTATGGTCGCGTGCAATCCTCGGGACCGAGAAGCGGCTCACCGGGCTGCCGTTGGCGACATTGCAACCGGAGCGCGTGACGAGGTTACATGCCGGAGGTGTTTAGATCTGCTACCTGCAATTCGTGAGACGCGATCTGGCAACGACAAATGATGAAGCTTTCACCAACAGAAATATTTAAGGGCAAGAACATTTTCTTCATCGGCGGGACCGGGTTCGTTGGGAAGGTGACGTTGTCGATGCTGCTGCACAACTTTCCTGATATCGGGAAGGTCTATGCGACGGTGCGTGCAAGAGATGAAAACGAATCGAAGACACGGTTTTGGACGAGTATTGTTACGTCGCCAACGTTCGAACCGCTTCGAGAGAAATACGGCGATAAGTTTGAGGACTTTATAAAAGAAAAGGTCGTTCCGGTGAACGGCGATGTCGGCAATCAGTATCTCGGCATGAGCGAAGACCACGCTCGCGAGATCATGCAGGACACCGATGTCCTGATAAACGGAGCCGGGAACGTCACCTTCAATCCGCCGCTCGAATCGGCACTTCGCACAAACATCAACGGCTCTAACAACATCATCGAACTCGCTCGGATGATGAAGAAGCCGCGCGTTGTTCACGTCTCGACGTGTTTTGTCGCGGGCAAACGCAGCGGAGCTATCTGGGAGAACGAGCCCGTCGTCGGATACTTTCCGCGAAAGAATGAGCTGGTTGGAACGACCTTCGACGTAAACCGCGAGGTTGAAGACTGCGCAAGACTCTCCGAACAAGCCCGTCAGGAAGCTGACGATGCGGTACAGGCGGCGAAGTTCCGCGAACTGGCTCGCAATCGGTTTATCGAAGAGGGCCGTGATCCCGACGACGAATCCGAACTGAAATCCGCCATCTTCCGCGAACGCAAGATGTGGATCCGCGAGCGAACGACCGAACTCGGAGCCGAGCGTGCCGAATATTGGGGCTGGACGAATATCTACACCTATTCGAAATCGCTTGCCGAGCAGATCATCGCCAAGCAGGACGACATCGTTAAGATCCTCGTTCGTCCGTCGATCGTCGAATCTTCCAATCAGTATCCCTTTCCCGGTTGGAACGAAGGCTTTACTACAACGGCTCCATTGATACTGATCGCTCTTCGCGGTCAGCCGATCATTCCTGTTAACGAAAAACTGATCCTAGACATTATCCCGGTCGACATGGTTTCGGGGGCGATACTCGGAGCGGCGATGAATGCGCTCGTTGACGATAATCCGCCACTAGTGTTTCAGGCTTCGTCGGGCGATTCGAACCCGAACGACATGAAACGTATCGTTGGTCTCGTCGGGCTGTATAAACGTCAGCATTTCGAGGACAAAGAAACCGGAAGCTCGATCGTAAACAAACTCGCCGGAATGGTCGAGGCGATTCCCGTTAAGCAGCGGACATACGAACTAACATCGGCGCCGATGCTGAACAGGCTGACGAAACAGGCCGACAAATTGCTCGAAAGAGCGAGTCCGCGCTGGGGCGGCGGACGCATTGGGAACATCGTCTCGGACCTGCAAAAGTCAGTCGAATCTTTTGAGCGAACGACACAGGAGACGATGGATGCGTTTGCGATGTTCAAGCCATTCATGATCGACAACGAATATCTGTATCGCTCGGACAATGTTCGAGCGCTGCAGGCGGTCATCAAAGAGAAGGAAAAGCATCTGCTGCCGTGGTATCCGGAACGGCTCGATTGGTACGACTACTGGCTCAACGTCCATTTCCCCGGGATGAGGAAATGGGTGCTGCCGACACTCGAAGAAGAGTTGAAGGTCCAAGAGAAACGCGAGCACACCTACAAGGATCTGCTCGACCTTTTCGATACGGCGACCAAACGATTCGGCACGCGCGTAGCAATGCGCATCGAACGCAACGGCCGCCGCGAGCAATATACGTTCGAAGATGTGCGGGAGCTTACGCTGCGTGCCGCCGGATTCTTCGCCCATAAAGGCATAAAGCACGGCGATCGCGTCATTCTCTTTTCGCACAACATGCCTGAATGGGGCCTGTCGTACTTCGGAATCCTGAAAGCCGGTGCGACCGCGATCCCGATCGATCCGGCGAGTTCCGTCGAGGAGATCGTTAATTTTGCGAAGGCGGGTGAGGCATCTGCGATCGCGATCAGCCCGCGGCTTGCCGCCGAGAACCTTGATCTAAAAGACAAGCTTGCCGAGGCTGGCATCGATATACAGGTCTATCCCTTCGATGAGATCTACAAGATGCCGGACGAGATCGAAGAGGCAAATAGACAAGCTCTACTGCCGCCGAAGATCTTGTCCAATGCGGTAGCGTCCTTGATCTTTACGTCCGGCACGACCGGCAAGCCAAAAGCTGTGATGCTCTCGCACAAGAATTTCACGAACATGATCTCGATGCTATCGAGCGTACTCGACATGGACATCACCGACGGTGTCTTGTCTGTGCTGCCGATGCATCACACGTTCGAATTCTCAGCGGGCTTCCTGACACCGTTCTCGAACGGCACACAGATCACGTATCTCGATGACCTCACCGCCGAAGAACTCACACGAGCCATCGAAAAAGGCCACGTTACTGGAATGGTGGGTGTACCGGCCCTGTGGGAGATGCTGCATCGCCGGATCAAGACACGGCTGCGTGAACGCGGGGACTGGATCGCGGACGCGGCCGACTCGATGATCGAGTTCAACGCTTGGCTGCGAGACAACACGCCGTTCAATCTCGGCCCGATCGTCTTTTTCCCGATCCATCAGGGTATGGGCGGAAAGCTGCGGTATATGATCTCGGGCGGTTCGGCGCTGAGCGAGAAGGTTCAGAAAGATCTGCACGGACTCGGCTTCACGGTCCTCGAAGGCTATGGACTGACGGAATCGTCGCCCGTGCTCACCGTTGCCCGACCGGGCAACAAACTGCTGCGTGGAAGCGTCGGCAAACCGCTCCCGGGTGTCGAAGTAAAGATCGAGAATCCGGATGACAGCGGCGTGGGCGAAGTGGTAGCACGAGGGCAGAACGTGATGCTCGGCTACTACAACAACGAAGAAGCGACCGAGTCCGTTCTGCAAGATCGTTGGTTACGAACGGGCGACCTCGGCCGCATCGACGAGGACGGAAATCTTTATATCGTCGGTCGGTCGAAGGACGTGATCATTGATTCGAACGGGAAGAATATTTATCCGGATGAGATCGAGGATCTGTACGGAAACTCGGGCTTCGTAAAAGAACTAAGCGTCGTCGGCCTTCCGGACCAGGATGGCGGCGAGAAGATCTCAGCGCTCGTCGTGCCGGACTATGAGCATGACATCGCGTTGACCCGAGCTGAGGTCAATAAACGGATCGAGGATCATTTTCGCGAAGTCGCCGCGGGAATCCCGTTCTTCAAGCGGATCAAGGTGATGCACATCACCCCGTTCGAACTTCCCCGGACCGCAACGCGAAAGGTGAAACGTCCCGAGGTCGTAGCGATGCTTCAGGCCCTCGAGGAGCGAGACAAAAAGAAGACTAAGGCCGCGGTCGAATCGAAGGGAGACGATAATTTCCTTTGGATCCGTCGGATCGTGGCGACCGTTTCAAGCAGGCCGCTTTCCGATGTTGCCGTAGAGGATAGGCTCAGTGATTTCGGGTTCGATTCCTTAATGTTCGTCGAGCTACAGGCGGCGGTCGAGGACGCCGGCGGACGCGTGCTTTCGCCAGACACGTTGAACGAGGTACAGACCGTTCGAGAGCTGCTGACTGCGGTTCAACGCGTTGACAAATCGAAGCGCCTAGCCGACGAACCGAAGATCGAGGAGAAGAAGGACGAAGAGGAGATCCACATTCCGTCACTTGTCCGTCGGATCGGGAACGCGGCGGTCGATCTCGCACAGGAATCGCTCTATTCGAAGGTCCTCGACACGACCATCGAAGGCCAGTCGAACGTGCCGATGCACGTCAACTTCATCGTCGCCCCGAACCACGCCTCGCACATCGATACAGGATTGGTGAAACGAGCTCTCGGCGCCGATGTTGCCGAGCAAACCGTGGCTGTAGCGGCGGCTGATTACTGGTTCGACACGAAGTATAAACGGGCATACATGAACAACTTCACGACCCTCGTTCCCATCGAACGAACCGGAAGTTTGCGGCAATCGCTCCGCCATGTGACTCGTATCCTGAACGATGGATATAACGCACTCATTTTCCCCGAAGGCACACGATCGACTACCGGCGAGGTTGCCGAGTTCAAACCGGTGATCGGATATCTAACCTTGAATCAAAAGATAGGAATTTTGCCGATATACATCTGGGGCACCTTTGAGGCATATCCGAAGGGAATGACGATCCCGAAAAAAGCCAGTCTTGGCGCGAAGGTTGGTGCAAAGATCGGGAAATTCCTGTCCTACGAAGAGCTTCGCGATATGACCGAAGGTGTTCCGAATACGGAAGCGTACCGGTTGATCTCGGCGCGCGTTCAGCACGAGGTCGAGAATATGCGCGATGGAAAGCGTGACAAGTTTGATGTGGCGGCGATCCGGAAATCGTGGAAGTCCGAGCGTCGAAAGGCAAGAAAGCAAGAGCCCGTAATTGATGAATAGGACGGGAATCCGAAGACTCCCGTCCGCGAAGGTTCCGAAACTAGCGAACCTTTTGAACAGCGGGAAGAAGCAAGCCGATAAGGACCGGGCTTACCGCAACAACTACGAGCAGTTCGATGAGCGTGAAGCCCATCTGGCCGATGATTCGATTAACCGTTTTCTTCATGATGATTACTCCTTTCAAAATAAAATCGGATGTTTTTGCCATCCGTATAAGAATGCGAGTGAACGAAGAAAAAACTATCATCTAATTACTTAGCAAGGTTTCGATTGAAACCTTTAATTGCACAGCGACCGTAATTATTGTCTAGTCACCGAGATCAATACGAGATCATAACTACTATGCATAAGAAGATCATTTCCGTCTGGGTTGTCGTCCTGCTTGTCAGCACTCTAACGTTTGGCCAGAGGCCGGCGTCGTTCAAGATCCAATACGAAAAGTTCACCTTGCCGAACGGCCTTGACGTGATCTTTCACATTGATCGCTCCGATCCGGTTGTCGCGGTATCGCTGACCGCTCATGTGGGTTCGGCTCGCGAGAAGGCCGGACGAACCGGTTTCGCCCATATGTTCGAGCATCTTCTTTTCCTCGAATCCGAGAATCTCGGAAAGGGCGGTTTGGACAGGCTGAGCTCACGGATAGGCGGATCGGGAGCGAATGGCTCGACGAATCGCGATCGGACGAATTATCTTCAGACGGTTCCGAACGATGCCCTTGAAAAAATGCTTTGGGCTGAGGCGGACAAACTTGGCTGGTTCATCAATACCGTTTCCGATCCGGTCCTCGCAAAGGAAAAAGAAGTCGTCCAAAACGAAAAGCGCCAGGGTGTCGATAATCAGCCTTACGGCCACACGCAGTACGTGATCGACAAGGCTCTCTATCCTGCAGACCATCCGTACAACTGGCAGGTCATCGGCTCTCTCGATGATCTAAAGAGCGCAACACTGGCAGACGTGAAGGAATTCTTCCGCCGCTGGTACGTTCCGAACAATGTGACGCTTACGGTTGCGGGTGATTTCGATTCCGCACAAGCGAAGAAGTGGGTCGAGAAGTATTTCGGCGAGATCAAGCGAGGTGAAGAGGCTACAGCGATCGCGAAGCGTCCCGGCACCGTTAGGGAAACGGTCAAGTTCTTCCACGAGGACAACTATGCCCGCGTACCGGAATTATCGATGGCATGGCCGTCGGTCGAACAGTATCATCCGGATTCCTACGCACTTGAAGTCCTAACAAACTACCTCTCGGACGGCAAGAAAGCCCCGTTATATCAGGTGCTCGTCGAAGAAAAGAAGCTGACCGGCGAGGTCACGATGTACAACTTTGACTCGGAGATCGCCGGACAAACCCATCTGGAAGTGCGTGCGTTTCAAGGCAAAGATCTTGATGAAGTTTCGGCCGCGGTCGGAGAGGCGTTCGCGAGATTTGAAAAGAACGGCATTTCTCAGAAGGACCTCGATCGCATCAAAGCCGGGCAGGAGACGGCATTCTACAATTCGCTCTCGAACGTGCTCGGCAAAGGTGCTCAGCTAACCCAATGCAGCATCTTCGCGAAGGATCCGGGCTGCATCGAAAAGAACATCGCCGGTATTCTCGCGGTCACACCCGCCGATGTAACGAGGGTGTACGAGAAGTACATCAAGGGAAGGAATTTCGTTGCAACGAGCTTCGTACCGAAAGGCCAGGTAGCGCTCGCACTCGACGGCTCGAAGAAGGCAGAGGTAGTCGAAGAGCCGATCGTTCAAGGGGCCGAGAAAGAAGTTGACGCCTCGGCTCAGGCGCAGTACGAAAAGACTCCGTCGAGCTTCGACCGTTCCGTTGAACCACCGTATGGTCCGTCGCCTGCAGTAAAGATCCCGACGATCTGGGAACAGAAGATGTCGAACGGGATCCGCGTGCTCGGGATCGAAAACAGCGAAGTTCCTCTTGTCCAGTTCGACATTCAGATCGACGGCGGTCAGTTGCTTGAAGATCTCGACAAGGTCGGCGTCGCGAATCTGATGGCTCGGATGCTGACTCAGGGTACGGCGAAAAAGACACCGCAGGAGCTGGAAGAAGCGATCGAGCAGCTTGGCGCCTCGATCAACGTAGCTGCGGGAAAAGAGGGGATCTTCGTAACCGGAAATACGCTCGCTCGAAACTATCCCGCGACGATGGCTCTCGTCGAGGAGATCCTTCTCCAGCCGCGTTGGGATGCGAAAGAATTCGATCTGCAGAAGCAGGCAGCGATCAGCCAGATCCGCCAGCAACTTGCGAATCCGAATGCGATAGCGCAGAACCAGTACGGTACGCTGATCTACGGCAAGGACAATATATATTCGAGAAGCGCTCTTGGTACTGTCGAGTCGGTCAACTCGATCACGATCGACGATCTCAAGTCGTTCTACGCTCTCGCCATCTCGCCGTCGGTTGCCCGCATGCACATCGTCGGAGCATTGAATAGGGGTGCGGTGGTATCGTCGCTCGCGAATCTGGATCGCGACTGGAAGCCGAAGACGGTTGAGATCCAGTCTTACAAAACTCCCGCTCCACCGGCGAAGTCGCAGGTTTATTTCTACGACGTACCGAACGCGTCTCAGTCCGTACTTCGCATCGGCTACCCCGCACTCGCGGTGACCGACAAGGATTATTATCCGGCGACAGTCGCGAACTACATTCTCGGCGGAGGCGGTTTCGCATCGCAGTTTACGCAGCAGCTTCGCGAAGGAAAAGGGTACACCTACGGGATCGGCTCAGGATTCTCCGGTTCGCGAACCGCGGGTCCGTTTACTATCCAGAGCGGTGTTCGCAGCAACGTCACGCTCGAATCGACGCAGTTGATCAAGACCATCCTGCAGGACTATGGCAAGAATTTCTCGGATGCAGACCTTGAAACAACTAAGAGCTTTCTCATCAAGAGCAACGCACGTGCATTTGAGACGGCGGGTGCAAAGCTGGGAATGCTTGATAACATTAGCCGTTACGGATGGAAACCGGATTACGTCAAGGAACGTGAGGCGATCGTAAAAGCGATGACCGTGGCCCGCATCCGCGAACTGTCGGCAAAATATTTCGACCCGAACAAGATGGTCTGGCTTGTCGTCGGAGATGCGAAGACTCAACTTCCTAGATTGAAGGAACTTGGCTTCGGCGATCCGATCCTTCTGACCGAAACTCAGACAGTCCAACCCTAATGAAACGACTCCTCATATTGATCATCACGGCCGCGCTGACACACGTCGCGGTCCATTCGCAATCGCCGGCCAAGGTTGATCGAAAAGCCGCCGCCGAGAGCGTCAGGGCCGAGTTTCTCCACGCGTGGAACGGCTACAAAAAGTACGCCTGGGGAAACGACGATCTAAAGCCCCTCAGTAAATCGCATCATAACTGGTACGCCGAGCCGCTGCTGATGTCGCCGGTCGATGGACTCGACACGATGTACATCATGGGCCTCAAAGACGAGGCCGATAAGACGCGCGAGTACATCAAAAAGACACTGAAATTCGACAAAGACATCGGTGTACAGAAATTTGAGATCGTCATTAGGCTGCTAGGCGGATTGCTCTCGTCATACCAGATCACCGGCGACAAGGAATTGCTGAAGCTCGCGGAAGATCTCGGTACAAGGCTGCTGCCCGCGTTCGAATCGCCGACCGGCCTTCCATATAAGCATGTGAATTTGCGAACGGGAAAGGTCAGCCAAACAGTCTCGAATCCCGCTGAGACCGGTACGCTCCTCATTGAGTTCGGCACGTTGAGTAAGCTGACAGGCAAGCCGATCTTCTACGACAAGGCGAAACGAGCGCTCGTCGAAACCTACAAACGCCGCTCGCCGATCGGACTCGTCGGTACGCGGATCAACGTCGAAACCGGCGAATGGACCAACACCGGCAGCCACCTCTCGGCTGAGATCGATTCGTATTACGAATATCTCTATAAGTGTTGGATCCTCTTCGGCGATAAAGAGTGCAAGGCGATGTGGGAAGACAGCATTGTCGCGATCAACAAGTATCTCGCCGACGATGTGAACGGAGAACTCTGGTATGGCCATGCGGATATGGCTACCGGGAAACGCACGAAGACAACGTGGGGAGCTCTCGACGCGTTCTTTCCCGCGATCCTCGCTCTCTCCGGCGACCTCGACCGGGCCAAACGTCTGCAGGACTCGTCCTTCAAGATGTGGAATGTCCACGGCATCGAGCCCGAGGTTTTCAATTACCGTACGAACCAGGTGGAACACGCCGGCTATCCGCTCCGGCCCGAGATCGTCGAATCGACCTACTATCTCTATCAGTACACGAAAGATCCGAAGTATCTCGCGATGGGTAAAAAGCTGTGGGACGATTTCGTGAAGCACTGCCGCACGGAAGGAGGCTACGCTCACCTGAAGAGCGTCGTCACGAAAGAAAAGAACGACGCCATGCAGAGCTTTGTTCTCGCTGAGACGTTCAAGTATTTCTACCTTCTGTTCGCCCCTGACAAGACGCTCGATTTCAAGAACGTTGTGTTCAACACCGAGGCACATCCGATAAAGCGAACATGGAAATGATCTTTCACCGCAGAGACGCTGAGACGGAGAGTTTTTGAGAATTGCTCTCTGCTTCTCAGCGTCTCCGCGGTAAAAATCTTATGGCGAAAAAGAAAGCCCTACTAAAGATCGAAAAGAAGATCCTCATCACCGGCGGGACAGGATTCCTCGGTGCCGAGATCGTCCGCCAGTTGATCGATAGTGGAGCTAAGAATCTCCGCGTGATGGCGTCGAGCGTACCAGCGTGGATGACGGACGCGGGTGTCGAGGCATTTGCCGGATCGGTAACGGATCGCGATCGCGTTGCCGAGGCGGTCAAAGATGTTTCGGTTATCTACCACCTCGCGGGTAAAGTTTCGCGAGACAACAACGACGCGGCCGCAATGAACAAGGTCCACGTCGAGGGCACGCGGATTCTCTGTGAAGAGGCGACGAAGGCCGGCGTCGAAACGATGATCCTTGCTTCGTCAAGCGGCACGATAGCCGTTAGTGAAGACGACCAGATCTTCGACGAGACATTCCCGCAGCCTGTCGATGTTATCTCGCAATGGGCCTACTACGCGTCGAAGTATTATCAAGAACGTGCGGCGTTAGAGAATTTCGACGGTGGTGGACGAAAGCTTGTCATCATGAATCCGACGCTGCTCCTCGGACCAAACGACGAACGGCTCAGCTCGACCAAGATCGTGCTCGATTTCCTCGCTCGCAAGATTCCGTATACGCCTAGCGGGGGGCTAAGCATTGTCGATACGCGCGATGCGGCAGGCGCGTTCATCAGTGCCGTGGAGAAAGGTGAGCATCAAGAAAAGTATCTGCTCGGCTCAGCGAATCTGACGTTCTCGGAATTCTTTGGACGCCTCGAAAGACTGAGCGGTGTTTCCGCTCCGATGTTGAAGGTGCCTAAGAAGCTTGCGGTTTCAGCTTCGTCGATGATCGAATCGGTGTTTAAGAATTGGGGCAAGACATCGCCGGTCGCGTCGAAGGAAGTCGAACAGGCCGAGCACTTCTGGTACTTCGATTCGTCCAAGGCGGAGGACGATCTTGGGTTCTTGCCCCGTGATCCTCAGGAGACGCTGAACGACACGATCAAATATCTTCAGCAGAATTTGCTCGGGAAGGGAGCGTTCAAGTAGATCACTCCTTGGGCTTGAAGAAAAAGAAGAAAAATCCTGCAGCCCATTCCTTCTTCACACCCCTCGCGTAACCTTTCGTGCGACGCGAACTATCCTCGACCTCGCCGTTGGATGTAAGGTACCCTAGCGTCCGCCGCGAACTGTCCTCGACCTCGCCGCTCGCTCGAATATAACCTAGCGTTCTTCGCGACGAATCTTCTACCGTCCCGTCCTTACGAATGTAGCCAAGCGTCCGTCGCGAAGAATCTTCGACCTCGCCCTCAGCTCTGAAATATCCTAAAGTCCGCCGCGATGAATCTTCGACCTCACCTCCGGTGCCGATGTAGCCGAGTGTGCGCCTCGATGGATCTTCGACTTCCTGACCTAGGGCACAGCCTGTCAAGGCGACAACAAACGCAACGGATAAGATCAAATCCCTCATATATCACTGTCCTCGGAAACTAAGACGCGAAGAATCAGAAAATGATGCCATCAATCTTTCGCATCGATCCTGGTTAGAAACTTGTAGGGCAAATAGACGGCCAATCCAACGACCGCAGCGATCAGGATCGGCAGCCCCTCTTTTGCGAAATCGACTTGCGTCAGCAGCCACACTATAAGGAGCAATGACAGCACGGCTGCGACGATTCCGGCCGGGGCGAGGAACTTTGCTTCAGGAGCATCGCCGCGTTTGCGGAAAACCGGCAGTGCAAGGCACGTCGTTGCGTAAACCAGCAGACGCGTTATCGTTGCGATCGCGAGTGCGGTGATGAACGATGAAAAGATAGTAAGGAATAGTATTACGACCGCCGAGAAGATAATGGCTATGTGAGGTGTTTTGAATCGTTCTGATGTTGAACTCACGACGGCTGGCAAGTCCTTTTGCTCGCTCATCGCGAACAGCAGTCGCGTCCCGCCCAGCAGGCCGACATTGAGATTGCCTAGAATGGAGGTCAACGCTCCAACGGTTATGAACGCCGCCCCAAACGCTCCCATGAAACTAGCGGCGGCGTCTGCAAGTGGTCGTTCGGATGTAGCAAGATTCGGCAGCGTACCGATACTGACGACCTGGATCAGGATATACAGCAGAGCCACGATCAGAACCGCAACCAGAAGTGCGAACGGCATTGTCCTCTGCGGATCTTTCGTCTCGCCACCGATTATGACCGCAACTTCAAACCCGACGAAAGCATATATCAGCAGCAGAACGGCCTTCGAGAAGGTGTCGTACTGCGGTACGACGTCGAAACTGAAGTTCGCAGGCTGGATGAAGAACAAGCCGACCAGGGCGAAAACAAAAAGCGGGATCAGTTTCCCGGCAGTGAAAACGTTCGTCATCAACGCCGACTGCTTCACGCCGATCAGGTTGACGCCTGCAAGCAGCACGACGATCGCTCCGATCACGACCGTTCGTCCGGCACCGGTAGCGATCCGCTCGTCGAAGAAGCCGAGATACGTCACAAACAAGTTGCAGTTCGCCGCAAAGGTCGTGATCCGAACGATCCAATATAGCCAGCCCACCTCGAACCCGACCACCGATCCGAACGCCTCGCGGGCGTAGAGATAAGGGCCGCCGGTCGCGGAGAACCGGCTGGACACCTCAGCGTAACAGAGCACGATGAACCCGATAATAACAGCGCAGAGAATGAACGCGATCAGGCTGTACGTGCCGATCAGCGCGTGAACTCGGGCCGGCAGGCCGAATATACCGGCACCGATAATTGTGTTGATCGCGATCGCGGTAAGGTCCCATCGGCCTATACCGCGTACAAGGGTCTCGTTATTCATCTAATCCAAGGTTCGCGGAGAGCTTTTTCGGAGAAAGTATTTCGTTTATACTCGATTGCACTACATTCCGTAAAGACGAACTAATAACATCCGAATGTTCAAACCAACAAGAATCCTTTCGATCCTTGTCGTAAGCTGCCTGCTCGTGTCGGCTGCTGTTGCCCAGAAGGGCCGCGACAAGATCGAGATCGTAAAGCCCAAAGTATATGTCGCTCCGCTGTTGGAAACATCTCCGAATCTGCAGGCGATTCTCGACAAAGCCGTCTCGGACGTAATGACTGCCGGAAAATTCAAACCCGGCGAGATGGCCGCGACAGTGATCGATGTCCGCGATCCGGCGAAATGGGCAACCGCTTCGTTCGAAGGCGAACGGCAACTCTACACTGCGAGTGTCGTGAAGATGTTCTACATGGCTGCTCTCGAACGCCAACTGGAAGACGGCAAGGTCACGATGACGAAGGAGCTTGAACGCGGGTTGAAGGACATGATCGTTGATTCGTCGAACGAGGCAACTCAATACATTCTCGACGTTCTGACCGACACATCCAGCGGCAGCGAATTGCCGCAAAAGCAATTCGAGGCTTGGCAGTATAAACGCAATCGCGTGAACCGTTTCTTCTCGTCGCTCGGCTACACCAACATCAACGTCAATCAGAAGACGTTCTGCGAGGATGCGTACGGCATTGAGCAGCAGTCGCGTAAGTACAAGGGCCAGAATCGCAATATGCTCACGACCAACGCGACCGCCCGGCTCCTCGCCGAGATCGCGACCCGGCGGTTTGTGAACGAAATTCGTAGCAATGCAATGCTCGGGCTCATGTCACGCGATTGGACTACGACCGACAAAGATCCGAACAGTCAGTCGGTAAATTTCACCGGCAAGGCGTTGATCGACAACAAGATGACCGGTGCGAAACTGTGGTCGAAGGCCGGTTGGACAAGCAAGGCCCGGCACGATGCCGCCTATATTGAAACCACAGACGGCCAAAAGGTCGTAATAGTCGTATTCACGGAAAATCACGCTAACGAATTCGAACACGTTCCGGCCGTCGCGGCCAAGGTTCTGAATGCATTGAAGGAGTCCAAATAATGAAAAGGTTTACCTCAATTTTTCTTGCCGTGGGTGCATTTTGCATCGTGACCGTCGCTCAGGGCAGCTACAAAAAGCCGCCCGCAAACATTCAGGAGATCCTCGATGCACCGGCGATACCGTCGACATCGATCTCGCCGACTCGCGACAAGATCGCGTTGCTTGAACCGCTCCGCTATCCGCCGGTCGCGGACCTTGCTCAGCCTATGCTTCGTCTTGCGGGTACGCGCGTCAATCCAAACACGAACGCTCCGCATCTGCAGGGATACTCCGTTTCGATGAAGCTAAAGAACGTGACGGATGGTAAAGAGGTGGCGGTCACGCTGCCTGCCGGAGCAAAGATCTCAGGCCCGCAATGGTCACCGGACGGCAAATATATCGCGTTTGGCAATATCACGCCGACCGGCGTTGAGCTGTGGCTCGTCGATACCTCGACGGCCAAGGCACGCAAGGTAAACAACGTTCTCCTCAACACCGCGTTCGGCGGCTACTCGTGGGAAGGCTCGTCGCATCTTTCGGCGGGGATCATTCCGACAGGCCGCGGGCCGGCACCCGGTTATCAAAATACCGTGCCGACCGCACCGAACATTCAGGAGACGACCGGCCGCCGTGGCACGGTCCCCACAGTCCAGGATCTGCTCAAGTCCCCAAATGACGAAAAGCTCTATGACTATTATGCGACGGCGCAGCTTGCATTGATCGGCGTCGACGGCAAGGTCCGAACGATCGGGCAGCCTGCGATCTTCAACGATGCGACCTTCTCGCCCGACGGGAAATACATTTACGTCTCGATGGTGCGGCGGCCATACTCGTATATTTACCCGGCGTCACGCTTTCCAAAGACGCAGGAGGTTTGGGACGCCAACGGAAAGGTTGTCCACAAGCTGCCCGATGTTCCATTGCTCGACAATATAGCGCCGCAAGGTGTTCCGGTCGGTGCTCGTAACATCAGCTGGATCCCGATCGAACCCGCGACACTGAGCTGGGTCGAGGCGCTTGACGGCGGCGATCCGCGGAATAAGGTTAGCCAGCGGGATAAGGTGATGAAGTTCGCCGCTCCATTCGCCGGTTCACCGTCCGAGATGTTCAAAACGGAACACCGTTTCCAAGGCCGATCTTTCGGCGAGAAGGACGGAGCGATGTTCTACTACGACTTCAATCGCGACACGCAGCGTCGGCGGATGTTCTTGACGAATTACCGAGATCCGTCGAGCGCGAAACAGGTCTTCGACCTCAATATCAACGACCGCTACAACGACATTGGAGCTCCTATCTCTCGCGTGCAGCCGAACGGTGTATCGCTCGTTCGCCAGGACGGCGACGACATCTATCTAACCGGACTTGGCGCATCGCGTGATGGTGACAGGCCCTTCTTAAGACGCATGAATCTCAAGACGCTCAAGATCGAAGAGATGTACCGATCGGGCGTTGAGGGCTATGAAGCATTCGTGGCCCTGCTGAATGACGACAGCGGCCGGTTTATCACGCGTAGAGAATCCGTTGTCGATCCGCCAAATCTTTTTCTCCGGCAAGTTTGCCCTCCCGGAAAGATCTGCACGGCAATGGAGTCGCAAAAGATCACTGATTTCAAAGATCCGTCACCGCAGCTTCGCGGTATAACCAAACGGCTTGTGCAATATAAACGAGCCGACGGCGTAGATCTTTCATTCACCCTCTATCTACCGCCGGGTTACAAAGAAGGAACTCGCTTGCCGACGATAGTCTGGGCGTATCCCGAAAGCTTTACCGACGCGGGCGTCGCCGGGCAGGTCGCTGGTTCGACCAACCGCTTTACGCAGATCGGCGGTATTTCTCACTTGTTCCTGCTATTGAGTGGCTACGCGATCCTCGATAACACGTCGATGCCGGTCGTCGGTCCGCCCGAGACTAAGAACGACACGTTTATAAAACAGATCGTTGATGCCTCGAAGGCGGCGATCGATAAGGCCGCCGAGCTTGGCGTTACCGACCCCGATCGTGTAGGTGTTGGCGGTCACAGCTACGGAGCGTTCATGACCGCCAATCTGCTTGCCCACAGCGACCTCTTCCGCGCAGGTGTCGCACGCAGCGGCGCGTATAATCGTACGCTCACGCCGTTCGGTTTTCAGGACGAGATTCGGGACTTTTGGCAGGCGACAAGGATCTATACCGAGGTCTCGCCGTTCTTCTATGCCAATAAGATCAACGAGCCGATACTTCTGATCCACGGCGAAGCAGATAATAATCAGGGCACGTTTCCGATTCAGTCCGAGCGGCTGTTCGCTGCGATCAGCGGCAACGGCGGCACGGCACGGCTCGTAATGCTGCCGCACGAATCGCACGGATATTCCGCACGCGAATCAACTGAACACACTCTCTACGAGACGATCGAATGGTTCGACAAATACGTCAAAAACGCCAAGCCTCGGGCCAATCCGCAGGCAGAGAATTGATATGTTGTCTTGCGGCTTGCCGCGATGATGAGCGGAAGGGCTTGCCATTCCGCCGCAGTCCCAAATAAAGAAGGAGGCTCCGCCTCCTTCTTTATTCACCACCTCACATCGTAGCCGGTGAAATTCTCCCGCCAAGGTTCTGATTCTTCTCGGGGTAGGAAGGGGATGAGGCCGTCGAGGTAGATGGCTTCGTCGGCGGTACGTCGAATGCGGTAGTTATAGCCTGATGGCGAAGCGATCGAGATCGAGATAAACTCCTCGGTCTTGCGGGCAACAACAGCCACGCGCCAGTCCTTCTTCGACCGCACCAGCAGTCTTCCGCCGACGGGGATCTCGCCGAGTGTCATTTGTGATCCGGCAAATTCCACGCTTTTCTGTAGTTTGAGTAATCGCCCTCGGGCATCTGGACGAGATAGGGGTTCTTCTTCGGATCTAGCCAAGCGACAATGCGTTCGAGATCTTCGCGAGCCATTGCCGTGCAACCGCTGGTTGGTGTATTCGCGGCTTTCCAAACGTGCAGGAAGATGCACGAACCATTGCCCTTTACCACTGGATACGAGTTGTACCCGACGAAAACTCCAAGGTCATACTCCGGCGTGATCGACGCCATCTTCTCCGAACTCTTCCAATCGAAAATGCCAACCTGAAGGCGTCCGACGACCTTGTTGTAGTGGTGTGAGTTCACATCGTCGACGCATTCGGTCTGATCCTCAAGTCTCCGATACGAGAGTTTTGAGGTGATAGATTCCGCTTTTCCGAACGCGAAGGTAAGGGGGAATGATCCAGCCGGCGATTTGCCGTCTCCTTCTTTCTTAAACGTAGAGGCCGCTTCGGGAGCCGAATCCTGAGCCCACGCGAGACCCGTTCTACCGACGACGATCTCAAGTTCCTTCCCAACAGCCTTCCATTTTGATTTGACGTCCTTTCGCTCATAAGCCTGAGCTTCGCCGGTAGTGGCAGTCCAGCCGTCGGTCGTAACGACGACCGCCTGCAGCGATTCGGCGAATGGGGTCTTAACCGGCGGAGGTTCCGGTTTCTTGATCTGGGCAGCTATCCCAATGGCAAAAACGAGCAGAAGCAGTGAGGCTTTCATAGGAAGAAAGTTGTATCACGAATGGGAGTACAGTTGCAAGAAAAAGCTCGCTTTCGCGAGCTTTGCAAGCGTGACGCCTGCGATCCAGTCGAAAACTAGTCCTCGAAAACAGAATCAGTGGCTGTCGCGTTGTTCTTGTTGACGGCGTAGACTCGTAGGCCGATGGAGATCATCACGATCGAGACGACCATCCAGACGAGCACCCATACGATTCCGGGAATACCAGTCGCGGCGGCCATGTTGGCGGCGTCGGAGTGCATCGTGGTCATCGACGAGATAAAGAAAACATTGATGAGATCGAAGACTGCGTTGAGCAGACACTGAACCGCCAGGAACGCAACGGCGAAGTTCGCCCATTTAGCCGACGCGAATTTAGCGATCGCAGCGAGGCCGATTGCCAGAAGAGCACCAGAGAAAAGGGTGAAAAAGAATCCGCCCGCGGTGGATGTGTTGAAGAAATTGAAGAACGGAGCGATCAGTCCGAAGACTATCGTCATCACGGCGACGAATCCGGCCGAAACAAGCAAGGCAATCCGCGACGAACGGCCATATCGCATCCAGGCGAGCAATCCTACACCGAACGCCGTCGTCCCGAGATATCCGGCACTCGAGATCAACAAGCCGGAGAACAGGCCCGAGGGAAGGGAATAAACCTCACCGCTGCCGTCGGCAGAAACGGAAAGGCTCGATACCGATGCACCGGTTAAAACCGCAGCCAGGGCATGTCCGCCCTCGTGAATAAATGTCGCGAAGATACGCAACGGATAGGTAAGATACGCAAACAGCGGGATATACCACGAAATTACCCAAAGCCCGATGCTCACAATCGTTGCGACGATCAGAAGCGTTAATGCCGGTTCGGCCTCGCGTGCGACTCTGTATCTCATATCGGTGTAATTCTCCCGTTAGATAGGTGCTATAGATTACGAATAAGTTTACCCGAAAGTTCGACCTGGACGAAGCTTTTTCGGGAGATGGGACGATGGGCTTCGTGGTTTGTTCGTGTGTTTCGTGTATTTCGTGGATAGATCCTGAGAAGTTATCCACGAAATACACAAAATGCACGAAAAGGAGAAACTACACGCCGACTCGCCCGTAATCAGCTTTTCCACCGGTCTTCGATTCCAGGCGGATCGCCGTGATCTCGATATCTTTCTGTACCGCCTTGCACATGTCGTAGATGGTTAGGGCGGCGATTGATACGGCGGTCAGAGCCTCCATTTCCACACCGGTTTGAGAGGTCGTAATCGCTTCTGCTTCGATCGCGAGGCCATCATGGACAAACTCGATCCTCACATCCGCCTTCGACAGAGCGATCTGATGGCAGAGCGGGATCAGCTCCGACGTCTTCTTCGCCGCCATTATCCCCGCGATCCGAGCAATTTCCAGCGGATTGCCCTTCGGATTCTCGCTCGCTTTCAGCTTTGCGATCGTCTCTGCCGACAGCAGCACCTTACCCGAAGCAACAGCCCGCCGCGTCGTCGACTCTTTCGCCGAGACATCGACCATCCGAATGTTACCCTGTTCGTCGTAATGAGAAAGCTCTGACATCGTGAAACGGATTTTCTCTGAAAGGCGTCAGGGAAGCAAGAGGATGTCGACCAACTCCCCGGCCGCGATGTCCGAGCCTTTCGGAATGATCGCCAGCGCATCGGCGCGCGAGAATCCGATGAAGTCCGACGACCCGTGCCAATTAACCGGCTCGACCATAAGCCTTCCATCGGTGATTTCAAGAGCCGACGGCAGATAGACATCACGCTCTTTAGTCGATCTCAGCGGCGTAGGCGCGATTGCCGTTGCCTGCTCAAGGTCGCTCGACTGCGTGCCCTGCATCAAAGCGATTGCCTTCCGCACGAACAGATAAAACGTCACCACCGCTGAAACCGGATTGCCAGGAAGCCCGAACACATGGGTTTTCTCGAGCCTTCCGAACACAGTTGGCTTGCCCGGTTTGAGCGCGACTCGTTCAAAAAATATCTCGGCTCCAAGCTCTTTCAGCGCAAGCTTCGTCAGATCATACTTACCAACCGAAACGCCCCCGGTCGTTATCAAGATATCCGCACTCCGAACCGAATCTGAAATTTGAGATCTCAGATCTGAAATATCATCCCCGACATTCGGATAAACCGTCGCGATCGCCCCTGCCTGCTCGCAAAGAGCTTTCAGCATTATCGAATTCGAATTCCGTATCTGATCCGGGCCGGGCTTCTTTTTGACATCGACGATCTCACTTCCGGTCGAGATGATCGCCACTCGCGGTTGTTTCGCGACTCCTATTCTCGCGTAACCAAACGCCGCCGGGATCGAGATATTCGACGCAGTGATCCGCTCGCCGCTTCTCAAAACTGTCTTGCCCTTCTTAACTTCCTTGCCCTTAGCAACGAGAAAACGGCCTTTTTCTGTTGGTTCGGATAGCGTGACCATTTCGTCGTTCTCGCGAGCGACTTCGAGTTTCTGCACAGCGTCCGCCCCAGAAGGAACCGACGCTCCGGTCATGATCCTGACCGCCTCACCGGACCTCAGAGTTTTATGCCAGCCGCGGCCCGCTGCCGATTCGCCGACCACTTTCAACGTGACCGGCACATCTTTCGTATCCGCCGACTTCACGGCGTACCCGTCCATCTGCGAGCGATCGAACGGCGGCAGGTCGGTATCGGCGACGATGGCTTCAGAGAGAATTCTGCCGATCGAATCTTGGAGCGCGATGCGTTCGACCCCGAGCATCGGAGTTTCGCGGGCGATGATCTTAAGAGCTCTGGAAACAGGGATCATCGCTCTCCTATTTGATCAAATAAAACTCAGTCTGCCGCGGGCGGATGAATTGGTAGCCGAGGTCGGTCATCACGGCGTCGTCTTCGGCCATCATGGTTACTTTTTGGTTCTTCCACTCGGGCACGAGCGTCGAGGTGTTTAGCTCGATCGACATATATGAGCCGAGAATTATCTTGTTCGAGCCGCCCCCGATAGTGCCGCGAAAGTCGATCGATGGACCCAGCCCGTGGCCGTGAGTGCCGATCGGGTGCGAATAGATCATCGAGTCGATCCTCTGCAGTTTCATCTCGGCCATCGTTTTCTCGTAAACTTCGGCACCCGTCATGCCGGGACGAGCGACCGCGAACATTGCGTCCTGCAACAGATTCGTATTCTTCAGCGCCGCTTTCAGGCCCGCGGGAGCGTCCTTTTCGCCCGGCTTCAAAACGTAAGCGTGCTTCTGCCAGTCAGTCGAAAGGCCCATGTAATCCAGACCGAAATCGACATGCAGCAGATCACCCGGTTGGATAACATCGGCCTCCTTTGCGGTATTCAAGAACTGACCGCCCATCAAGGTGTCGCCCGAATGCTGTCGCTGGATCCGAACGTCCGGCTGAAACCAAACCGTCAGTCCAAGCTTATTCACCTGCTCGAGCATCCACCAGCGAACATCGCCCGCGGTAGTCTTGCCTGGCTTGATAACTTCATTCGAGAATGCCCGACGCGTAATTACATCCGTCGCCAGAACGGCGTTGCGATAGTGCTCAAGTTCTTCTGGGATTCGTGTGTCGAAGAACTCAGTTAGGAAACTGCCAGCGGAGACGAATTTCTTTTCGTTTTCGACACCGAGCGATTCGGCAAGAAACTTATACGAATCATGGCTAAGGCCGCTCTGCTGGCCGCGAGTTCCGCCTATGTTCAGAGCGATCGTTTTCGGGTTGCGGTCATCGACTATCTTCTTCAGCTCTTCGCCGACTTTGTCGCGGGCTGGCATGACGAAGCGATAGTGACTGCGAAGACGTTCCTCGTCATAGCGGACGATCGCGATCCGCTCGATCCTTTGTCCGCGGTCGCTGAAGATAAAGATGTCGCGGCGACCGACAATAGGTATCGGCGGCGTGATGTGGGGCGTCACCGGATCGCTGTTGAATTCCTCGTTGACGACGATCCACATATCGACGCCGTGCCGCTTCATCATCGGCAGCAGCATCGACCCCAGCCGCTTCATCAGCCACTTTTCGCGCACGTCCATCTGCTCGCGCTGGGAGAGAAGCTTCGGCATCGCAGGGATCGGGTCCCCCGAGCGATTCTGGGCAGCCGCGAACGCTGCGAGCGTCGCAATAAAAAACAGGGAAACAGGCAGCTTTTTGAGCATATCTAGGAGCCAGCCAATCGCGAAAAGCCAGCCAAAGTGATAAGATTTCCGTTTGAAGTAACGACTCAAATCTTAACATACAACCAATTTAGCGAGGTTTTTCCAGCCGTGATCGAACTTGAACTTTCAGAAGAACATTTAGCTCTGCAGAAGACCGTCCGCGAGTTTTGCGCCGGCGAAGTTGCTCCGTATATCAAGGAATGGGACGAAAAGTCTCACTTCGAGCCGAGCGTTTTTAAGAAGATGGCAGATCTCGGTCTCATGGGCGTCTGCATTCCCGAAGAGTACGGCGGAGCGGGCTTCGATTACGTCGCTCTCGGCATTGTCTGCGAAGAGCTTGAAGCGTGCGATACGTTTCTGCGTGTGGCGATGTCGGTCCACGTCGGGCTCAATAGCTTGAGTGTTTTTTCGTGGGGAACCGAGGAGCAAAAGCAGAAATATCTCGTCCCGCAGGCGAAAGGCGAAAAGCTCGCGACCTTTGGATTGACTGAGCCGAATGCCGGTTCGGACGTCGTAGGAATGAAGTCTTACGCAAAACGCGACGGCGACGACTGGATCCTGAACGGCGAGAAGATGTGGATATCACTCGGCGATGTCGCCGATAACTTTCTCTTCTTCTGTTGGACCGATTTGGAGAAGCAGAAAGTCCGCGACCACAGCGGACTGTCGTGTTTCATCGTCGAACGCACGATGGAAGGATTCTCGAGCGGAACGCTTCACGGCAAACTCGGAATAAAGGCAGGGAACACCGGCTACTTCTCGCTGCAGGACGTTCGAGTACCCGCGGCCAATATGCTCGGCCAGGAAGGCGAAGGATTCAAGATCGCGATGTTCTCGCTTGAGAACGGCAGATACACGGTTGCGTCGGGTGCGACGGGAGTGATACGGGCCTCGCGTGACGCATCGGTTGCCTATGCGAACACCCGCGAAGTTCAGGGCCAGACGATCGGAAACTTTCAGCTCGTAAAACAGAAGATCGCCAACATGGAAGCCGACTATGAGATGTCGCACTTGCTGTGGTTGAAGTGCGGATATCTCAAGAATGAAGGTAAACCGTCAGCAAAGGCCGCTTCGATGGCGAAATGGCAGGCGACGACTCGTTCAGAGACGGCAGCGTCGATGGCGATCGAGATCCACGGAGCGAACGGCTACACCAACGATTATCCCGTCGAACGCTATCTCCGCAACTGCAAGGCCGCTGTGATCTACGAGGGAACCCGCGACATACACACGCTCATGCAGGCCGATTGGGCTCTGGGTTTAAAGAAAGAAAAGCCGGCTCGCGTTGTGCTGCCGGCCTATAAAGCTGCTGGGGCTTAAAAGTTCAGAGTTCAAGCTTTAGCTTGCATCGGTTGCAAAGAGATGTTTCGTTGCAACGGAAACAAGCTAAAGCTTGAACTCTAAACGAGAACTTTAAACAAGAAACTATTTCAGCGCACCATCCGGACGGCGATTGGTTAGTTTCCATTCGCCGCTTTCTTTTACAAACACCACCATGATGCCGTTCGGGTAACCGAGCGTCTTTACTTCAGCGGTGGCCGTGTCGCCGGTGATCTTTTCGTTACGCGCCTCGCACAGTTCGTTCGAAGCCTTATCGTCCGAAAGGAAATCGACCAGCGACTTTATGCCGTCTTCCTTCATCGTCTTCTCAAAGTCAGCGATCGTGTCCGACGAATAGATCTTGCGCAGGGCCGCCTCATCCTTCTTTACCCAGGCCGCACAGTAAGCCTTGTAAACCGGCGTCAGGGTCGGAGCGTTGTTGGTCGTCGATTCCGGCGTCGGAGTTGTCGGGGCGAGCGGCCCACCCGTGTTAACCGGCGCGGCATTGTTCGCCCGGTTCGAATTCCCATTGACGTTTG
>JBEBGW010000163.1:0-9207 GCA_040081025.1 Pyrinomonadaceae bacterium | reverse complement strand
GCCGCATACAACTCCGCTTTCGATCCGGCCTCGAGGCCAAAGTTGAACCGCGATCCCTCGCGGAGATATTCTTCGATCACGGCACGATTCTGGTTTACCTTCATAGGGTAAACACAGAGATGTCCGCCCTCGTATTCGAATTCCTTTATCGATTTCTTGAACGCGGTCTGCAGCCTCCTGATCTGTCCGAAAAGGAGTTGCGGAAAACGGAGAAGCACGGGCGTTGACACACCACGTTTCTGAAGATCGTCGATGATCTCCTTAACATCCGCCTGGAAGGTTTCGTTGTCAGGTGAAATGACAACAAGGTTGCCCTTGCGGTTGGCTCCGAAATATCCGGCACCCCAGTTGTCGATCCCGTATGTCTCAACGGTCTGTTCCAGGATTGAACTCAATTCAAGTCACCTCAACTGCAAGAATAGCGATCCAAAATGCGTCGATGCGCAAAACCTCAAGTGTAGTAAAAATCGAACGAAATTCAAACAGGGCATTTCCTATCTTCTTTGGCACAAACATTGCCCAAGTGTATTCAAGGATCGACAGTAAAGGGCGATCCTGGTCACTCTAAATAGTGGATGTTCAATTAGTTACAAGATTATCGGCCCGACGAATGATTCGGTCAATGTCAAAATCTGGTGTCATTTAATGTCACCTTGTCGGTCAAAATGAGGGAATTATGGTGAATCAAAAAGGCTTTTCGTTGATCGAGCTTCTGCTCGTGGTCGTAATAGTTGGCGTTCTTGCTGCCGTTGCGGTGCCCGCGTACCAAAAAGGAATGTGGGCGGCGGAAAACGGCTCAGCATTCTCGGCCCTCCGGACGATCAACTCGACACAGGTTCAGTTCTACTCGCAGAATAATCGCTTTGGAACGCTCCCGGAGATCCAGACTATGCTCAACAATTCGATCGGCGTCACCACGGGTGACCGGGTAGTCAAGGGTCGTTATGTTTTCGAGATGACCCCGACCACCGCGACTCCTGCTGATCTGAAGTCGAGCTATACGATCTCCGCTGTAAGGAATGTTGCTGGTAATGTGGTGTATCGATACGAAGTCAACGAGAGCGGAAAAATAACGCAGATCCTGCCCGTGGGCGCCATGCAATAGATCACCCTCGACGCCATTTTCGCACAACCAATACCACCATGAGCGTTTTCGAAGAATTGATCGACGAACTAAAGGAAGAGAATCTGCTGGAAGAGACGGTTCTCGCAACCAGTCGAGCTGCGGCCGTCGTACCGGCCCCGGATCCACAGCCGTCCCAAATACTTGAGGTGGCGAGCGAGTTCGCCGAACTGGCCGACGCCGGTCACGACGCGGATTTTCCGGAACAACCCGCTGATGAACGCGAAGCCCATCGCCGACGGGCGATGGATGAGGTTTCAAGCCTTCAGATGGTCGAGCACGTGATATCGGGCATCGAGCGCGAACACATGAAAATGTCGCCGCAGGCGTTCGATGACCTCGACGTCAAGAAGGCGCTTCATAAATATCTCCAGGTCAACGCCCCGATCAATTCCGATGAACACTCGGAAGCGGAACTCGAGCTTCTTCAAGAAACTGAGAAGTGGTTCTCGGCGCTCTCGCGTCGCGATAGCAACATCTCGGTCGCGAACGTCCGACGATTCTGCGAGAATTCTCGGCCGGTGCTGAGCTCGCAGGCTCTGATGGCCCTCGGGCGCTTTTATCGAAACTCGCCCTACAGCGAAGCTGTTCGCGGAAAGTTCGACTTCGTAATGACGAAGCTTTTCTCGCGAGATGTTGGCGAAGAGAAACGACGACTTCTTTTCGGCCGTATCGAAATGCTCGGCCACATCAAGACGCTCTATTCGAATTGGGCAAGCCTTTCGATCGCACCCGATGGTGAAGGTGATGGAACGTCCATCCTTACATCGAGCGTTGTCGGATTTGACGAATTCCTGAAGGAGTGCCAATCTTCGGCGTCCTTCGACGCTCTCGTCACATCGGATTTCTTTAATCGCATTCGCCTCTTTAAGGAAGCAGCAGCGGAACTCTTCTTCGAGCCACCCGTAATTGCAGCCGCGATGGAGTGCAACGTTGGTATCGGAAACCGTTTCGTCGACCTGGTCCAGGTTGAAAGAGAAATATCGGGCGAATCGTCTCTAAAGGAGAAGTACGGATATACGTATGACACGATAATTTCCGGAGCGGCGAGCAAAACCCTGCTGCTGCTCGATCTCTTGCGTGAGGCCCGCGAATCAACCCCGGTTGAGGCAGTGGTTGCCGACTCACCGGTCCATGAGGTTCCTAGAGTAACTAGTTTCGAGCGAGCCCCCGTTGTCGCGGAACCGCGAGTTCCGTTCGTCGTTAACAAGTGGCTCGTCGCAGCGACGCTGGTCATCCTTGTCTTGAGTGCCGTTGTTTACTTTTGGTCGGAAAATGCTACGACCGTGAACGCAGGAGTTGAGGTTTCGTCTAGCCTGGACGTCTCAAGCTCTGATCTCAAGCAGCATTTATTAGAGGCGAGCACGAGCAATGAAACGTTCTACGGCGTAATGCAGCCGACCTGGGACGCTCTCTCCGAAGACGAGCAGAAGCAGTTTTTGGCCAAAGCTCTCGAATTCGCAAAATCTAAAGGGTTGAAAAAGGTCAACCTTCTAAACGGTCGAGGTCGAACCGTCGGTTATGCGACGGCTGAGCGCAGTCAACTCTTTGGACCGCAGTAGCATTGCCTACAATAATGTAGGCAATCAACTTAGATGGCGACATATTCGTAAGGGAATGTGTCGCCATTCTAGCTTAGCCGATCAGTCAGATTTCCCTAACGTTTTTAAGTTCAATGATTTAGCCCTGCATTACAAACAGGGTACGGTGTTTGCCAAAACAGACTTCGTACTACTACGCCGTTTTTCTTGACTAAACGGAAATTTACAAACTCTAGGAGAGCTAATGTCAACCGTAAAGAATGTGTTGAACTTTGCTGCCGAGCAGGGCGCGAAGTTCGTATCGGTGCGATTCACCGACCTGCCCGGATCGTGGCATCACCTTACTTACCCGATCAGCCAACTGACCGAAGATTCGTTTGAAGACGGCTTCGGATTCGACGCGTCGAGCCTCCGCGGCTGGGCGAACATCCACGAGTCGGATATGCTTCTCGTCCCGGACGCAGGCCGATTCTGGATCGATCCCTTCGCCGACGAAACGACGCTTTGCCTGATCGCGAACGTCATGGAGCCGATCACTAAAGACGGCTACGGACTGGACCCGCGATCGGTCGCTGTCCGAGCCGAGAGCTATCTTCGATTCACAGGCATCGCCGACACGGCGTACTTCGGACCCGAAGCCGAGTTTTTCATCTTCGATGAGGCCCGCTTCCACAACGACCAGTATTCGGCCGGCTTCACGGTCAACTCCGAAGAGGGCCACTGGAACAGCGGACGCGCAGGCGGCGAGACCAATCCGAATACCGGGTATCATATCCGAGCGAAAGAGGGCTACGTCCCGGTCGCTCCGATGGACTCGCTAGTGGATCTTCGCAACTCGATCTCGAACACTCTTGGCGATGTAGGCATCGACGTGGAATGTCATCACCACGAAGTAGCGACCGCCGGACAGTGTGAGATCGATTTCCGATTCGCGAATCTTCTCCACACCGCCGACAACGTGATGCTGTTTAAGTACGTCGTCAAAAACTCGGCGTACGTTCACGGCAAGACGGCGACCTTTATGCCGAAGCCTGTATACGGCGATAACGGATCCGGCATGCACTGCCACCAGTCACTCTGGAAAGACGGTAATCCGCTCTTCGCCGGCGATCAGTACGCCGGTCTTTCCGAGATGGCTAAGTTCTACATCGGTGGCCTGCTCAAGCACGCTCCGGCGCTCGTCGCGTTTGCAGCTCCAACCACGAACAGCTATAAGCGTCTCGTACCGGGATTCGAAGCTCCGGTGAATCTGGCTTACTCGGCGCGTAACCGATCGGCGGCGGTCCGCATCCCGATGTTCTCGCCCTCGCCGAAAGCCAAGCGGCTCGAATTTCGTCCACCCGATCCAAGCTGCAACCCGTACATCGCGTTTGCCGCTATGCTAATGGCGGGCCTCGACGGCATCCAGAACCGCATCGATCCGGGCGATCCGCTCGACAAGGACATCTACGATCTTCCGCCGGAAGAACTCGCAAACGTCCCGTCGCTGCCGGGCTCGCTCGACGAAGCTCTGATCGCCCTCGAGAACGATCACGAGTTCCTTCTCAAAGGCGATGTCTTCAGCGAGAAAATGATTGAACGCTGGATCACCTACAAGCGCGAAAAGGAGATCACACCTCTCCGCCTTCGCCCGCACCCGCTCGAATTCTCGATGTACTACGACATCTAGGTCTTGAAAGTCGAGACAGTCTTGAAAGTCCAAGAAGCCGCTTGCGAAATCAAGCGGCTTCATTACGTTGCCGAGCGGCGAGGCTTTGCTTCGCGGTAAGCTTTTCCAGCCTTCTTGCCGCGAGGCTCAGCCTCGCGGCGTGACGGCGAAGAGGAGAATCATTCGGAAAAGCGTTGCTTTTCCGCTCGGCGAAGAATTCCGAGCGCCCGCAATGATGTATAATCTCGATTGACTATGGAGAAATTCTCTATTCATTGTCCGTGCTGCGAAGCGACGATCACGATCGACTCGTTGACCGGAGCGATCCTCTCGCACGAGGAAAAAAAGAAGGTGCTTGGTTCGTTCGACGAGCTAAAGGGTCAGCTTTCGAAACAGGCCGAACTTCGCGATCAGCTTTTCGCACAGGAAATGTCATCTCAAAAAGACAGGGAACGCCTGCTCGAAGAGAAGTTCAAGGAAGCGATGAAGAACGCCGACAAAGACACCGGCAAACCGTTTCGCAATCCTTTAGATATGGACTAAGAAGTCCACACGCCTTAGTAGCCCGCGTGCCAGTAGGCCGTGTCAGTAGCCCGCACGTAAGTAAGGGCTCCCGTTACCGAGAATCAACCGAATCAGACGTGAATACCGCCACCGCTCATCCAACTCCTAAACCAGCAAAAGACCGGATAATAGTTGCACTCGACGTGCCGACGCCAACCGACGCGATATCGATCGTTGAGGAACTAAGCGGCTCGGTCGGTGCATTCAAGGTCGGGCTTCAGCTATTCACCTCTGCCGGCCGCGACTTCGTAGGAAAACTTGTAAACACCGGCTCACGAATATTTCTAGATCTCAAGTTCCATGACATCCCAAACACCGTCGCAAGGGCTTCCGTCGAGGCCGCGCGACTTGGCGTCTGGATGTTCAATGTCCACGCTTCCGGCGGCGGCGAGATGATGCGGCAGGCTGTAGACGAAGTCACCGAGGCGTGTGAAAGGGAAGGCATAAACCGCCCGCTGATCATCGCCGTAACAGTGCTGACGAGTTCAAACGACGACACACTAAAAGAGATCGGAATTGTTAACGAAACGCAGCCGCAAGTTTTGAAATTGGCTGAACTTACGGCAGAATGTGGACTTGACGGCGTTGTCGCTTCGCCGCTTGAGATCGAACCGATCCGAGCCCGCATCGCATCAAAAGAATTTGTGATCGTAACTCCGGGAATCCGCCCGGCGTCTGCAACTAAAGACGATCAAAAACGTGTAATGACTCCGGCCGAGGCCGTTCAAGTCGGAGCCGACCACTTGGTGATAGGACGCCCGATAACGTCTGCACGGGATAGGCTTAAGGCAGTCGAGCAGATCGTCGAAGAAATAACATCGGGCAATTATCCATCTTAACGTGCCGAAACCTTCAATCCTCAGATCCTCACTCTTACTGGCATTTTTGCTGACCGCACTTTCGACGGCGGCGTCTGCGCAAACGCAGTTCCGCGTCGGCGAACGCATCACGTATACGGTCTCGCTCGATAAGTTCAAGGAGGCTGCATACGCCGAGATCTATTGTGTTTCGCGAGGTGCCCTTTCGGGCAAGGATGCGATCGAACTTCGATCGAAAGTAAAGACGCTTAACCTTGTAAGCGCCGCTGTGGCACAGATCGACGAGATCCGCACTACTTTCGTCGATCCCGAAACCGGCTCGCCGTTGTACATCTCGCGCGTCGACAATAGCGAGGGCTTGCCGAAAGAAACCATTAGCGACTTCCGACAGTCCGGAGCGGCAAGTCTGGATCTGCTTTCGCTGATCTACAAGATCCGACATCTCGGCGGATCGGGAAGTGCGAATTTTCAGGAAGACGAAAAGGTTTACAGCGTCACTTTCTCGCCGACCGGAAGCGAGAAGATCACTGTACCCGCCGGCAATTTTGAGACCTCGATCGTCTCGGTGCAAAGTGAATACTTTACCGAGCTAGGTTTTATCGACGTAAAGATCAACCTGACCGCGGACGATGCGAAAGTGCCAGTTCTCATTCGCCTAAATAAAACCAAAAAAACTGGTTATCGGATCGAGGCAGCGAGCATACAGTCGATCGTGCCTGAGCAGCCCGAGGTGCGTCCGAGCCCTTCGCCAACACCGGTCGTTATAGCTACACCGCGACCGACCGCAACTCCCGAGCCGTACGTTGCGAACCAACCGCTCGCAGCGGAATTGGCATTCCAGCTCGGCGAAACGCTGGAATACCGCATCACCGCCGGCGGGCGTCCTGTTGGAACCTTCGTCACGCGTGCTCGCGAACGAGTCCAAGTCGCCTCCCGCGATTCGCTCATCCTAACCTCGACCGTCACGAATGCTGCGCCCGGAAATCCGATCTTCGCATTGAACGATTCGATCGTCGCGAACGTCGATCCGATCAGCCTCGCTTCGTACACGCTCGACATTCGAATGACCGGCCCGCTTGCTTCGCTAACTCAGTCGGCGATATTCGACGACCGCACCGGTTCTATCAGCTTCAAAGGCGGCAGCAAGGTCGATGCCCCGATCGCGACCCACAGCATCCTTTCGCTCATCTACGCGATGCGTTCGTTCAATCTAAAGGTAAGCCCGGTTCGCGACAATCCCGTTAACGACACCCGAGTCGCCGTATTCTGGGAATCACGCCCCTACGTGTTTACCCTTCGTCCTTCCGCCCCGGCCGAGATCACGATCAACGGCGAAAAGCGGCAGGCGCAACTTATCACAATAAATACCGGCAACACCGAACTCGATCAGCTAGCGCTCAAGGTCTGGCTATCGACCGATGCTACCCGTGTCCCGTTCCGTTTTTCAGCCGGACAATATCAAGCCGATCTTGTC
The DNA here is from genome assembly GCA_040081025.1 of Pyrinomonadaceae bacterium. Classification (GTDB taxonomy): domain Bacteria; phylum Acidobacteriota; class Blastocatellia; order Pyrinomonadales; family Pyrinomonadaceae; genus OLB17. The sequence goes on along the minus strand of JBEBGW010000163.1, from coordinate 2,039 downwards.
TCGGCCACAACCATCCCGCCGGGCAGGTAAGCAGCCGGCGGAGTAGTCAAGTAAAGGCCACTCAGTTCGTGGCCCCCGCACCCGAGCCCTCGGCAGGGCCTCGCGCACCACTACTCAAAACACAACCCGTTTGGCTCCGTTCATCGGCAAGGCACATGTGCCTTTATCGGGATGCATCCTGGCTTCGTCGTCGGTATCGGCAGCTGACTAGGCGACCTTCGCTGGATGAACTATCGCAGGTATGGCCGGTGCCGTAGCTGGAAAAATTCTTATCAAAAAACGCGGTGCTGGGTGCGCATTTGCGTCAGAAACGGCTGGCATCGTTTCGGCGGGTTCGGATAATTCTTCCTAATTGCTCTGATGGTGGTCTGACCCTATTTCGCCGAGATGCTCGTCTTCCTGCTGTTCGCTGTCGCCCGGATGTTTGCCCTTTGATCGTACATTTAGTCGCGGTCGCGTCATCGGCTCGAGATTCCGGTGTTGGACCGAAAGTTCTGAAACTTTCCGCTTTTCGTTTACGTCAATTGGAATTGAAAGTTAATTTCAATAGTATATAAGGAGACGAAGAAATATGTTCAGACACATTTCAGCTATTTTCCTGATCCTTGCGGCGTTTACTGCGGCCTCGGCTCAAGCCGACGCTGAACGCGAGGCGATCAAACGCACGGCCCTGAATTACGCTGAAGGCTGGTACGAGGGCAATGCAGACAAGATGGAGAGTGCTTTAAGCCCGGACCTGGCAAAGCGGATTGCCCGCACGAACGCCCAGAATCAGTCCCGTCTCGACCATATGACGGCGATGGCGTTGGTCCAGGGAACCCGCGGCGGATTCGGTAAACAGACGGCGGTTCCGGATCAGCAGAAGGACGTCACGATCCTGGATGTACTCGGCGGAGCGGCTACGGTCAAACTCGAGATGCGCGATTGGGTCGACTATATGCACATCGCGAAGCTTAACGGCAAGTGGTTGATAGTAAATGTTTTATGGGAGATGAAACCTCGCAAAGAGGCAAAAAATTAATGAGACTCCCTGAGGTCGAGATCGGGTCATCGGCGGATGTCGTGACTGTACACGGCGAAGGGAGTGTTCCTAAACGTCTGATGGAGATGGGGTTAGTTCCCGGCGTAAAAGTTCGTGTCGTAAAATCGGCGCCGTTTGGAGACCCCATCGAAATAAGGCTGCGAGGTTATAGCCTCGCCCTCAGGATCAGCGAAGCGGAGGCGATCGAAGTCGCGGTCTAGTCGCGTATTCGAGCATATGCGAGACGCCTCTCAAGCGATTCCGCTCATCGCGCTTGCCGGCAATCCCAACGCTGGCAAGACCACTCTTTTTAATGCCTTAACTGGTCTCGGACAAAAAGTCGCGAACTATCCCGGAGTAACCGTTGAACGCAAGGAAGGTTCGTGGACGATCGGCGACCAACATGCTCGCTTGATCGATCTGCCGGGTCTCTACAGCCTCGACGCGACATCGATCGACGAGCACATTGCCAGCGATGTCCTTCGCGGAGAAGTCGCTGGATTGCCTAAACCTGACGCTGTTATCGCGGCGGTTGACGCCACAAACCTCGAAAGAAATCTCTATCTTGTAACGCAATTGTTCGAGTACAACGTCCCGATCATCATCGCCCTGACGATGATCGATGTGTTCGAAAAGCAGCAGCACGAGATCGATATCGACAAACTTTCAGCCTCGCTCGGTGTGCCGGTCGTTGCTGTAAATGCTTCAGCGGATCGTGGGATCGAGGACCTGTCCGATGCAGTTTCGCAGTCGTTAACAAACCCTCAAACGCCGAAGCTATCGCTCAACGGCGACGGCGATAACGCACGCATTTTCGCCCGATACAATTTCATCTCGAATGCGCTGCAAGAATCTGTGGTCCACAACGACCAGGCGGCGCACGGCATCTCGGAAAAGATCGACCGAATCCTCACTCACAAAATTTTCGGATTAGTAATTCTCGTCGGAATTCTCCTCGTGGTTTTTCAGACCATTTTCACTTGGGCGACCGTCCCGATGGACCTGCTGGAACAAGGCT
>JBEBGW010000162.1:0-9216 GCA_040081025.1 Pyrinomonadaceae bacterium | reverse complement strand
GACCTGATCTCACCGCACTTTACGATCAGCGAATGGGAAGCCGTTGGGCGGCGGCTGCGGGCGAATTACCTTTGGATCTTCGTTCTGCTCGCGTTGTCGTGGGCGCTCAAGATCTATATTCACCCTTCGCCGATCCCGGCGCAGACGCCGCAGGACATGGCGCGATTTTGGGAGATATTCTTTGCCCGAGCCACGGTGGGACTTGCTCCTGGGTGGATGGTCATAACCGTCGGAGCGATCTTCAACTTTGCCATCTTCTTCGTCGCCTTCAGCACGCTGCGGCTCCGCGATTCGTCGAGCGAGGTCCTGCCGCTCGAGAATTTCGAATGGCATCCGTTCAAGCAAGTATCCGATTGGGCCGGCGAGAGCCTCAAACGTAAACCAACGATCCGACGATCCAAGAAAGCTCGCCAGCGAATGCGTTCGATACACAAGACAGAGTCGTAGGTGTCAGAACCGCGAACGTTAGCGACCGGGTTCCGGCTTAGGTATAATCATTCGAAATCACATTCGGACCACCCGCGTACGCCGGTGGTTCTGCCTTTAAGGAGATCAAAAAGTTAATGCCAATTGAACTAGACGAGCGCGGACGCGCACTTGAGAACGAGTATTTTCGCCAGAAAGAGAAAGAACTTCTCGATAAGATGAAGGCGCAGATCTCGGGCGACGACAGCAAGAGCGCCGATATGCAATGTCCGCGATGCGACGGCACGCTTTACGAAACGACCTACGAAGGCATCACGATCGACGTCTGCAACAAATGCACCGGCGTCTGGCTCGATTCGGGCGAACTGGCGCAGGTCGCGGCAAAGGATGAAGGCGGCACTGGTTGGTTTGGAAAGCTGTTTGGCTAAGGCGGAAACCATGGGATCAAGAACAATCGGATTTCTCTCGTTCGTAATCCTTCTCGCAGCACTTGCGGCAAATGCTCAGCAAACGGCCCCTGCACTCGGAGCGAATGTTTCCGAGCATAAACTGGCCAGCGGTCTGATGGACCGAGATATGCCTTATCGCGTCATCACGCCGGTCGAGAAGATGGTCGCAAAGGATTCGAGATATCCGGTGATCTACATGCTTCACGGTTTGACCGGCCATTTCAATAATTGGACGGACCTTACCAAACTCTCGGACTATGCATCTACCTACAAGGTGATCATCGTCACCCCTGAAGGCGGCGACGGTTGGTACACTGACAGCGTTTCGAATGATAAGGAAAAGTGGGAAAGCTACATCGTTCAGGAGCTGATCGCTGAGGTCGACAAGAAGTTTCGGACGAATACGGGCCGTAATCAGCGTGCGATAGCGGGCCTATCGATGGGCGGGTTCGGAGCGTTGAAGTTCGGGTTGAAATATCCTGACAAGTTCATGCTCGCGGGCTCTTTCAGCGGAGCGTTGGGCGCTGCGCAGATCACCGAGAAGACCGTTCCTGGAGCGATCGGCAAGACGATCGACGGCATCTTCGGGCCCGCCGATTCTGAATGGCGAAAGGCAAACGATCTGTTTGCGATCATCCGTTCCATATCGCCGGAGAAGATGAAAGAAATGCCGTTCATATATTTTGACTGCGGCACCGAGGATTTCCTTTTTCAGAGCAATCGCGAATTCGTGAGCCTGCTTGTCGAGAAAAAAGTACCGCACGAGTATCGCCAACTCCCCGGCATCCACGACTGGAAATATTGGGACAAGCAGGTGCAGGAGTTCCTGCGGCTGGCTGATCGTATGTTTTCCAAGTAAGGACAGTTTCCGCGTCTTTGTTTCTTATTTTCTTATTTCGTGGATAAATCGGTTTTTCTATCCACGAAATAAGAAAATAAGAAATAGAGCGGACTAAGAATTCGTGAGACGTTCGGGTTGCAGCGAAGAGGCCTATTCACCTATTCCATAGGCGCTTATGAGATGTTTAGAATAATACTATTGACCTCGGTTCTCGTGATCTTACTCACGAGTGTTGCTTATCCACAGACCGACCAAGAGAAACGCATCGTGGAGATCCAAGCTGCTCTCAAACAGCAGGGAGTCGACGGTTGGCTGTTCTACGATTTTCGCGGGAGCGACATCCTGATCCCGCGGATCTTGAAGACAGAACGGCTTGGCGGTTCGCGACGGTGGTTTTATTACGTGCCGGCAACCGGCGAACCGGTAAAGGTCGTACACGCGATCGAGCCTGACCAGATCGACCTGCTCCCGGGTAAGAAGCTGATCTACCGCGAATGGGGCTTGCTCAAGAAACAGGTCGAGACGGCGGTCGGCGGCAAAGGTAAGCGGATCGTGATGCAGTATTCGCCGAACAACGACGTTCCGTATATTTCGCGAGTCGATGCGGGGACGATCGAGATGGTCAAGAGCCTGGGCGTACGCGTCGAGACGAGCGCTGATCTGGTGCAGCAGTTCGAAGCGGTCTGGACCGACGAGCAGCTTCAGATGCACACCGAGGCCGCGACCAAAATGCAGAGGGTCATCCTCGAAGCCTTCGCCGAGATCAAACGCCGCATCAACGCCGACATCCCGACGACCGAGAACGACGTCCAGCAGTTCATGATGAAGCGGTACGAGGAAGAGGGGATGAATCCTTCACCGATGATCGTCGCCGTGAACGCGAATGCGGCGTCGCCGCATTACTTTCCGCGAGCGGGTAAAGGCTCGCCGATCAAACGCGGCGACTTGGTGCTGATCGATACCGTAACGAAAGTGAAGAAACCGAAGGCTCCTGCCGCCGATCTGACCTGGATGGGATACGTCGGCGAGACGGTGCCGGAAGAGTACGCGAAGGTCTGGAATATTGTTTTCAATGCCCAACAATCGGCTCTGAAAGCGATCCGAGATGCTTTCAAGACTGGCAAGCCGATCACCGGTGCTCAGGCTGACGACGTTTCACGCGGAGTGATCACGAAAGCAGGTTACGCAGATGAATTCCTCCATCGCACAGGCCATTCGATCGGCGAAGAAGGCCACGGCAACGGAGCGAACATCGACAACCTCGAAACCCGCGACTCGCGTCGGTTGATTCCGCGAACTGCATTTTCGATCGAGCCGGGAATTTATCTCGCGGGCAAGTTCGGTGTACGGTCGGAGATCGATGTCTACCTCACCGGCAACGACGCGATCATCACCCATCCGCATCAAACGGAGATCTTCGCGATCCTGAAGCGGTAGTACTATCGAACGCCGATTTTTGCTATCCTTTGTGTTTTTGCAATGAGCGAAATCGAGACAGAAGAAATAACAACAGAACAGCCGGACGAGAATGTGTTGGAGGCCCCGGCGCGTTCCGCAGCGACGGTCATGGCGATCGCCGAGGCGATCATTTTCGTGTCGGACGAGCCGATCACGTCAAAGATGCTCGGCGAGATCATCGGCGAGGACAAGCAGACCGTGCAAGCGGCGGTGGAAGAACTGCAGAAGGAATACGAAGAGCGTACGGGCGGATTGCAGATACGTGAGATCGCGGGTGGCTGGCAGATCGCGACGCGCACCGAGTATCACGAAGAGATCCGCAAGTTTCTCAAAACCCGGCCGTCGGCAAAGCTGTCGCTCGCCGCGCTCGAAACACTGTCGGTGATCGCATACAAACAGCCGGTCACGATTCCTGAGATCCTTGAGATCCGCGGTGTGCAATCAGCATCGGCGATCCGGACTCTGCTCGAGAAACGCCTGATCGTAACGAAAGGCCATAAGGAAACCGTCGGGCGGCCGATGCAGTACGGAACTTCAAAGGATTTTCTTATCCAGTTTGGCCTAAATGACCTTTCCGATCTTCCATCGATCGAAGATTTTGAAGACCTGACGATCACCGCCCTCGACCAACAGCAATGAAGATCGGCATCATCGGCAAGGGTTCTTTCGGAACGTTTCTTGAGACCATTCTCTCGCCGCATTTCCAGATCGCCGACGATGCTGACAGCCTCATCCTTGCCGTGCCGATCTCGGCCTACGAGACGGTCGCCGCTGAGAATAAAGACAAGTATTTGATCAATGTATGCAGCGTTCAGCAGCCGAGCACAGAGCATTTGCTGCGATACACTGACGCGATAACAGGCATTCACCCACTGTTCGGCTCGCGCACGCCGGTCGAAGGCCGCAACGCGATCGTTACGCGAAGAATGAGCGAAGATTCGCCGTTCGCGCAGAATGAGCGTGAGTTTCTTGAAGGCTTTGCGAAGGTTTCGTCGCTGATGTACAAGGACCCAAAAGGCGAGGACTTCACGCCAGATTCGCACGACCGATTGATGGCTCGCACCCACGTCGCCGCCGTCCTCGCCGCAAAACAAATGAAGGTATTCGTCGACCGAGCAGACGACATCCCGGACGAATTCATCCCGAACAGCTTCCGCCTGATGCGCGACTTTGTTCGAACCCTCGACGATATGCCCCAAGGCACGATCGAGAGTATTATGGCTAATCCTTATTTTTAAATGCAGGAACGTTTACAAAAACTTATCGCCCAAGCGGGCATCTCCTCGCGGCGGGCGGCTGAGGAAATGATCAAGGCCGGGGACGTTTCGGTGAATGGCGAGGTCATCACCGAGCTTGGAACGAAAGCAGACCCAACGAAGGACCACATCAAGGTTCGCGGAAAACTGATCAATCTCAAGCTAGAGAACCAGCAACAGGTTTACATCCTGCTCAATAAACCAAAGGGCGTATTATCCAGCGCGGCTGACCCCGAGGGCCGGACGCTGGTGACGGATCTTGTTAAGGCTTCGGGGAGATTGCATCCCGTAGGCCGGCTCGACTTCAACACCGAAGGATTGATCATCCTCACGAATGACGGAGCTTTCACTAACAAGGTTGCCGCATCTAAAACGATCCCTAAGGTCTATCAGGTCAAGACCAAGGGACTGCCAACCGACGTGGCGATCCGCAAACTCGCCCGCGGCGTAAGGCTCGAGGACGGATTCAAGACGGCACCGGCGGATATCAAGCCGCTAAAGCCGACCGACAAGAACGGCTGGTACGAGGTAACGCTTTACGAAGGGCACAACCAGCAGATCCGAAAGATGTTCGATTCAGTTGGGCATTCCGTTGTGAAGCTAAAACGGATCCGGATCGGATCGATCACCGACGCGGGCCTTGCAACTGGCAAAAGCAGAAAGCTGACCGATGCGGAGATCAGATCGCTCGGATATAAGAAAGCTTAACGAACGAGCGCCCGATGCTCGACCATCAGGCATAGGTCCTGAACTACTTTTATCCCCGTCTTCGCCATCCGTTCAGCCGAGTTGTCATCTCTAATTCCCAGTTGCAGCCAGACCGACTTGGGCTTGCGTTCGATGATCGCATCCACGTGCTGGAACACGTCCTGTGACCGGCGAAAGACGTTGATCATATCGATGTCGCCTGGGATCTCTGAAAGCCGCCGGTAGACCTTTTCACCGAGAATGTCCGTCACCTCGGGATAGTAAACAGGAACGGGAACGATCTCGCACCCGGCCATCTGCATATATCGCGGAACGTAGAATGCTGGTTGACCCGCATGGGTTTCGGGCTTGATGCCGAGGACGGCGATGCGTTTTGTTTCACGCAACAGCTCAGCGACCTCGGCGTCAGTCGTGAGGATATTAGCCTTCCAATCCATTCTCTCGATTCTAGCGAACCTTGTCGGCGAGCAAAAGCGGTGAAATCTTGCGAATTACTCAGTATTATGCGAGCATAACCTTTTCTTATTCATATGAATTTCGAACTCAACGAAGACCAACTACAGATAAAGTACAGCATCCGCGAATTTGCGGAGAGCGAGATCCGGCCGAACGTGATGGAGTGGGATGAGTCTCAGCACTTCCCTGTCGAGCTTCGGCCGAAGCTTGCGGAGCTTGGGCTGCTCGGAATTTTATTTCCTGAGGAATACGGTGGTGCGGGGCTTGGTTATGTCGAGTACGCGACGATCATTGAAGAGATCGCCCGCGTCTGCGGGTCGATCGGTCTGTCCGTCGCTGCGCACAATTCCCTCTGCTCGAACCACATCTATATGTTCGGCAGCGAGGAGCAGAAGCAGAAGTATCTGGTCCCGCTCGCGCAAGGCGAATCTTTTGGAGCATGGGGATTGACCGAATCGCAAGCCGGATCCGACGCCTCCGGAACTCGTACGACCGCTGTCAGAACCGCGAGCGATAGCGACCGGGCTTCGGGTTGGAAGGTCAACGGATCGAAGAATTTCATTACGCATGCTATCGCCTGCAACACTCTCGTTGCTGTAGCGGTGACCGACAAAGAAAAAGGAAATCGCGGCATCTCGGCATTCATCTTCGACAAATCGATGGAAGGTTTCCGCTCCGATAAAAAGGAGAACAAACTCGGCATGCGCGCATCGGAAACGGCGTCGGTCGTGTTTGAAGATTGCTATGTGCCGGACGAAAACCGGCTCGGCAACGAAGGAGAAGGATTTCTGCAGGCGATGCAGGTGCTCGACGGCGGGCGCATTTCGATCGCGGCTCTGTCGGTTGGTATCGCGCAAGGCGCATACGAAGCGGCGGTGAAATACGCGAAGGAACGTCAACAATTCGGCAAGCCGATCGCCGAGTTTCAGGCGATCCAGTTCAAACTCGCCGACATGGCGACGCAGATCGAATGCGCCAGGCTGCTTACGTTACAAGCTGCAGCAACGAAAGACGCTGGCAAGCCGGTCACGCAGAAATCTGCGATGGCGAAACTCTATGCATCCGAGGTCGCTGTTCGGGTGGCCGAAGAAGGTGTACAGATCCACGGCGGATACGGCTACACGAAGGATTATCCCGCCGAGAAATACTGGCGCGATTCAAAACTCTGCACCATCGGCGAAGGCACTAGTGAGATCCAGCGCATGGTGATCGCAAAGAATCTGCTTCGTGGGTAGGCGGAACGGCCCGCGTAAGCGGGCGGCTCGATGCCGACCTACCAACCCCTAATGGAAACGTAGGACGACAGCGACTATCCGCTTGCTTTCATTTGTCACACGATCCGAGCCCGATCGCCTTGCCACCTGCTTACGCAGGTAGTTCAGCCTTGCATCTATGAAACACCTGCGCTATGATTCTCATCCCTTAGAAAATTCAACCTTAGAAGGAGAGTTATATGAGCACTGCAACCGCCGCTACTTCAAACACGATCGGATCCACATTTCTCGCCGAGCTTGAACAAGAAGCTAAGGTCGCACGCGAGGTTCTGTCACGTGTACCTGCTGAAAAGTTCGACTGGAAGCCGCATGAAAAATCGATGTCGTTCGGCAAACTTGCCTCGCACGTCGCCGAAATGATCAGTTGGACCGGCCCGACGCTTCAGTATCCAGAGCTCGATTTCGCGAAGATGGATTACAAGCCGTTTGAGCCAAAGACGACCGAAGAGCTTCTCGAGTTTTTCGATAAGAATCTGGTCGAGGCAGCCGATGTCCTCAGGAATACTACCGACGAGCAGTTTATGGAAGACTGGACGATGAGAAACGGCGAAAAGATCTATTTCACGATGCCAAAGGTCGTGTGCATGCGATCATTCGTGATGAACCACATCATCCATCACCGCGGACAGCTTTCGGTTTACCTGCGCCTGAACGACATCGCCGTCCCAGCAATGTACGGCCCGTCTGCGGACGAAGGGTCGATGTAGCTGTTAAATCTTGCGGATCCTCCGTGGCGGGCCGATGTTTTCGGCTCGCCATTTCGCGTTTATAGGACAAAATGAGAAAATTGCGGTTTACGAAACGCTCTCCGAATGTCTGAAATAAGCCTGGAACAATTATTCGCCGGCGACACGCGAACGGTCGCTCGTGCGATCACGAAGGTCGAGAACGGAACGGCTGGCGCCGCCGAGTTGATGAAGGCCGTTTTTCCGAGGACCGGCAACGCGACCGTCATCGGGATCACCGGCGCTCCGGGAGCGGGAAAGTCTTCGCTCGTCGATAAGCTCGCGCTTCACTACAAGGACAAAGGCGAACGTATCGGCATCGTATGTATCGATCCGTCGAGCCCGTTCTCGGGTGGTGCGATCCTCGGGGACCGCATTCGGATGGCGACGCTCGGGCTTGATAAGAATGTCTTTATCCGCTCGATGGCGACCCGCGGAAATCTCGGCGGACTGTCACGAGCCACGGTAGATGCTGTGGCAGTTCTTGACGCCGCGGGATTCGATAAGGTTATTGTCGAGACTGTAGGAGTCGGCCAGGACGAGGTTGAGATCGTAAAGACTGCAGATGTCTCGGTGGTCGTGCTCGTGCCTGGAATGGGCGATGACATCCAGGCGATCAAGGCTGGGATAATGGAGATCGGCGACGTTTTTGTGATCAACAAGGCCGATCGCGAGGGCGTACTACGCACACAGAAGGAACTCGAATCTCTGCTTTCGCTAGCTCACAGGCCGGATATGTGGAATCCGCCGATAGTTAGGACTGTTGCAACTGAGAACAAAGGCATCGAGGACCTCGCAACTGCCATCGAAAGCTATTCCGGATATCAGTCAGAAGCGGCCGCCGGAACTCTAGAACGAAGGACCTCGATCGCCAGATGGCGGTTGACCGAGTTGCTTCAGGAGGCGCTCTTGGTGCGACTTCTGACCCGGAACGGTTCGCGGGAAGAGATTGACCGCCTGGCTCGACAGATCGCCGAAAAGCAGATCGATCCGTATTCCGCAGTCGACAAACTGCTCAAGGCGGCTTGACCGGCGTGTTATAATTGCAATAGTTGTGCACGTACGCAACTAGATTGTTTTTTGAGAAAATGCGAAATTCGAGTCTGCTGACCGACGTAAGCCGTGTGTTATCAATAGTTTCTGGGTCCCACGCACCTCTTGGGACACTTTGGGACACTCGTTCGGATTTTTGCGTGTTAACTAATGAGAATAAACCACTTAGGCATCGCAACCAAAGAGATCGCCGGGGCGCTGAAATTCTGGGAAGACGCTCTCGGACTTGAGAACGTTCATACCGAGATTGTCGAGGACCAAAAGGTCAGGGTCGCGATGCTCCCGCTCGGTGAAAGCCGCATCGAGCTGCTCGAACCCACGAGCGACGATTCGCCGATAAGTAAATTTCTGGAAAAGCGAGGCAGCGGGATCCATCACATCGCAGTTGAGGTCGATGATATCGAAGCTTCGCTCGCTAAATTGAAGGAAAAAGGGATGCGTCTGATCGATGAAGTGCCGCGGATCGGTGCAGAAGGCTGTCTTGTCGCCTTCGTCCATCCTTCTTCAGCCAACGGAGTTCTGCTGGAACTCGTCCAAACAATGAGCGAAGAATAGGTTTAGCACCGAGGG
>JBEBGW010000161.1:0-9219 GCA_040081025.1 Pyrinomonadaceae bacterium | reverse complement strand
CGACTCGAATGCCGAGATGGTCGGAACTTATATCAGTTCCGGCATCGGAGACTTCTGGGCGATCGAGCGCGAGCATGAAAAGCTTCTCAATTCGGGGCCGGACCGCGTTTCGCCGTTCTTTATCGTTTCGGCGATCGTCAATTTGGCTTCGGGTAACGTATCGATCAGGCATGGAGCGAAGGGGCCGAATTCGGCTACGGCTACGGCTTGTTCGGCAGGTGCTCATGCGATCGGCGACAGCTTCAGGCTGATCGAACGCGGAGACGCGGATGCGATGATCTGCGGCGGAGCCGAGAGTGCGATCACGCCGATGTCGGTCGCGGGGTTCGCTTCGATGCGTGCCCTTTCTACCCGCAATGACGATCCGAAACGTGCGTCGCGGCCTTTCGATGCCGAGCGTGACGGGTTCGTTATTGGCGAAGGTGCGGGCATCATGATCCTTGAAGAACTCGAGTTCGCCAAGGCTCGCGGTGCGAACATTCTCGCCGAGATCGTCGGATACGGAATGAGCGGCGACGCTTTCCATGTAACGATGCCGGACGAGACCGGTTCGGGGGCGATCCGCGTAATGAATCGTGCGATCAAGGATGCGGGTATCGATCCTTCGCAGATCGGCTACGTCAACGCTCACGGAACTTCGACGCCGTACAACGACAAGTTTGAATCGCTTGCGATCAAGAAGGTTTTCGGCGAACACGCCAAGAATGGTTTGGCGGTGAGTTCGACCAAGTCGATGACCGGACACGCTCTCGGAGCGGCCGGCGGTATCGAGGCTGTGTTCTCCGTAAAGGCGATCCACGAGAATAAACTGCCGCCGACGATCAACTATCAGGTGCCCGATCCGGAGTGCGATCTCGATTACGTTCCGAACGAAGCCCGCGAAGCGGTGGTCGATTACGCGTTGTCCAATAGCTTCGGCTTTGGCGGTACCAATGCGTCGCTGATCTTTAAGCGTTACGCTGAATAACACAGAGCGTTTCGGCCGATTGGCGGTTGGAACGCTCTTTTTGTATTCTATGAATGAATAGTCATTCATTTTATTTGATTCCGATATGAAGATCATAGTTTTGATGAAACAGGTCGCGAACAAGGACGCTGTCCTTCGGATCGGGCCTGATGAAAAGTGGATCAACGAGGCCGATGTCTCGCAGCAGACCAACGAGTCCGATGGCTACGCCCTTGAGGAGGCTCTTCGCGTGAAAGAAACGAAGGGCGAAGGCGAGGTAGTCGTCTGTACGCTCGGGGCGCAGTCGGCGAAGACGGTTATCAAAGACGCCCTCGCCCGAGGCGCTGACCGAGCGATCCACGTCGTCCACGACACACCCAACAAACTCTCGCCCTATCAGATCGCGAAGGCGATCGCTGATGCCATCCGCGAAGAGAATGCTGATCTCGTTTTCACCGGCCTCCAATCGGACGACGCCAGCTATGGCCAGACTGGCGTTGTCCTGGCCGAGCTGCTTGGCATACCGCACGCGACGATCGTGATCGAAGTCGATCGCGCCAGCTTGAGCGAAACGCTTCGAGTGAAGCGTGAGTTGGAGAGCGGTTGGTATCAATGGTTCACCTATAAGCTTCCCGCGTTGATGACGATCCAGTCGGGTATTTCGCAGATCCGGTATGCCTCGCTGAAGGGCATCATGGCGGCGAAGAAAAAGGAGATCAAAGACGTGACACCGACGATCGAAGCGTTCGCGGGAGCACAAACGATCGAAAAGGTTTACATGCCTCTGAAGACCAAGCAGACGCAAATGCTCGGCAACGGCGATGCCAAGGCCGGTGCGGTCGAGCTGGTCGAAAAGCTGCGATCGGAGGTGCGGGTAATATGATCCTCGTATTCATCGAACATAAGAATTGCGCTCTCAATAAGACCTCGCTTGAGGCAATTACCGCGGCACAATCGATCGGAAAGGATCTCGGGCTGAAGGTCTCAGCCGTACTTCCTTGCGATAAGGATTGTGCGTTGGCACAGGAGATCGCCGGGTATGATCTCGAAAAGGTCATCGTTGCGAAGAACGACAAACTCGGCACCTACACGCCGGACGGCTATGCCGACGCTTGGGAGCAGGTGATCAAGGCGACGAACCCGCGGTACGTAGTGATGTCGCATACGTATCAGGTTCGTGATTTTGCACCGAAGGTTGCAGCGCGGCTTGGAAGGGAAGTCGTCGGCGACTGCATCCGATACAAGGCTGACGGCGGCAAGCTCGTGCTGACCCGCCGCATCTTCCTCGGCAAGCTCGATGCCGACGTAACGATCGGCGGCGACGCTCCGTACTTCGTTACGTTCCAGTCGGGATCGTTCCGGGGTGACAATGCCGCGAAGGGAACCGCCGCGGTCGAAACGATGGATGTGAACGTCGGCGACATCCGGATGACTCCCGAGGAACCGTTCCAGGAAGCCAAGGCTTCGGTCGATCTAACGAAGAGCGAGATCATCGTCGCCGTCGGCCGCGGGATCAAGTCGCAGGAGAACATCGCTGTTGCCCAGCAGCTTGCCGATGCTCTCGGTGCTGATCTCGCAGCGTCGCGTCCGATCTGCGACAGCGAGTGGCTGCCTATCGACCGCCAGATCGGATCGTCGGGCCAGACTGTAGCTCCGAAGCTCTACATCGCCCTCGGCATCTCCGGAGCAATTCAACATATCGTGGGGATGAAGAATGCGGGAACGATCGTCGCCATCAACAAAGATTCGGGAGCTCCGATCTTCGACATCGCCGACTACGGCATCGTCGGCGATCTGTTCGAAGCCGTGCCGGTCCTGGTCGAGGAGATTAAGAAGGCCAAGGGTTAATTTCAGTTTTCAAAGAGCTGGTAAATTTGCCTCGCGGAGCAATTCGCGGGGCATTTTTACATAAACCTGATCGACCGCCGGAACATCTGTCCGTTGCCTATCGCGTCACGGTCGACGTTGTGATTCTCATCGTTGAGGCGATGTTCAGTTTGGCCCTGCCATTTTCCTTCCGTTTTTAGTGCCGCGAAATGAACCACGTCGCGGCCGTATCGCATATTCAGCTCGTCCATTGATCGCATAAGGTGATGGCGCCGATCGAAACCCCGCTGATCGAATAGCCGCGGAGCGATAACCTTCGAAGGCAGCAACTCGCTCAGGATCACACCGGCCTTCTTGAATTCCATTCCTTCGACAAATGTTTCCTGAATACAAAGATCGACCCATTCGTAGATCTCGCTGGTCACGTCGGAGTGGTATACAGAACGATAAGAGAAAGCCTTTGAGTAGAAGTCGGAGCGAAACCGATCGGTATTCAAAAAGACCGTGACGGTCCGCGTTTGCAGATCGTTCCAACGCATCTTCTCAAGTGCGCGCGTCGTGAAAAATAAGATCGCTTTTTGCACCTCTTGAAAACTTCGAATCGGCCTTCCAAATGTGCGTGTATGGGCGATCGATTTGGCCAAGTGTTCACTTATCTCGACCGGAATGCACTTGATCCCGTTGAGTTCGAGGACTGTCCGCGACCCGAAGATCGTCATATCGCCCCGGACGGTGTCTGGCTTTGTCTGCTTGAGATCGAAGGCAGTGTTCAGTCCCTTGGCTTTCAGCTTTACCGCCGACCTCGGTCCGACTCCCCACACGTCGCCGACCGGCGTTTGCTTGAGTGCGAGGTCGGTGAAACGGGATCCGTACAGGTCGAGGACGCCTTGAGTTTTGGCCGACGTTTTGGCGATATGATTGGCAACCTTGGCGAGCGTTTTGGTTTCGGCAACACCAACCGATACGGGGATCTTCGTCGCGTCGAAAATGATCTTCTTCAAATGCTTGCCAAGCATTACCAGTTTGTCGGGAGAGCCAAGGTCGAGAAATGCTTCGTCGATCGAATAAAGCTCGACGACCTGCTTGCCTAGGTCTTCGATAAGTAGATCGTGTATTTGCTCGGCATATTGGCGGTAGAGGGAATGATTGCTCGAGATGATCGCGGTGTTGTGAGCCTCGAGCATTTTACGGACCTGGTATAGGGGCTGGGCCATCTTCACGCCCATCGCCTTTACTTCGTCGCTGCGGGAGATAACGCACCCGTCGTTGTGAGATAGCACGACCACGGGACGTTCGTTCAACGCAGGATTCACCGCCCGCTCGCACGAGACGAAGAAGTTGTTGCAGTCCAATATGCCGATCGCGTTGCCGTTTTTCATCGGACGACTATGGTACATCATTGCAGGTATGGGACGCAATAAATCTGGAGTGGTTGAGATCAGACTATGGGAGTTCATTTTCGTGCTATTTCTTCTTCGGCAACAGGTCAGCCGGGATCGGGTTGTTCGGACGTTCGTCGTCCCAAATCGCGTGTGTGATCCACCATCGAGTGCCGTCGAAAACCAGGTGAATGCTGTTCACGCCTCGGCCGAGGACGGGGCCGTTGAGTTTTGGGCGGAACTCGTATGATGAGAGGACGTGAGCCGTGTTGCCAAACCGCCGTTCGATGCGTCCAAGTTCGGTCTCGTAGAAACCGTCGCGGACAAGTCCGGCATTGCTGGAGTCGACGAATTGCTGATGATCTCGGACGCGCATGGCGATCTTGCCGTTTTGCTCGGCCATCGAGACGAATTTCACACCATCTATGTAAAGGGTCTTGTCACGTCCCCATTGCCGCGGCTGCCCAGCCGGACCGGAGATAGCTTCGTAGAATGCCTTGATGATCGAATCGATCGAAGCCACGTCGGCGGGATTGACCGGAACCGTGGGGATATCGACGCGTGGCGGTGTCGTCTGGCCGGACGCGGCGGCTGAAAGGGAAATCAGAAGGATAAAAATGTAAATATGACGCATAAGATGATGGCTCCAATAGTTATTCGACTCGTTTCCCGGCGGCGCTCGCGGCGATGGCCTTCTGCAGCCGCGAGATTCGAGTTTCTTCTCTCTTCGCACGCATTATCCAGTGGACGATAACACGCTGGTATGACGGTGCCTGCGAAGTGAAGAATTTCCACCCAGGTTTGTTCTTTCTAAACTCCTTCTCGTATTCCGCCGCGAGATTTGCCGGATCATTCTCGTAGGCATATATACGCGACTTGTGCTCCAAGCGTTTCTCGTATGCAGCGATACCCGCGGGTTTCATCAGGCCCTTAGCTTTCAGGTCCTCGACCTTTGCGATATTGATCGCGCTCCAGTTGCTGGTCGGACGACGCGGCGTGAATCGATTTTCGTAGCTCTCATCATCGATCCTACGCCGCACGCCGTCGATCCAGCCGAAACAAAGGGCCTGGTCGACCGCTTGCGGCCAGGTCATACTCGGTTTGCCGCTGCCAACCTTGTAAAACCCAACCGTAAGCTCGGTCGCTTTGTCATGATTCTTCTCAAGCCACTTTCTGAAGTCGGCCTGAGTCTTAAAGAATTTGATCGTCATAGAGAATGTTCGCGGATCAACTGCAGCGAAGGTTCGCTGACGAAGACCCGTGCGTGGAATCGCTCGCCGTATTCGAGTGCGGTCACGTCGCGGTATTCGTGCCAGTTTTCGGTATCATATCGCGGAGCGTAGCCGGGGTGGAGCTTTTTGCGGATCGATCCGCGTATCGAAACGTCAGCACCGAGCTCAAGCAAGCGTTCGGTGAACCGCGTCGAGCCGCGGCCGCCCGAGTAATTCAGCCAGAAGTTCGGCTGTGACATCACGGTGCTAAAGAGCGGCGTGTAGCCGCCGAATCCGTTCTCGCCGACGGCCGATCGAGCATTGATGTCTGCGCCGTTTTCGATAAGCCAGTCGAAGATCTCATCCTCGTCAAACTCGATCGCCATATGCAGCAGCGTGGTTCCGCCGAGCGGTGTGCCCTGCGTGGCGAGTACCTCGTCGTGGCAGCCGATTTCGGGCGGAAAGATCTCTTCGTGAGTGAACGTACGGTTGAGCAACAAAGGATCGCGGCGAAGATGTTCTTCGAGCAGGTCGATGCGGCCTCGGTGAAGAGCCATTATCGGCGTGTCGTCGAAAACGTATCCGTTCGCCGCGTACATTTCAAGGATCGCGTGCTTTGCTTCGGGTTTGCGGCTGTCGGTTTCGAGCACGACGTCGACCGGAGCGATATTCTTGCCGTTCTCATCAACGACGCTTGCGCCGGCGCGGAGAGCGAATGCCGTTCCTGTGTCGCTGAGCGTATAGGCGGTTCCGGCGAGGGCCCCGTCGGGCGGCAGCGGAGCGCCCATGTATTGGTGAAGGAGCTCGGCGGTGTCGATCTTAGACTGCAAGGCTGCCCGGTCGAGAGCGTGTTCGAAGTCGGTCGCCCCGCGATCGGCGAGCATCTTGATTATCTCGTTCCGTCCAAGATTCGCGGCGTAGCTCATCGGCGGGCCCCAGTTACTCTTGCGGACCAGCGCGTCCTCGTGGATCAGATTCGGATACCTTGATACGAGCGACCGAACGGTTTCGAGGTCGTCTTGCCAGATCGCGGCGACGAGTTCGCAGGCTTGAACAAGCCGTATCCAGTTTGGAGCTTCATACGCCCGGGCGAGAGCGAGTTGGGCGTCGGCGAGTTTTGCATCTTCCGGAGCGGGCGGATCAGGGTGGAATTCGTTGAACTCCTCGATCGCCTCGGGCTCACCATTGCGGACTGCCTTCAACAGTTCTTTAGCCTGATGCTTTAGTTGATCCAGATCGGGGCGGACGGGCAGATGACGGTCCTGACTAGAGTAAATCGACATTACGAGCCTCCTTCGGATGCTGTCCCGGTGTCCGCTGCGTCGGGCGAAAAGGAGGTTCGCGTGGAACCTGAATTTAGCTTTCCCAACAGGTGGACTCGGTCCTCTCCGCGGACGGGCGGCGTCCTGTACGCCGTGGGGAATATTATATTGGCTCGTTGGGAGTGTCAATTTCGCGTGAGGGTTGCTCCCCTTCAGGGAGCGAGGTTGTGGCGGCGGCTTACCCAGGGATGCGGCCGAAGCGGCCTTTCCCTGGGCTTTATAAGTTTGTCCCCTTTGGGGACGGAATATCGTCAGGCTGACGCAGAGGCGCCGGTCGCGTTTGCGAGGAGTTCGTCGAGTTTTTCGTAGCCTTCGCGGACGCCGCGTTCCATTCCGGACTGGACCATGCCGTCGCGGTCGCTGACCGAGAAGAATACCGATTGATGGGTCAGGCGGCAGCGGTTGTTCGGGAGCTCCTCGAACGTCGTTTTACCCATGATGACGTGGCCGCGTTCGGGCAGGCCGTCGAATTCGAACGTGCCGATGATGCGTTCGTTCTCGAGCACTTCGTGATATGAACCGAAGAAGCGATACGTATGCTCGCCGCGTTTGTGGGTGAATTCGAAGGTGCCGCCGTCGCGGGCGTCGAGCTTCTGTACCGCCATCTCCAGATCTTTCGGGCCGACCCATTGGACGTACTGATCGGGATCAATGTGTGCCCGGTAAACGAGTTCACGTGGAGCGTCGAATTCGCGGGTGATGAAGAGGTCCTGTTTGCCGGGTTCTGCTGTTACTACTGTTTTGTTTGCCATTTGTTTCTCCTACGTCGAAAGGTTCAAAGTTCCAGGTTCAATGTTCAAGGTTGTATGTCGAAAGGTTCAAAGTTCCAGATTCAAGGTTGTATATCGCCACCTGGAACCTTGAACTCGGAACTTTGAACCTGCTTTAAGAGGGCTTCGAGGCGGTCGTGGCTGTTTTGCATTTCGCGGGTGAAATGCTGGATCCATTTTTCTAGTTCTTTCATAGGCTCCGGGTTTACGTAATAGATACGCTGCTGTGCCCGCTTTTCGACGCGGACGAGGTTTGCGGTTTTTAGGACCTTCAAGTGCTGGGAGATCGCCGGCGGCGATGATTTGAAATTCTTGTAAATATCTGTGGCAGAGAGGCTTCCGCTTGCCGCGAGCATTTCCATGATGTTGCGTCGGGTCGGTTCAGCCAGTGCCGTGAATGCGTCCATGATCTTGATAATAAAGTATTTACTTAATTAAGTCAATAGCTAAATACGGAATAAGTGATAAGTGAAAAGTGATATTTAATCAGCTGATCAGGAATCCTCTTGATTTGAATTCGCGCTTGGCGAGCATTTGGACGGCGAGGGAGATGGCGTCTATCTGGTCGTCGTGGGTGCTGTTGGGGAAGGCGGTGAGTTCGTCGAGAAGGTCGGAGATCCAGTCGGTGTGCATAGGCTGAGGGGGATTTTTAACAGGATGGAGAGGATGGGCAGGATGTTTTTTGGTACGCGGTGAGATCTCTGTATCGGAAAAACCATCCTGTCTATCCTGTTCATCCTGTTTGAGAATTTCTCTGCGTCTCGGCGGCTCTGCGGTGTGGGATGAGGTTCTTACTAAGATCACCTTGCCTTCCTCGGCTAGCGGGGACCAGGTTAGGGCGCGGGTTAGTTTGTCGGTGGAGACTTTAACGCCGGAGAGTGATTTGCCTCGTATGGCCGGATCGCGTCTCAGTTCCTGGATGAGAGCCTGGCCGTGGAGGGCGAGTTCGACGCCGTGTTCGGTGTCGCGTTCGTTGAGCATTCTATCGATGATGTAGCGGCGCTGCTCGGGGAACTCGATGCGGCGGCGGAAGCCGCCGGAGATATAGAGATTGCCGAGTTTATCGAAAGCGCATCGGAAGCTGGCGGTGTAGTCGGATTCGGTGCGGGTAGAGACGGCGAGGTCGTATCCGCGTTTCCATCTGAGGCCGGGTGGTGCGAAGTCGATGATGTTCTTGAACCACTCGCGTTTGAATATCTGGCCGCCGGCGGGAGTGGGACGCTGCTGATAGAGCGCGGAGAATGAGTAGGTGCCGAGTTGTCTTCGTTGCTGCTCGAGTGCTTCGACGGGGAAGCGCTCGGGGCAGAGGGCGATGTTGGGCGCGTCCCTCCACTCGAAGGGAGATTTAACCGCAGATGAACGCGGATGGACGCTGATTTCTTTTTCTGTATTTTCCGTTTGTTCCGTTGTTAATGTGGATGGAGCAATTGAGCACGCGGAATCTGAGTCAGTTCCAGATCCGCGTTCATCTGCGTCTATCTGCGGTTCTTCTATGTCCGCGATCTGGCCGCCCGCTGACGCAGGCGGTTCTGACAGGAGTCCGGTCGCTATCGCTCCCGGTTCTGACAATGCAGGAAGATCAATGATGATCCAGTTGTCGTGGTCGTCTCTTAGCAGGCGGCCGGCGAGGTCGTCTTCGTGCCAGCGGGTTTGGATGAGGACGATCGAGCCGTTGGGTTCGAGTCGTGTGTAGAGGTCGTCCTTGTACCACTCCCAGATGCGGTTGCGGAAGGTCTCGCTCTCGGCCTGGGCCCGGTTCTTTAC
>JBEBGW010000160.1:0-9221 GCA_040081025.1 Pyrinomonadaceae bacterium | reverse complement strand
GACCCTTTTCTATTTCGGAATAGCCAAAAACTATATGTCCAAACTCCTCCAATACGCTCTCTTTGTAGGTATCCTGACGCTGCTCGCTTCAGGTGTATCTGCCCAACAAATGTTTTTCAGCTACAAGTATGAGTTTGAACGGGCGATGATCACCGAACCACCTGAACTAACGGGCGCCCTCGAGGTAGATTATCCCGAGGCGGCCCGGAAGAACGGAGTCGAAGGGGCGGTGAAAGTAACCGGGACCCTGGGTGAGAATGGCAAGGTCCGCGACATCGTTATCGTCAACAATCTGGGACACGGAACGGGTGAGGCTGTCGCCGCCGGGCTTCAGAAGTTTACATTCAAGCCGGCCAAGTTCAACGGAACGCCGACCGCGATGAAGATGACGGTGATCTACACCGTATCGCTCTACTACGACGAATCCGACAAGGACGTTTCGAAACCGAAGATCGTCGACAAGCCTCTTCCTGCTTATCCGGAAGCGCAGCGGGCGGAGGGGATGAAAGGAAAGGTGATGGTCAGTGTACTGCTCAAAGCAACCGGTGAACTCCAGATCCTGAGTGTCAACAGTGTGATGCACAAAGACTTCGATAAAGCCGCGGAAGCGGCGGCGAAGAACCTAAAGTTTTCTCCGGCAGTTCACAAAAAGAGCAAACAACCCGTGTCGCAAGCGATGACGGTCGAATACTCTTTCAAGCCGTAGCCATCGAACCTAAATGGCGCATTCACCATCAAAGGATCGGGTGTTACCATTACTCTTAACCTGATCTTTTATGACCTTACGCCTTGTATTGCTAGCCGTCGCAACCGTTCTCTTTATCACCGCTGCCGCTTTTGCTCAACCTACGCCAGAGCTTCCCGAAACTATTCTGGATAAGGCCGTGCAGCGTCTTGGCGGTCAACGTTATGTTAAGGTGACGACCCAGGTCGGCCGCGGAAGATTCAGTTTGATGAAAGATGGGTTCATCGCGTCATCGCAAACTTTTCTCGATGTGATCGCCTATCCCGATAAGGAGCGCACTGAGTTCAAAGGCAGCGGGACAAAGTTCGTCCAGACAAATGTTGGCACGAGCGGATGGGTCTATGACGGCGATCAGGAGCTGATAAAGATCCAGAACGAAGCTCAGATCGAGAACTTTCAGCGCGGAATGCGCGTCAGTCTCGACACGCTTCTACGAGGCGCTTGGCATGGAAAGGGCAAGATCTCCTACGTAGGCAAACGCCCGGCGACCCTCGGAAAACGCAATGATGTAGTTCGGTTGAAGTACGAAGACGGCCTCACGGTCGAATTTGAGTTCGCGGACGACGGCACGCCGATGAAAGCGAGTTACAAACGAACTAACTCGGAGGGAGAGGAGCTTACCGAAGAAGATCGTTACGCCCAGTGGGTCGATGTCGGCGGAATTCGCACTCCATACATCGTTGACCGCTTTACAAACGGCAAACCCACATCGCGCATCAACTACGAATCGGTCGAGTTCAACGTCCGCATCTCCGACTCGATCTTCGATAAACCCTCGAACCCAAAGGATCTGAAAAAAGACCTCAAACTATAAACACCCGCGATGCCCAAATTTACATTCTCCCTCGCCGAACGCCGTCCGGAGCTTTTCAAGAACTGTCAGCTTCCGACGACAATACCCGTACCAGTATCTTACGAGGGCAAGTTCCTCGGTGATGTCGCCATACCTGTGTCCGGCGTGGTCGACCTTCCCGTCACCGAAAGCCTAATCCCACGAATGCAGACCGATCGCGTGATGGTGATGATCGATACGACATCACTCCTGCCGCACGACGCACTCGATGATTTCCAGATCGTGCGGATCGTCGGCATCGAGATCTACGACCGCAATTAGCTAACAGTTGGCACAAAAAGAGGCTAACGATCGGAATCGCTAGCCTCGTTTCTATTTTCGATCTTCGTTCTACACGAACGCGAAGTCGTACTGTGCCTGATGGATGTGCGGATCGGCTGATACATCTATAAAGCCGAGGTGTTCCTCGATCTCTTCCAGCACGCTCCGTTCGCTCGAACGCAACGCCTTTGCAACGTCCGGATGGACCCGCAGCGTCGTCTGTCGCACGTCTTCCTGATGCTTCGCGAGCCGTCTTGCCTCACTCAGGATCTCGTAGCAAACCGTCGTCGCCGATTTCACCCAACCGGCGCCCTCGCAATATTCGCACGGAGAGCACATCGTTCGTTCGAGCGACTGTTTGACGCGTTTGCGGGTCATGATGATCAGCCCGAAATCGTTGAACGACAGCACCTTCGTCGGCGACTTGTCCTGCTGCAAAGCCTCCTGCAGAGCCTGCGAAACCTTGTGCCGATTGCGGCGATCCTCCATGTCGATCAAATCGAGCACGATGATGCCGCCAAGATCGCGAAGCCTGATCTGGCGCGCGATCTCATCGACTGCCTCCATGTTCGTCTTCGTGATCGTGTCTTCGAGACGAGCATTGCCCTTGCCGACAAACTTGCCGGTGTTGACGTCGATCGCGACGAGAGCTTCGGTCTGGTTGATCACGAGATAACCGCCCGATCTCAGCCAAACACGCGGCTTGAGCGCCTTGTCGATCTCTTCCTGAACGCCATACTGCTCGAGGATCGGCGTCTCACGCGTATAAAGCTTGACGCGATTGACGAGCTTCGGCTGGATACGATTAATGAACTCGACAGTCCGGAGATATTCCTCTTCACTATCGACGCGGATCGCGGCAAAGTCGTCCGAAAGCTGATCGCGAAGAAGCCGCTGTACGAGGTCGAGGTCCTGATGGACCATCGCCGGCGACTTGGCTTTGTCCGTCGTTTTCTTGATCTCGATCCAGGTCCGTACCAAATAACGTGCGTCCTGTCGCAGGTCTTCTTCCGAGATGCCGATGCCGGCAGTGCGGACAATAAATCCACCCGACGGAACATCCTCGTCGGCACGGATCCGCTGGATCAGCGTGCGAAGCCGTCCGCGTTCACTCGCGGATTCGATCTTTCGCGAAACGCCCACATGCTCGATCGTCGGCATATAGACAAGGAACCGGCCCGGCAGAGCGATGTGCGACGTGATACGCGCACCCTTCTTTGCGATCGGCTCTTTCGCGATCTGTACCAGAATCTCCTGGCCTTCGCGAAGCAGGTCCGAGATCGTCGGCGGCCCGCCGCGTCTCTCGCCCCGATCGTCGCGTCCGTTTCGATCCGGCCTCCGATCGCCCCGCTGCTGATTTTCTCGTTCACGCGGAGCATTGCTGTCTCTTTCTCGTGGTGCGTTGTTGTCTCGATCGCGCGGAGCACTGCTATCCCGATCACGCGGCGTCGCATCTCGATCGCGTGGGGCGTTATCTCGATCACGACCACGACCGCGACGCGGTTCACGGTTTCGATCGTCACGAGCATTTCGCTGCTGGCCGCGATCTCCCTCGGCGTTCGGAGCGTCAGTCGTTTCGACCGCAGCTTCCTCAGCCGCCTCCGATTCGGGTTCGCTCACGGCTTCTGCTTCGGCATCCGATTCAAACTCAACCACCGGCTCGCCGCCATCGCTGGAAACTTCGATCTCGGGGGACTCGTCGTCCTGACCTTCCACTCCTTCCTCGGTCGATTCGGTTCCGTCCTCTTTCTTTCGACCTTTGCCGCCACGCCTGCGGCCGCGTCCGCCCCGACGTACAGCCATCGGCGACGTATCGTCGGATTCGCGAACGCTCGCATCCGCATCGGCCAACCCCTCCTCAGATGCCTCGTCTGCCTCGGCCTTCTTCTTTGAGCGCGAACGCTTCGGCTTCTCGGCCACGGTATCGTCGGCCTTCTTCTTTCCGCGCGATTTCTTCTCGACCGGAGCAGCTTCCGCCTCGGTATCTGCCGCCTTCTTCGAACGAGATTTTGCGGGCTTCTTCTTCGGCTTATCTTCGACTGCCTCGTCCTCGTCAGCGATCCGTTCGAAACCGGCATCGCCAGAAGCAACAGAACGCAGCAGCGAGCCAACCTCGGCCGGCGACTCCTCTTCCATATCGAACTCTATTGCACGGACGCGGTCCTGGATCGCCTCCTGGACGTATGCGTCCTTGAACATCTCGCCGGTATCGTCGTCGCCGACGCGTTCGAAACCGCCGTCGTCGAATTCGATGACTGGTGCCTCGGCAACATTCAGATCGAAAAACTCCGGTTCGCGCTCGCGTTCGGGTTCGGATACGTGGATCTGCTCTGACGGAGCAGACTCCTGCCGATCACCGCCTCGCGGCTGATCCCGGTCGCGGTCTCTGTCTCTATCTCTATCCCTATCGCGTCCGCCGCGGCGTGAACGACCGCCTCGGTCGCGGTCGCGTTCGCCATCGCGTCCCCTTTCAACCGGAGCAGCAGCAGGCTCAGACGAAACCGCCTCACCCTCGACAATGGGCTCGGCGATCTCCTGGGTCGATTCCATCGCCTTCTCGCGTTCGATACGCGAGCGGTCGATCTTTTCGTTCGCCTCTCGGCGGGCTTCTTCGGGCGAGAGTTTTTTGCCCTTTTCCATCACGATCCGCTCGATCTCTTCTTCTTCGTCAAAGAAGTCCGAAACATACAGAAACGCATCGCGTTCGAGGCCGATGTTTACGAATGCCGACTGCATTCCAGGCAGCACGCGCTGTACGCGGCCCTTGTAGATATTCCCGGCGATGCCGCTGTTCTCTTCGTCGCCGCGTTCGATATAAAACTCGGTAACCTTACCGTTATCGAGAATGGCGATCTTCTTTTCGCGTCCATTGACGCTTATGATCATTTCTTTAGACATACAAGTCTTGTGTCCTCAATTTTTTTGGATCGAGTTCGCGGCTGGACTAGAAATTGAGCGGGATTCGATAAACAGACGTGCGCCCAGAGGTTAGATCAACCGCCGCGACGGATCTTGCGTATGTATAAACTTATTGTGTTCGGTGAACCGGAGGCTTGCTCCGAAACAACGAGAGTAGGTTTGATTCACACGAGGGATCGTTTTCACGCGAAAAGCCCAATTCATCGGCCTTTCACAAAGGGAGCACAAATCCGAAACGGGATGTGCTCGACCTTCTCAAAAATCTGTTTTCTAAACGGGGCTCTGGAAAAGCACCCTATCGAATCCTTATCGTTCGCTCCCGGACGCTCAAATCACTCAAGCACGGGCTCCAGGCAAACTCACGAGAAAGTATAACCAAATAAACCAATTAGGCAAAACCTATTTCTCTCTTCGGGCAGTGACGCGAGTGTGAACGAGCGTGGCGATCGGGCGCGTTACGACTGGACCGCATGCGTCCCCGCGTGCCCGGCCACTATTCACCATTCACTATTCGGTGGCCGCAGAGCGTAGAATCTTTGTATATGGACCCGCACAGCCCAGCCATGATCCGATCGATCGAGGAGCAGCTCTTGATCGACCTTTCCGCGTTTCTTTTTGCTGCCGATGGCCGAGTCAGTTTTACGGATCTGCGAACGAGTTTCGCGACAGTTGATCGCGGTAGTCTCATCGACGCGTTGGCGGAGTTGGAAGAGCAGAACGTGATCAGCTTCTCGGCCCGGCACAATGCCCTCTTCGAAAAAGCGACCCGCGTCACCCAAAGTCTAAAACCCTTGACGTGAGAAAGACCGGTCCGCGTCCACTTCCCGCGTTCGCAGTCTGCAACCAACTCCGAATCCAAGGCATCCAGAAACCGATATATGGCTCAAAGACTCAATGTTGAACGAATGCGGGTTGCCTCACCGTGTCACGTCGGTTGGGATTCGATGGATGGCAGTGACCGTGCGCGGTTTTGCAGGAGCTGCGAACGAAACGTATACAACATCGTCGGTCTGAGCCGCGACGAGATCGAATCGCTCGTTCAAACAACCGAAGGCCGTCTCTGCGTGCGGATGTACCAGCGAGCCGATGAGACCGTCCTTACCCAAGACTGCCCTGTCGGCTTCCGTGCCGTCCGCAAACGCGTCGCCACCCTCGCCGGAGCCGCCCTTTCAGCCCTGCTCGGACTGGTTTCCGTCGGATACGGGCAGAAGCCAGATCCTTGCTCGTATCCCAGTCCTAAGCCCGAACGGGTAAAGATCGACTCGAAGAACGGCCAGATCTTCGGCTCGCTCGTTGACATGATGGGAGCTGCGGTCGCCGGCATCGAGATCAACCTTCACCTCGAAAAGCGTCTAGTAGCTGCGACCACTTCCGATGCGGATGGAAGCTTCACGATGGCTGACATCAAACCAGCCGAGAATTACGTATTAACGACAGGTGGTCCGCCCTGGAAAAAACACATCATCCAGGCGATCACCGTCAATTCCGGCGAGAAGGTGACCGTCAACGTATGTCTCGAAGTCGGTAATATTGAGGTGGTCGTCGGCTTGTTTTACGACGCCCCAGAACCCCTCTCTACCGAACCCACAAAACCAACCGAAACCTTCATTCGCAGACAGACCCGGCCTCTTCCTATAACGCCAAAAGACCGATCAAAGCTAATGCCGATCCCTCAGCAGCCGGATAAGAAACCAAACTGATTAGACGAAGCCCTGTATTGCGGCTTCGCCGCTCTATTTGCGGAAAAGCTGTGCTTTTCCGATAATCGCCTGAAAATTCTCGCGGCTATGCCGCCGCCTCCGCAACCAATGTTCAAGGTCTCCCGAGATAATCCCCCTAATCTCCGCATGTTTTGCGGAGATTAGGGGCACGCTTCCGCGTTGGCAGAACGAAGGACTATACTTGTCAACACCGATGACACCTGAGAGAAGTTTGGATATTCA
Source organism: Pyrinomonadaceae bacterium (assembly GCA_040081025.1). Taxonomy (GTDB): domain Bacteria; phylum Acidobacteriota; class Blastocatellia; order Pyrinomonadales; family Pyrinomonadaceae; genus OLB17. The sequence goes on along the minus strand of JBEBGW010000160.1, from coordinate 2,500 downwards.
GTTTCAGTACGTGACCGAGGGCGACGTCGTCGCAAGAGCGGTCGAGGATCTGCGGCGTGAAGGCACGCTCGGGTTCGACACGGAGACGACGGACCTTGACCCGTATAAGGGGCGGTTGCGGCTGGTGCAGTTGAGCACGGGCCGGAGCACGTACGTTTTCGATGTATATAAGCTCGGCGAAGATTCGCGGACGAGTGTCGAGCTCGCCCCCCTTCGCGAGCTACTCGGAGACGCGTCGGTCAAGAAGGTCGCCCACAACGCAAAGTTCGACCTAAAGTGGATCCGCCATCACCTCGGCTGCGAGACGAACGGCGTTTTCGATACGTTTCTCGCAAGCGTCCTGATCGCGGCGGGTGACAGCGACCGTCGCCATTCGCTCGCGGACGTTGCGAAGTTTTTCACCGACGTCGAACTCGATAAGAGCGAACAGGTGAGCGATTGGAACGCGCCCGAGCTATCGCAATCACAGTTGACCTACGCCGCACGCGACGCCCAAGTGATGCTTACGCTGCACGAACAGATGGCCGACCGGCTCGCGGCGGACGGCCTGACGCGGGTCGCCGAACTTGAGTTTGACTGCCTGATGCCGATCGCAGAAATGGAGCTTAACGGCATCTTTCTCGACACCGAGCGATGGCGTGAACAGCTCGACAAGGTAAAGGCTATCCAGGTGGTGGCGGCGAACGAATTGCAGGAAATGCTCTCGGCCGGTGTCGCCCAGGCTTCGCTGTTCGGCAGGCCGGAGATCAATCTCGACTCGCAGCAGCAGGTGACGGACGCAATGATCAACCTCGGCATTCCGATGCCGAATTCGACCCGTGCATGGGAGCTGCAGCCGCTCGTGGAGAAATATCCCGTCGTCGGCAAACTGCTCGACTATCGTGCCGTCCAGAAATCAATGACGAGCTTTGGCGAAAATACGCTTGAGTTTGTCGAGCCCGCCACCGGCCGCGTCCACGCCGACTTTCGCCAGATCGGCGCACCGACGGGCCGCTTCTCATGCTCGAATCCAAACCTTCAGCAGATCCCGCACGAGGCCGCCTATCGTCGATGCTTCCGTGCCCCGGAAGGAAGGAAGCTCGTGATCGCCGATTATTCGCAGATCGAGCTGCGGATCCTCGCGGATTTTTCCGGCGACGATAATTTCATCAGGGCGTTCGAGAGCGGCCAGGATTTTCACGCGATGACCGCGTCGCAGGTCTTCAACACTCCGATCAACGAAGTGACAGCGGACCAGCGTTCGTTCGCAAAGCGGCTGAATTTCGGTATCGTTTACGGCGTTGGAGCATCGCGGTTCGGTCTGATGACGGGCCTGTCGCAGTCGGACGCGGAAGATACGATGCGGAAATATTTCGGCACATATCGAAAGCTCGACGAATACCTCAGAAACGCGGGCCGCTCGGTGGTGGATGATCGCGTCGCACGAACGGCGTCGGGGCGACTGCTGCGGATCAGATACGACGAGACCGACCGATCGTCGATCGGGGCCGCCCGACGCTATGGCGTGAACATGCCGATCCAGGGCACGTCGGCCGATATTTTGAAACGATGTTTACGCCTGCTGCACGATTCGCTTAGCGGCACGTCGGCCAAGCTCGTGAACATCGTGCACGACGAAGTGATGGTCGAGTGCGATGCGACGGAAGCAGATGCGATCGCAACAAAACTCGACGCCGCGATGGTCGCCGCCGGCCGCGATTTTGTCTCGCGTGTACCGATCAAGACCGACGTTCACATCGCCGATGAATGGTCGAAGGCTAGTTAGCCTGAGTCGCGGCGAGGATCTCGCGAAGAAGTTTCTTCTGCGATCCGGTGGGCGTGAATTGTTTACCGCCGAGTACAAAAGACTCGGCTCCAGCGATCTTTGAAAATTGATCTCGTGTCAGGTTGAAGTTGATGTACTCCATCCCATCCCGCCGGGCAACATAGCGTCCGGCTCCAAGGTGGGTACGATCCGAACCGGTGACGACGACCAGGGTCTGATCTTCACCGAACCGAGGTTTACCGGACAAGATCCAGAACGAAAGCGTGAGTGGATCGATCGAGCGGTCGATCTTATCACCGGAGTAGAGAGCTCCCACGCCGAAGTTCATCGCCCTGACGCCGGCGCGTTTCGTGTCGGGATCGGAGAAATTCTCGGCGACGCCCTTCAGGGTCGTGACCTTTGAATTCGGGTCGAAATGAACGGTAGCGTTCGTGCCGGATGATCGGAGCTGCTGTTCGATGGCCGTGTTCGTCTTGGACTGAGCATGGAGCGAAACTGAGAGTACGAGTGCGAAAGTGACGGTAAGGATGGTTTTCATATGAGAAGGACGCGTTTGGAGGATGTGAGAATCGACGCCCTTTTATTATCCCATATCGTTGCCTCCAGAGCGCAAAAAAGTCGGGCAGAAGCCCGACTCGAAAATCTTCCTAAAAGATAAGCCTACGACGCTGCCGCTTCAGCCTCTTTCGGGGCCGCTATGTAAAGAATGCGAGAGCAGCTCTCGCACGTCATGAT
>JBEBGW010000159.1:0-9262 GCA_040081025.1 Pyrinomonadaceae bacterium | reverse complement strand
CGCATTTATCGGGCTGATCTTTCAAGCAAATAATGGACGAAAACGTTGTACGGCAGGGTGGTTTGGCTGCACCTGCAAAGCTTAGCTGGAAGCAGTATTTAGAATCGGAAGCCGCGACGCGGTTCGTGTATTTGATGTTCGGGCTGGTCGCCGCGGCGATGGTGCTTGGGTATCTGCAGTTTCGGACCGAGGCGATCTGCTGCGGCGATTGGGACGGGTATTACCATATCCGCTGGTCGGCCTTGCTGTGGGAGAGCCTGAGTTCGGGCCGCGGGCTGCCGGTTTTCGACTGGCTGCCGCTGACGGTTCTGAACCCTTCGCACTACAACGACCATCACTTCCTTTTCCACCTCGCGCAGATACCGTTCCTGTGGTTTTTTGAGCCGGTGATGGCCGCGAAAGTAGCGGCGGTCGTGTTCGGGACGCTCGCGGTCTTTTCGGTCTATTGGCTGCTGTATCGCTACGACGTCGACTACCTGCTCGTGTGGTTCGCGGCGATATTGACCTGCGCGAACATGTTCTATTACCGAATGAACATGGCGAAGGCCCCGCCGCTGACGATCATCTTCACGGTTGCGGGCATCTATTTTCTGTTCGAGCGGAAGTACATATGGCTGCTGCCGCTGATGTTCGCGTTCGTGTGGACGTACAGCCTGTTCCCGCTGCTGTGGTTCGCGGCGATCATCTGGACGATCATCATTGCGTGGAACGAACGGCGGTTCGAGTGGCGGCCGATCGTGTATACGACGGCGGGAATGATCGCCGGCAACATCATCAATCCGTATTTCCCGGCGAATCTTTACCTGTTTTGGGAACACCTCTACACCAAAGTTAAGGTCGGCAGCGATTTTGCTGTGGCGGTCGGCGGCGAGTGGTATCCCTATACCGGGATGGAGCTGCTGACTCATTTCCCGGTCGCGATGCTGGCGATGCTGCTCGGCTACATCTTCTTTATGCCGCGCGGCGGGAAGCTGCCGGAGAAGGCGACATTCCTGCTGATGTTCGTGTCGATATTGTTCGCGGCACAGTTTCGCTCGAAACGCTTCGCCGAATATTTCCCGCCGTTCGCCGTTCTGTTTTTTGCGTTCAGCTTTCAAGCGTTTCGCAAGGAGCAGACGGTCGAACTGCCGGAAGATTTCAAGCGTGAGCTTGAGCCGTATCTGGATGCCGATAAGCCGAAAGCGGGACGTGACGCGTGGGGAATTATTCGCGAGGGGACCGCGTGGGCGATCGGTATTTTGCTGGGGCTGTGGTTCCTGTTCAATATGATCGGCTTCCACAAGTTCGGGATCGATCAGGAAGGGTTGGCGGAGACAATCCGCGGGAACGAGGCGAACGATCGGTATCGGCGTTCGATGGAGTGGGCGACGGGCGTGGATGCGAATGGCAGCGAGAACATCCCAGCTGGCGAACGCATCTTTAACGCGAACTGGGACGATTTTCCGAAGCTGTTCTTTTTTAACCAGAAGCACTCTTACGTTTATGGGCTCGACCCGAATTATCTCTATTCGCAGAATCCCGATCTTTACAAGCTGCTGCTCGACATCACGTCCGCCAAAACGGACGAGGCCGGGCCGCTGATCCGCGAAAAGTTCGGCGCAAATTATGTGTTTACCGACGGCAAGGAAAATGATGAAATGGTCGCCAAGCTGCTCGCAAGCGGTTGGGCTGACGTCGTCTACGACGATGACGAAGGCCGCATCCTGAAGATCCGCGCCGAGAAGGGCGAACCCTGGAAGGACAGCCAAGAGCCGGAAACCCCGGAAGAGAAAGAAGAACTGGACAGGATGGAGCAGAACGATAACGCTAACGGCAATAGCAACGCTCCGGTAGAGGATGCGGAGCCGTCTCAGTAGGCAGAGAGTTTTTATCCACGAAATACACGAAACGCACGAAATGGCACGAAAGGAAATCATCGGGACATCGATATTGTTGGTTGTTTTGGCGTTGGTCGTTTGCTCGTGTGCGCCGAATCAGCGGATAGTGGACTCTTCGAACAACTGGGGGACGCCGAACGCAGTAGACCCGGGATCGACGCCCGTGAATAATTCGTTGGAGAAGGATATCTAGGCGATGCGGACGGCGGATTTTGTTTTTGTTTATGTGATCAAGAGAAAAGACGGTGGGCCGCTTGATGCGGAGGACAAGAAATTCGCCGGAGCCGTGATTCCCGGTGAGATGAACCGGCGGACGGTTTCCGACGATGGCAAAGCGATCTTGATCGGGTCGAACTTTCGGATGCCGGACGAATCACGAAAGCTGATCGAAGAACGGTTCGCGTTCGAAGATCTGTCGCGGGAACAGTCACCGGCGAGCACGAATGCGAACGTGCAGGGCAATAGATAATGTCTATATTGGTGGAACCAGGGAACGACGAAGGCGACCGGCTGCTTGAACCCAAGCAGATCGAACCGGTCCGCGTCGTGCTCGATCCGGCGTCGCCATCGCTTAGGTCGATCGTGCGGGTGACGGTTGTCGCGATGATCTTTCTGTTCATCGGCAGCCGCATCGAAAGTGTGATCGGGTCGCTGACCTATTTATTTTTTCTACTGGTCCTCTCGCTCTTCTTTGCATATCTCATCAGCCCGCTGGTAAACCTGATCCGCACGCCGTTCAAGGCGAGGTCGATCGAGCGGTTCATGCCGCGGTCGTTGGCGATCGCGATCTCGTATCTGCTCGTTTTTTCCGTACTCGGCATAACGATCGCGAGTGTCGCTCCGCAAGTTTCACAGCAGGCGAGAGATTTCGCCGCTAACCTTCCGAGTTACGGGGCATCGGTTCAGCGGACGGTCCAAGATCTCAACCGGCGGTTTGAGCGGCTCCGAGTTCCGGACGAAGTGCAGACCCGTATCAACGATCAAGCGACCGCGATCGGGGCTTCGATAACGGCGACGATAGGCGGCGGTCTCTTGTCCTTCGTCACCTTCGTGCCGTGGTTGATCATTATTCCGATACTTGGATTTTTCTTTCTGAAGGACGTGAATTCGTTTCGTCTTGCGGTGCTGCGACTCTTCCCGGCCGGGCAATGGCGGATGCGTGCGGACGGCATCCTAAGTGATTCGAACGATACGCTCGCGGCTTACGTTCGCGCCTGCATCATCTCTTGTGTGCTGATCGGCGTGGTGTGTACGATCGCGTTTTACATCATCGGGCTGAAGTATGCGCTGCTGCTTGGGATACTTGCGGGAATCTTCGAGTTCATCCCGCTGCTTGGGCCACTAACGATCGGGGCGATCGCGGTCGCTACCGCGGGCTTGGGTGACGACGCGTGGAAGGCTTGGCCGACGCTCGCCTTTTTGATCGTGTTGCGGATCGTTCACGACTACATAACGTATCCGCGAATCATTCGCGGAGGCATTCATCTGCATCCGGTGCTGATCATTTTGTCGGTGCTGGCGGGTGAGCAGATCGCGGGGATACCCGGCGTCTTTTTGGCGATCCCGGTCGTGGCTCTGCTGACGGTTGCGTACAAGCATTTTCTGGATCACCAGGGAAGCCGGACGCTGTTCGAAGGCCTTGTCCACGAAGAGAAAAAGCCCGAGGAGGAACCCGCCTAAATGTCACCTCTCGCCTGGCTTATCGTCTTCTTTTTTATCCTCCTCGCGATCTGCATCACCGTCTACGTGCTCGTCGTCCGCGCGTTCTATTGGGGCGACAAGAAAGGCCCGCCGACTAAGAAGAAGTGACGAGTTTTTTGAATGCGTCGATGTTGTCGATCACCATTTCAGCAATCGCGACGTAGCAGGGAAGTTCGAATTTGAACCTCTTCAGTTTTACGACGTCCTTTGCGGTGGTCACGAGTGCTTCTGCTCCTGCCTGTTTCGCTTTCGATTCCAATCCTGAAATCTCAGCCTGCGTGAAGCGGTGATGATCCGGGAACAACTCGGTGCCGATGATCTCTTCGTGTGCCGTCCTGAGTGATGCGAAGAAATTGCCGGAATTACCGATGCCTGTGAACGCGAAGAGTTTCTTTTGAAGTTCTCTTTGCGTGCTCTGCGTCTTTGCGTGAAATTTGTCCAGCGTAATGAAACCTTGTAGCTCGGTTCGTGCCTTGAATAACCGTGTGGCTGCGTTGCTCTTTTTTAGGCGAGCCTCGAGATCATTCGTGTTCTCGACCTGCTCGGTCCGCGTGATCACGATCGCGTTGGCTCGCTTCAGGCTCTTGAATGATTCTCTCAACGTCCCCGCGGGAAGGATCCGTCCGTTGCCGCAGGGGTTGGTTGCGTCGATGCAGACGATGTCCAGATCGCGTCGGGCCCGGCGATGCTGGAAGCCGTCGTCGAGTATGAAGGCTGATATCGGGAATTTTTCTCTCGCCCACCTTGCGGCCCGTACGCGATCGGGGTCGGCGACGATGACCGCTTTGCTATTGAGCCTGTGGGCGAGTTCGACGGGTTCGTCTCCGCCGGTTTCGGCATCAACGAGAATGTTCGTTCCGTCGCTGACGAGTACGCGGCTTTTGGGGTTCTTCCGTCCGTAACCGCGTGTAAGGATGCAGACGGTCTCGTCTTCATCGATCACCATCTTCGCGATCAACGCTACGAGCGGCGTTTTTCCCGTTCCGCCGGTCGTGAGGTTACCAACGCTGATCGTCCGCGCTCCAAGCTCATAGCTCTTCAGCACATCGCGGTCGTAGAGCAGGTTCCGCACGTCCATCACGCGGCCGTAGAGTTTTCCGAATGGGGTGAGCGGGTTCACGCGGATGCGAGGAAGTTTGCGAGCATCTGTTTCCCGTGTTCGGTCAGGACGGATTCGGGATGGAACTGGACTCCTTCGATCGGGAGTTCTCTGTGACGCAGCGCCATTACGAGGCCGTCGGGTGATTCGGCCGAGATCTCGAGACAGTCTGGCATTCCATCGCGTTCGACGATGAGCGAATGATAACGGCCGGCGTTGAACTTTTCCGGCAGCCCCGCGAATATCGAGCGGCCATCGTGCGTCACTTCGACAGGTTTGCCGTGGACGGGTTCGGGCGCCCGCGAGACCTTGCCGCCGAAATGCTGGCCGATCGCCTGATGGCCGAGGCAGACGCCGAGAATCGGGATCTTGCCGGCGAACCTCGCTATTGTTTCTAGTGTTATTCCGGCTGAGTCGGGTGTTCCGGGGCCTGGCGATATGAGAATTCGCTCGGGTTGAAGGTCACTCTCTATCCCATCGACGGTGATCTCGTCGTTGCGGAATATTTTCATATCCGCTCCAAGCTCGCCAAGGTACTGGACGAGGTTGTACGTGAACGAATCGTAATTGTCGATGATGAGCAACATTGGTTGATACAATTTTTCAATATTCCTGGCGGAAACGCGAGTGTGAACGAGCGTGCAGGTTGGCCGCCCGCTCGCCGCGCTCCCTAACGGTCGCGTTTCTGTCTGAATATTTGTTTACTTCCGAGCGGCAATATTCATATTATTGAACCGTCAAATCACCGGAGACCCCATTACCGATGTACAAAAAAGCTATCGTATTTGCGCTTCTACTCGCCTTCGCCACGCCCGTTTTTGCTCAAACTTCTGCGACTCAGCCACCCAAGCCTGATCCTGCCGAACTCCGCAAGGAAGCGATCGCGTTCCTGCGCGAGACGATGGGCGACGTCCAGAATATGCGCACGCTTGAGAACCGGATCAGCTTTTCCGCAGAACTTGCCGGGCTGATGTGGTTTCACGACGAGCAGGAAGCGCGGACGATGTTCAACGCGGCGATCTCGGACTTTCGCGAGCTGATAGCGCGGCTGGACGGGCAGATGATGGCGCTGCCGGAAGAGGAAGAGGGCGGGTCTGTCGGTCGGTTTCCGTTTGGTGATGCCTCGGATCGAGGCAGAGTGGAGATGAAGTATCGCGTGGCGATGGCTGTCAGGCAGCAGGTCGCGACGAGCATCGCCGAACACGATCCGGACGTAGCACTTGGCTTTTTCTACGACACGGCGAGCACGAATCCAAAGGCAGCTTCATTAAGCGGACGTGACACGTATTTCGAGATGAACCTGTTGAAAGAGGTCGCGCTCAAGAGTCCGGCCAAGGCGTCGCAGTATGGACTGAGGTCACTTGAGAAGGGGCTTGACTCTCAGCACGTTGACCTTCTGCGGAAGATCTATGACAAGGACCCGGAAGTCGCGGTCGAGTTTGGTCAGGCGTTGCTGAAGAAGGCGAAGGATACGAAATTCAAATCCTATGAAGTCTATACGCTTGGATCGCTTATCGAATTCGGGTCGGAAAAGCTTGAGGCTTCACGAAAGCCGGAAGGCAAGAAGGCTGTGTACTCGCAGGCCGACATGCGTGAACTCACGGAAGTGATGGCGAAGCATATCCTGGACGGTGAGGGTAACGATTTCGGAATGCAGTATATTTCGGCGATCGAGAAATACTCCCCGGCGAGGGCTGCTCAGGTAAGGGCGAAGCTTCGAGCGGGATTGCTGAGTCAAGGAAATGCGAACGCATTTACGGTCCGTGGAAACAGGGCTGTAAACGTCAGTGCTCCGCCGCCCGACTACTCGGGTCCTGTCAATACTGCCGGATATGGAACGGCTTCCGCTAACTCGAATTCCAACTCTCGATCGCAGCAAGAACAGGAGGCGAAACGGCTCGCGGAAGAGAAGTTGATGACCGATGTCGCGAAGATCGGGAAGGGCGAGTTGCCGAAAGAAGAGCGGGAGAAGGTCGTTGCTCAATCGCGGAAGATCCTGATGCAGACCCGCGGGAAGGACAAGCAGATCATGGGTTTGAGTATGCTTGCGTCGCAAGTGGCGAAGGCGGGTGACAAGCAGCTTGCGGCGGAGATAATGCGTGACGCCGAGTCGCTCGTGAACCCGCAGCCGAAGAATTATCAGGACTTTATGTACACGTGGATGCTTGCGTCCGGATATGCCGAGGCCGATCCGGACAAGGCGTTCCCGATCCTTGAATCGGCGATCGGGCGGGCGAATGATCTGATCTCTGCGTTCGTGAAGGTCGGGGAATTCATCGACGTCACGGAAGAGATGATCTCGGATGGCGAGGCGCAGGTCGGTGCGTTCGGCGGCGGAATGATCCGCGGGCTGTCGCGTGAACTCGGCGTTGCTGAGACGACTCTGGTTACTTTGGTCCGAGCGGATTTCGGCAAGACGAGGGCTCTGACGAATCGCTTCGACCGGCCGGAAGTTCGAATTCTCGCAAAGATGCTCGTTCTGCGATCGATATTAGGTAAGAATGCCGGTCCTGAGTCTCCAGAGGCGCAGGTCAAGAAAGTGCTGGGACAGAATTAGCCGAGACTTGTTCCCAGCAGCCATTGTCCGCCGTCGACGACCAGTGTGACGCCGTTGATGTAGCTAGCCGCGTCAGACGTTAGAAAAAGGGCGGCGTTTTCGATGTCGACGATGCGTCCGAAGCGGCCGACGGGAATCTTTTTGGTGATCTTTTCTTTTAGGGCTTCGGGCAGAAGTCTCTTGATCCCTTCCGTATCTTCGATCGGGCCGGGTGCGATGCCGTTGACGCGGATTCCGTGGCGGCCCCATTCGACTGAGAGATTTCGCGTTATTGCATCGACACCTGCTTTGGCCGCTGAGACGTGGATCTGCATCGGTGTAGCCAGATAGTGAAGCGTCGCGGAGATGTTGAGGATCTGGCCTTGCGACTTTTTCAGCTCGTCGAATGCGGCTCGGCAGACGTTAAAGGTGCCCTTGGTATCGATATCGACGACCGTTCCAAAGCCATTCGCCGAGAGCTGATCTGCGGCGCAAAGGAAATTTCCGGCGGCTCCGTTTACTACGATATCGATCTTGCCGTAGTGCTCGACGGTCTTTGCGATCGCGTTCTGAACGGCTTCGAAATCGCGGACATCGGCTGCTACCGCGAAACATTCGCCTCCGAGTGCTTCGATCGTCGTCTTCATTGCTTGCAGATTTTCTTCCTTGCGGCTCGTGATCGCGAGCTTCGCACCGTGCCCTGCAAACGCTCTCGCGACTCCGCCCGTGATCCCGGTCCCGCCGCCGGTTACGAACGCAACTTTCCCCTCGAGGATCTTATCTGCGAAAATTGGATTGCTCATATTTGTGAGGATAGTAGCACGGTTGGAGTAAAACGGGAGGCTGGAGTTGGGAATGAAAGTATCCACGAAATACACGAAAGACACGAAACAAGCCGCGACGAGACTTTCGTGCGTTTCGTGTATTTCGTGGATCGGTTTTCTGATCGTCTTGGCATTTACCTCGTGCTCCTCAAAACCTACCGATGTTCGGACGGTCGTGCCGGGTGATGCGTTGGTCTATTTGGAGACGCAGGATCTGGGGAAGGCTTTGCAGGCGGTGACGGATAACGATGCGTTTCGGGCAGCGGCCAAGTCTCAGCCGGACTTTTCGACGCTTGCCGGGATCAAGGTCGGGGTGGCGGTTACGGGGTTTGAGACGAAGGAAGAGAAGGTGTCGGACGAGAATTCCGTCCTTAACTTCCAGCCGCGATTCGTCGCTGTTGCGGAGACGAACGCGTGGAATTATCAGGCGATCAGGTTCGCCGAGAACAAGCTGGGCGAATTCGTCAACGACATCTATGGCGGCGGGGTCGAGCTAGAGCGGTTTCCTCGTTATGACGGCGATTATTTCGTCTGGACCGCCGACGATGGCCGAAAGGCGTACGGCCTCGTAATTGGGAGCGTGATCTTTTTTGGCAACGATGAGACGGCGATCGAAAAGTGCGTCGCGGTTCGCAAGGGTGAGGGCGAGTCGATCGCAAAGAATTCGAAGATACCGAGCGGCGATCTGCTTGCATCCGGATACGTCTCGCCGGATGGAGTAGCGCAGGTGTCGAACATTGCCACGATACAGCTTGCTGTCGGTGCTGGCGAGGAAGAAGAAGTTCGCGGGCTTATTGCACACGTGTTCCCCGAGATATTGAGGAAGTCGATAACAGAGGTAACCTGGACGGGGCGGAAGACCGAGGAAGGAATCGAGGACGCGTTCAGCTTTGCGACGAGTGCGGAGGTCCGAACAGTATTGAAGGAAACCGTGCGACCCGTCGGGGGAAATTTTGAAAGTGCCGACTTCGTGCCGGGTGATGTAGTTTCCGCGACCCGTTACGACCTTGCCGATCCGCAGATCGCCTGGCGGAGCATTTTGCTGACAGCCCAGAAACAGACCGACGGTCTGAGCGGTATGCTGCTGGGCGGGGTCGCAGCCAGTTTGTTTGAGCCTTATGGTATCGATGAACCCGAAGAATTTCTCGGCTCGATCGGAGGACAGATATTGACGCTGACCTTCGACGCGGAGGGCGAGGATGTTGTCGTTGTTGCGACTGCAAAG
>JBEBGW010000158.1:0-9276 GCA_040081025.1 Pyrinomonadaceae bacterium | reverse complement strand
ATTGTCACCTTTTAATCATCGGCCTCCAAGACTTCCGGGAAAAACCAGGGACATGCCGAGGAGACAGTGTCACCTTTTAACGGCGCACCGGTCGACACGACCACATGTTTGAAAATGGTGACCCCGGCACGAATCGAACGTGCGACCCACTGCTTAGAAGGCAGTTGCTCTATCCGCTGAGCTACGGGGCCTTCGCCTCGCCGGACCTAGTGCGTCCAGTTCGTCTTCCGGCCAAACTTGAAATTGTCCGCATAGGCGCGAACGATGCGTTTTGCTTCCTTCGGTTCGAAGACCTGGAATGGGATACGGTGGCGCTGCGCGAACGCAACGGCCTCATCGCGAGTGTCAAACGTAAGCCGCACCTGGCCTTTCGTGTCTCCCGATCCCGTCCAACCCATCAAGGGGTCAATGCGTCTGACTTCTTCCGGCTCAAACTCCAGCACCCAGTCCCTGGTGTTGGCCTGGCCCGACTGCATGGCGTTGCGGGATGGCCGGTGGATACGAGCGAGCATGTTGTTCCCTCAAAACTGGCGTCCGGTCCGCCCCTGACGAGGCTGCGATCGAACGGTCAACTTCCAATTCATTTACGAGACGATCGCAAGGATCGCAAGCAAATGGTCGGGGCGGCAAGATTCGAACTTGCGGCCTCACGGTCCCAAACCGTGCGCACTACCAGGCTGTGCTACGCCCCGTTTTCAATAAGGAATTTACAGGCCAAAAATGAATAGGTCAAGTCAAACGCCCGTAAAATCGGACATTTTGCGAATAAACTCAAATGAGGCTTTTCCTCGATGGCTTAAAGAGCGCTTCTCATTGTCCGACATCTCGCCGAAGGTGTGATCAAATCCGTCGGGTACAAAGATCGGATCGTAACCGAATCCGTGGCTGCCGCGAGGCCCCTCGGTGATCGATCCGCGACAGATGCCCTCCGCCGTGAAGTGGATATTGCCCGACGGATCCGCCAGCGCAATGACGGATACGAACTGCGCTCCGCGTTCAACTTTTGCCGCATCGCGTAACTCGTTCAGCACCTGCTGCATTTTTTCTGAGTAGGGTGTTTCGATTCCGCCATATCGAGCCGAGTGAACTCCGGGTTTTCCCTCAAGCAGATCTATCTCCAACCCCGAATCATCTGCGATCGACCATTCGCCAGTTCCGATCGCATAGTACGACGCTTTCAGCTCAGCATTCGCGGTGAAAGTTGCGCCGATTTCTTCGGGTTCGGCAACGTGAGGGAATTCACCCAAGGTTACGAGCGCGATCTGCAACGGACGCAGCAGGAACTCGAATTCGCGGAGCTTTCCTTTGTTTCCCGATGCGAGAAGGATTCGTTTTGGCAGAGCAGTTAAAATCATTCGATCCGGTATTTTCGTTCCGGCTCCTCTTGCTCTGTGGTTGAACGAGCCAAACCACAGAGCGGGAAGAGCAGAAACGAACAAGAAAAATGAATGAAGTAAAGAAGTCCGACGAAGCGGACGCGAGAATTATATTGCCATTCCGACTCGTTAACGTTATAAATTATATAGGCTTAACCGTCCTAAAGCCGCCTGCCGCAATAATCCCTGAAGAGGCCCTCAACTTTGGAATCCTTAATATCAACGTCTACTGTAGATTCGCCTATTCTTGTTTCGCCCGAATCGATCGAACCGGACACTGGTCGAAGTCTACCCGTTCTTGATGCTGAAGAGGTAGCGTTCGAGATCGGCGCTTGGCTTTCCGGCATTCGATCCTTTGCGTCAACCTGTCAACAGACCTTTGCCGCGGATACACGTTCCGCAGTTCCCGACCTTCGCCGCGAGTTTCGGATCTTGACGCTTGCCTTGATGCACCTGTCGAGACTGACCATCCGACTGCAAAATGTGGGTGCGGACCCGATCCTTGATGATATCGGGTTGACCCGACGGCAGATCGACGGGTTTTCTTCTATCATTCGTGATGCCATCATACTGGTTGATTCGCACGCGACGGCGACCAGGGTATCGATCGGTGAATGGCAGGCATTCGTTTCGTCGCTCGTCGACCGCCTCGATCGGGATCCCGTTGATGAGAAGCTGAGGCGGCATTCGATCGATGGAGGATACGGCACACTTCCAGTGAACCTGCGTGACCTGTTCGAGCGTGACGATATCGAGCTATCCGATCGCGTCGACTATCTCGATGTCGTGCCTAGGGTCGCGGCCGCTCTCCGATATCTCGGAGTGGTAGGCAGGATGATGCGCGACGACGAGCCGATCAAGCCAGCTCTGCTTATCCTTGCGGCCGTACACGATCAGGCTCGCGGAATGATCGATCACATTAATCTCCGGCTCGCTCGAAACCCGAACGAGGAAGCGACGCTGTTCAACTCGCTCGACAGCGCATCTTACGGCGCTTCGTTGGAACTCAAGAAAGTATTTCAACAGGAGCTTCGCGGTATCGTTGGCGTGCTTCCTCCAACGTCCGTATTTGCTCGCACCGAAACGGCCTACGCGCTGCTTCTTGATAGTTTTCAGCAGATCCTTCTCGATCTCGCGAGGACCGTCGAACCGAGCGCAACGCTCTTCGATTTCTTTCCACGGTTTCAGATCAAACTTGATCAGTCGCTGATACTTCGCGAACATCTCTTCGGGATCTTGAAAGCAGTTAAGGCGGCCGAGGAATCACCGGTGAAGGAAAAGGTCAGCCATCTAAAACAGGAACTCGCGGATTTTGTGACGATCACGATACGGTTCCTGCATTACAAGGACGAAGAAACATTCGAACGGTTCAATGAGGAAGTCCACGCGGCCCTTGATAAGAAGGACCTCGTGCCGGTGCTTCACAGATTTGGCGCATATCTGGAAACTTTATTCGGCCAAGTTTGTATGCGAAGCGTGCTCGCCGAGCATCCGTTTCAACACGCAGATTGATTACTGCGAACGAAGGGTCTGAAGCGGCTTTCTGAATAGTACGTCGAAACTCGCAGTCGCGCCGACGATCATCACAATACCGGCTGTTGCAGCAACGCCGACCAGAGTCAGCAGCGGGTCGAATTCCCACGAGATATTCATTGCGAATCTGCTTACTGCCCACGAGAGCAAAACCGCGAAGCCCGAACCGATAATTCCCGAGAGCAATCCGAGGATCCCGTATTCCGCGAAGAGGATCGCGGCCAATGTTGTGCGCTTGGCCCCTAGCGTCTTGAGGACTGCGTTCTCGTAGATCCGCTGCGATTTGGTGAGGGCGACCGAGCCGATCAAGATCAAAATGCCGCTCAGGATCACGAAACTTCCGACGAACGAGATCGCGAGTACGAAATTGTTCACGAGTCGCTGCACAGTTGCGACTATATCGGCGACATCGAAGATCTGAACATTCGGGTAGGCTGCTAGTACGTCCCGCTGAAGCCGTTGCCGATCGGTAGCGGAGATTCGGGTTAGGACGGTCGTGGCGAAGCTCTGGGGCGCCGACTCCAAAGTGCCTGGACGAAAAACGAAGACGAACGCCGTTCGCGTGTTGCGAAGATCGAGCTTGCGGATATTGGCGACACGTGCCGAGATCTTACGGCCAGAAATATCGAACGTGATCGAATCTCCGGGCAAGATCTTCAATCTATCAGCCATTTCTTGTTCGACCGAAACCTCGGGGACTCCGTCGGTTGACGTCCACCATCCGCCGGCGATCACGGATTCGTTATCGTCAAGCTTTTCCCGATATGTCACCGCAAACTCGCGCCCGATCTGGCCTTGCTGCTGGCGGACCTCACGTTGCTGAAAATCGATCGGTTGGCCGTTGATGAAGGCGATTCGAGCGCGCACCGTTGGCGTGGTCTCGGGCTCTTCGTCGACACGGGTAGCTATCATCGCGGCAAGCGGGTCGATCTGACTCTTTTGAATATCGACGAAGAACAAGCTCGGCAGACGCTGGTTGCTTGAGAAGTCGAACTCGCGAAGCAGATTCGCTTGCAGTGACTGGACCGTCAGCACGACGAACGCTCCGAGCCCGACCGCTAGGAGGATGATGCGCGTTTGATTTCCGGGGCGATGCAGGGAATTGATCGCCTGCGAGATCGCGAACGGTCCGATCGATCGCAAGCGTCGAAGGACGAGCGTAAGTATGATCGCGGCGATGTACAGCACTGCCGAAGTTGCGGCCAGACCTCCAAGAAATAGTAGCCCGACGCGGATCGATCCCGCCTGCCAAACTGCCAACCCGAGAAGGCCCGAGATCGACAGTCCTCCGAGGATCCACTTGATCGGATCGAGTCGTCGGAGACTAACGTTATTTTCGTCACGCAGCAGAAGCCGCGGTTTGATGTTCCGAACTTGAAGCAGCGGCAGGGCAGAGAAGATCATCGAGATCAGCACGCCGAGGATCACGCCTTGAGCCGCGGTGGAAACGCCGACCGCATACGACATATTCTCGGGAAGCTCTGCGGCGAATCGAGAACGGACGAAGAGAAGACCGAGTTGAGCAAGGACAACACCGAAAAGGCTACCGACGAAACCGAGAGTCAGGATCTGGAGAAGGTAGACGGAGATGATCTTCATCCCGCCCGCTCCCAAACATTTGAGTACGGCGACTGTTTTTCGTTTCTGTTCGACAAAGGCTCGGGCGACGTTCCAAACGCCGACTCCGCCGAGCACGAGGATCAGCAGCCCTGTGAGTGCTAGGTAGTTCTCGGTTCGCGTGAACTGTTCACCGATGTTCTCCTGTGTTTCGCGATACGACTGAACCTGTATCGTCGTGCCTTTCAGGGCATTTCGGAGCTCGGAGACGAGTTCCGTCGGATTGTCTGTGGTTCGATACAGAATTCGCCGCCTGACTCGGCCTGAGTTCCGTGTAATACCAGCCTCGTCGAATGCTTTTCGCTCAATAAAGACACGAGCACCAAGCCGAAATCCGCTCGAGCCGCCCGGTTCCTGATCGAAAGATCCGCGGATGGTAAACTCCCCTTCGCCGATCTTGATCCGGTCGCCGATCTTGACGTTGAGATCCTCAAGCAATATCCGAGCGACGACCGCTCCGTCGTTTTCGAGGAGTTTATGATCAAACGCCAGTCCGCCGTCGAGCTCAAACGAGCCGACCAGCGGGAATGGCGGTTCAACTCCCTTCAACTCCACGAAGCGGGTGTTGGGATTTTCCGGATCGACCGGTCGAGCCATCGACGCGGTGGTGATCGCTTCGTTGCGGCCGTCGATGATTCCGGATGTGTTTACGACGTCCTCGATCTTTGCGATATCGGCGGGTGCGAAATCGCTGGTCGAACTGACCTCGATATCGGCCGTCATCAGCGCCCGAGCATCGGTGCCGACCGCTCGTGTAAGGTTCTGAATAAGGGACCGCAGCGCGACGACCGATCCCACGCCAAGCGCGATGCACAGAAAGAAAAACAGCAGCCGCTTCCAGGATGAGCGGATCTCGCGGGCCGTGAGATTGAGGATAAACCTCATCGATTCACCTCGTCGCTGATGACCATTCCATCTCTCAGAACCACTTGCCGCTGAGCTTTCGCGGCGAGTGCCGGATCATGAGTGACGAGCACAAGGGTGATGTTGCGTTGATGATGGAGGGCTTCCATCAGTTCGAAGATGTGCTGGCCGTTCTTGGTGTCGAGGTTGCCGGTCGGTTCATCAGCGAGCAGGATCTTCGGCTTGTTAGCGAATGCTCGAGCGATGGCCACTCTTTGTTGTTCGCCACCCGAAAGCTCGTTGGGATAATGGTGTCCGCGGTCGGAGAGGCCGATCTCCTCGAGGAGTTCAGCAGTACGAGACTTCGCGTTCGCGGCACCGATGATCTCCATTGGGATCAGCACGTTTTCGAAAGCAGTTAGGCTCGGTATGAGGTGGAACGATTGAAATACGAACCCGATCTTTTCGCTCCGCAATCTCGCGAGGCCATCCTCGTTCATAGCGGTCACCTCGTCGCCGTCGATCGTGATGCGACCGGAACTCGGAGCGTCCAGCCCCGCCATAAGGCCAAGAAGCGTCGATTTTCCGCTGCCCGACGCTCCAGTGAGCGAGACGAATTGGCCCTCTGGGATCGCGAGCGACACGTCGTTGAGAATGGTGAGTTCCTCGATGCCCGATTTAACAGTCTTGGTTAGATTGGAAAGCGTGATCATATTTCGCAAAATAAACGTACCAATGCTGAGATCGCTTCGCGCCATCGGGCATTCGAATTGCATCTCAAGAACATTTGGCTATCTATACGATAATAGTTCGACGTTCGTTCTGCGACTGATGTACGGATCTAAAACATTCCTTTTCTTGGTTGTATTGGCGGCGGTCATGCTGTCCGGCTGTTCGGAAACTGGCTCGGCTCGGTCGCAGGGGAATGCCGCCCGGCCACTCGTGACGCCCGAGGCCGTATCTGCAGCGCCGAAGATAGTCGCGTTCGGTGACAGCCTTACGGCGGGATTCGGTCTGGCCGAGCCCGAGTCCTATCCGTATCTCCTTCAACAGAAGTTGAAGGCGGATGGCTATAACTATGAGGTGATAAATGCCGGTGTGTCGGGTGATACGAGTCTTGGCGGTCTTGAGCGGGCCGACTGGGTGCTCGGGCAAGAAAACGTCGAGGTGCTGATCCTTGAACTCGGTGCGAACGATCTGCTGCGGGCGATGCCTGTGGCGAAGATGAAGTCCAATCTCGATCAGATAATCCGCAAGGCTAAGGCAAAGAACGTGAAAGTATTGCTCTGCGGAATGCTCGCTCCACCGACGATGGGGAGCGATTATACGCGCGACTATATCAACGCATTTCCTGATCTCGCTGACGAACACGGCGTTGAATTTCTACCGTTCCTGCTAGAAGGTATCGCTGCCAAGCGCGAACTCAATCAGGCCGACGGTATACATCCGAATGCAGAGGGTACGAAAATCATGACGGACAACATTTACGCCGCTCTGAAGCCACTGATCGCCAGACGGTGATACGTATGTTCTCGCAACTCAAAAGTGCGGGACATTGAACTTGTAAAGGGGGATTTATGATCAGATCTTTTGTGGCCGCGATCTTTTTGACGGCCGCTTTTTTAAGCGCTACCGAGGCACAGGCTAGCCCCGAGCCGACCCAAAGTCCGACGCCTCAGATCGCAACTACACCCACCAAACCTCTAGATCAGGGTTTCCCTTCCGATCCGGAAATCGCGAAGCAACCGCCGACGTCAAATGGCCAGCAGGCTGGTTACGTCCGTCCGACTGGAAAGGTACGCCTCAAACGTTACGTCAATTCGATGTTCGGTCCGATCTCGCTCGGGCGCAATCTTTTCAATTCCGGAATTGCGACATGGCAGAACTCACCGGAGGAATGGGGCGGACAATGGGAAGGGTTCGGTCGGCGTGTCGCGTCAAATTTTGGCCGGAACGTCATCAGGCAGACCACGATCTACGGACTAGACTCCGCGTTAAAGGTCGACAGTCATTTTTACCGCAGCAAAGACAGGAGCGTGAAAGCGCGGATTTACAACGCACTTGTTTCGCCCGTAGCTGCTCGAAAGCCTAATGGAAAGCGGACCATTGGGATTCCTCGACTTACTGGCGCTTACGCATCGAGCATCATTGCTTACGAAACATGGTATCCGTCTCGATACGATTACAAGGATGGCTTGAAAAGCGGGACTATTTCACTGGGATTTAACGCGGCTTACAACCTCTTTAAAGAATTTGTTTGGAAGAAGTAGGCTGTCAAAAAGGGTCGAACCGGGTTAGATCAGAAGGTGTGAAACGGATAGCCCCTGGATCGACGAATCGCCGCAGCCTTCTTATCGCGGCTTTCGTAATACGTGAGACTGCTCGGTTTCCACCGGTTTCGAAGCCGCCAAGTGGCTGGCCACTATTCCAAGTGGCTGCATAGTCGCTCTGCTGCGGGAAACTCTGGAATATTGGCTCAATCGATCTTCGACAAGCTATCAACAACAGATAGGCAGGACGTGTGTTCTCGAAGGTTACGCGATGGCCGAGGCTCTTAGGGTCCGCAACCCTATACCATGGAGCATCCGAATAGTCTTCAACGAAGATCATATCGAGGATCTCAAATCCTTGTTCCACCGAAAATATTCGGAAAAAGAGCTCTGGACTGAACTGATAGAATCCATGGCCGGGAAAGTTGTTCACCGGGCTGATCCCGAGAAAATGCCCGCCCTCGACGATCATTTCCATGCAGTTCTTAAGGGCAGTCGGGTAATTAAATACGTGCTCGAGGGTGCCTCCGTCAAACACGGTTGTATAAGACGCCTTGAATCGATCCGAGATCGGGAGGTTGAAGTCGTGCACATGCGTCGAGCCTTCAAAATCCGAAGCGTCGAAGGATTCAGTAGCTTTGGCACCTAGAAGCCGGAATATTCCTTCGCTGAAGCCGTTGTGGTCGTCGAGCATCGTTTGCAGAGTTGCGGGATCAAGCATGGCTTCGCCAGCAGACAAGAAAATGCGGCGGATCTCGGCAGGGTCGGCGTGGTTGAATTGGCGACCGATCGTCGCCGTTGAGGCGAAATCAACGCCCAACTTTCTCGCGTACAGAAGAAGCTTGATCCCGTTGGAATCCAATCCCATGCGTGCGATTATACGCAGTAACGCCCTCGCGACGAAAAACCAATGAATGTAACTCATCTCGAATGTGCCTTGTGCGGAAAGCAGCACGAGGCACGCACACTTCAAAATCTCTGCCGTGAATGCGGAAAGCCGCTGCTCGTGCGCTACGACCTGGAATCGGCCTCGCGAACTCTAAAACCCTCGACACTCGCCGATCGAGAATCGAATCTCTGGCGATATCGCGAGGTTCTTCCGGTCGAGGATTGGCAGAATATCGTGTCTTTCGGCGAAGGTTGGACGCCGTTGCTGAACGCCCAGCGACTCGCTGCGAAACTTCCCGTCGGTCTCGATCTTTACATAAAGGACGAAGGACAAAATCCGACACAGAGCTTCAAGGCGCGAGGGATGACCGCGGCGATCTCGATGGCAAAGGAATTTGGGGTGAAAAAGGTAGCGGTGCCTTCGGCAGGGAATGCGGCGGGTGCGATGGCTGCCTACGCGGCTCGGGCGGGCATGGAGGCCTATATCTTCATGCCGGCCGACACTCCGAAAGCGAACATCATCGAATGCGAGCAGACGGGTGCGAACGTAACACTCATTGACGGCCTTATCACCGACTGCGGAAAGATCGTCGCCGAGCGAAAGGAAGCCGAGGGCTGGTTCGACGTTTCGACCCTCAAGGAACCCTATCGCGTCGAGGGTAAGAAGACGATGGGCTATGAACTCGCTGAACAACTCAACTGGGAACTGCCGGACGTGATCCTCTATCCGACAGGAGGCGGAACGGGGT
>JBEBGW010000157.1:0-9355 GCA_040081025.1 Pyrinomonadaceae bacterium | reverse complement strand
TGAGACGGAACCAATCGTCGAGCGGAGCGGATGAGGAGTTTGAAGCCAGCCGAGTTCCGGGACAAGCCAGGAAAGGGTCTTCAGCATTTTTTCTTCGTTCAACGCCAGAACAGCCTCGATTTCCATATCGCTTGTGACTTTCATAATACTTTCTCCACTTTTTGTGTGGAGCAAACAAAATGCCAGGTCCGAACACCGAGGCAGAAGTACTCGAAGCCACGTAAAATAAACGTTCCCCGCTGCACTGGAGCATTTTGAACGAAGTTTTACCGTGGGATTATTCGCGGTCGACGAGATTTTTCGCATCCTTTGAGTAGATTGGTCATCCCGTATATTTCAATTCAGGGTGAAAAATACAGTCAATCCAGAAATGTTAACGAGAGAGGTCGAGGAACACGGGTTGCAATCCGCTTGTTTGGGAGATTTCGTAAAAGGAGGACGAGTGATCATGTTCAAAAAGAGAATGTACGAAGACAATTTTCTATTTATCCTGCGGTGGGTCGCGAGGATCTCGGGGATGACGAGCGTCGCACTTTTGCTGCTCTTTCTTTTTGGCGAGGGCTTTTCCTCGATCACGATGAACCAGGCTGTCGGAATCGTCTTCTTTCCTTTCGGGTTGATGACAGGCCTGGTTATCGGCTGGCGACGGGAGCTTTTGGGAGGAGCGATCGCTGTCGGAAGCGTTCTTGGGTTCTACTTTATTTATGAACTGGCGATCAATGGGTCATGGCCCCGAGGCTGGTGGTTCGCGGTGTTCGCGATGCCAGGCGTTCTTTTTCTGATTTACGGACTTTTTACAGCAATAAGAAGGTTCGCCGCTCACAAAAGCCTTAAACATCACGCATCTTAGATTGGAGGGAGATAGAAGCTATGGCAAACATATTGATTCTCGGCGGCGGGTTCGGCGGAGTGGTTGTCGCTGAGCAGCTCGCAGCATCCTTGGGCTCCGGACACCAGATAACTCTAGTATCCCCGAACCGAAGTTTCACTTTCTACCCTGCCTTGGTGCAGCTGGCGTTTGGCAAGTGTCAGCCGGAAGACATCCAGTTCAACCTGGACGAAAAGCTGAAAGAACTCGGGGTCAGATACGTCCAAGGGGAGATGATCCGGATCCATCCGGTACGTCGCAAGGTCGAGGTTGCCGGCGACGATTTCCGTGGTGAGATCGCATACGATTATCTTGTTATCGCCGCGGGTCGGCGGCTCGCTACCGAGAAAGTTCCCGGCTTTTTTGAGAACGCACAGCATTTGCTGGGCGTAAAAGCCGCATTGAAATTCGGCATCCTGGTGGACAAGTTTCGTGAAGGTCGGATCTTAGTCGGCCTCTGTCCCGACGCCCGCTTGCCGGTGCCCGTTTGCGAAACCGCCTTCGCCCTTGCAAAAAAGTTTGAGGCTGAAATGGCGGAGGGAAAGATCCAAGTGTCGGTGATCTTTCCGGATTCGCTCGAAGACGCATTTGGCGGAGCCAAGTTGCACAAGGAATTGGAAGCAGCCTTCGATCGCCATCGCATTAGTGTCCACTACGAAGTTCCGATCCGTGAGATCACCTTTAACCAGGTCTCTTCTTCACAAGGTCACGAGATCAAGTGCGACTTGCTCATGCTCGTACCACCGTTTCGAGGGAATGCGGCCCTCCGGAATTTGGATATCACGGACGAGTCTGATTTCGTTAAGGTGGATGGCTTCATGCGGGTTCACGAACTCGACCGAACGTACGCGGTCGGGGATATCGTTGCGTTTTCAGGGCCTAAGCTCGCTCATATGGCCGTTAGACAAGCAGAGGTCGCGGCCGCGAATATAGTATCGGAGATCAGCGGCGAGGCTCCGGCCAAGGAGTATTATCACGAGATCGCAGCGGTCATCGATGCGAATGGGCCCGATTCGATCTACCTTCATTATGGAATCTGGGACGACACGTTATATCGGCTGAAGAAAGGCAGATTCTGGGGATGGGCTAAGGAAGCTCACGATGCGTTGTGGCGAACAAAACATCAGCATTGAGGACTTATAGTTGATCGAAATAAGGAGGCCGGACAAAATGCGAATTTGCCCGGCTCCTAGTTATGTAAATTCCCCTGCTCGATGAAGTCTCATTCCCTACCGATCTTCTTAACATCCTCGCGGAGTTTCGCTAGTGACTCGTTCGTTGGATCGAATGCCTCGAGTTTCGCAAGTGTCATGTTTGCGTTGGCCGGATCGCCCTTCTTTGTATAGGCGACTGTAAGATTCTGAAGGGTCTGCGGATGATTCGGGTCCAATTCGAGCGATCGCTGAAATTCTTGGATAGCCCGGTCATAATTCGGTTTTTCGCGAAAGATAAAGGTGAGGCCGAGATCTGTTCTCACGTTGATATCGTCGCTCTTTTTGGCAAGCGCCGCTACATACCATTTTTCGGCTTCTTCGTACTTCGAGCTGTCAAAATAGGCGTTCGCAAGATTCACTATCACGTCACGGCTCTCAGGTTTGAGTTGATTCGCCCTTTTCAAGAATTCGAGAGCACCATCAAATCTTTGGATCTGGTAATAGAACTCCGCGGCTTTTATCTGAGCATCGAAATTATCGGGTTCCTTCTTTGCCAGGTCGATCGCTGCCTGGATCTCGGGCTGCGTTCCGCCGGCGGATTGGCCCGGCACCTCGGGATGGCCGGACGGTAAAGCCGCATTAGCAGCTGGTTGTCCTGCCATCGGAACAGCTCGTTGGTTCACTGAGTTGGCGAACACGAATCCAATTATCAACCCGCCGAGCAGGCCGATTATCACAAACAAAACATTTTCCTTAGTCATACTCTGATCCGTAACGGTCGAGAAAGATTCCTATCTCAGGCGTAGGAATGAAGGCCCGGCAAGAGGTAGCTCACGCCGAGATACGTGAAGATCACAAACAGAAATGCGATGATCGCGAAGTAGGCAGAGCGGCGTCCCTTCCACCCGTACGCGATCCGCGAGTGCAGAAATCCCGCATACGTCAGCCAGGCCACTAACGCTCCTGTCTCCTTCGCGTCCCAACCCCAGTATCTTCCCCACGATTCGTTGGCCCACACCGCCCCGGTCATCAATAAGAGTGCGAGCCCGGCGAAGGCGACACCAGCAAGCTTGTACATCAATCCGTCCAAGGTTTCTGCGGAAGGCAAAGCTTCGCGGATCTTATCGGTCTTGAAACTAAACAAAACGATGAAGAACGTCCCGGCAAAGGCGGTGATCAACGCCGCAAGTTCGACCGGGTTTGCATTCAAACTAAGGTGAAGTCTCGACGCATTCTCGGTTATCCACTTGCTCGAGATATCGAAAAGCTGCTGCGAGCCCATCAGGTTGATCTGAGCCTGTGGAACGTCTTCCTGCTGCAGCATCCATACTCCAAATCGTTCGTACTGCGACGTGCTGATGTGATCGACGACGTACTGAATGGTTTTGATCTGATAGACGAGTACACCGATCCCGGCCGCTTGAACGATAAGCGCGGCCTGCATCAGACGATTTCCGAACACCCGCATCTTGTCGTCGTTCCTTGAGAAATACGACGCGAACGCGAAGATGCCGCCGATCATCAATGCCGCGGCACATACAAGCAGCCAACCCACGTAAGGTATATCGGCGCGCAAGGCAAGGGACATCCGCGACTCGCCGACAAAGGTCGAGGCGGTGTAGGTTCCGAATGACGATGGGTTGAAAACACTGAACTTGCTGATGGTCGCGAAGACAGAAAGTGCAAAAATGCTTGTCCAAACGGCCATCTTCTCGACCTTGAGGCCGTCTTTCAAAAGATAAAGTACGGCGACAGCAAAACAGACGAGCGCCACACCGTAACTCAGTGACGCAATGCCGACGTGGATCGGCCGCCAATACGAATCGAGTACCGGCGGAAGATCGATGAACTCACTGCCGATAAATCTGGCGAGCACCAGGATTATGGCCGCAAGGGGCAGGGAAAGGGCCGCGACGAGACGGAATTGGTGACGCCGCATCACAAGAAGTGTTGTTACGCCTGCTCCGAATGCGAAGGCAAGGCTTAGATCGTATAGATTCGCAAACGGAACGTATCGAAATATCCAAGGCATATCCGAGGCGCTATTTCCCTGATTAGTGAAAATTGCAAGCTCACGATCGTAGGCTGCCGCCCAGCGGACAAGCCAACTCGAGAGGTTGAAAAACACTCCAAGCATCGCCGCCCAAAGGCCAAGCGATTCGGCGAACTTGAACGGCGCGTAGAAATTCGTCAGGAAAAATACCGCCGCGATGAGATATGAGGCAAGGGCCAGCATCATCAACGCACCGTCCGAAATGAAGCGGTCACCACCCACCACCACCTTGGCGAGCAACAGGAGAATAGCTCCGAAAATGGCAATCAGAAACGGCGCGTATGACCACCAGTTCGAGGACTGGCCATCCGCGGGTATGTTTTCGTCCGAGACCAAAACGGGTTGATTCAATACTTCCTGATTCATACGGATTCTCCGTGTTCCTGCCTCTGCAAACTCTTGACAAATTGGCTGAACTTTTCGTCGAATGTGTTCTGACTTCTGTTTGTATTTCCGGCCAGCGTTACCTCGTTAATTCCATCGGCGTTTTTCTCGATGGCGGCCCAGACACGCTGATGCGAGAAAAAGAAGACTCCTACAAGCGTGATGAACAGCATCAAGAATCCGACGTAGACTACGTTCGATCCCGGGTCGCGCTGGACGGCTAGAACGTGGCGGTCAGGCGCTTTCTCAAAATCGATCAACTGGTACCCATAACCGGCGACCGGCTTTTTGGCGACCGGCATATTGGCAAGTTTCGGCCCGAAGGCATATGCGGTAACTGGCGGCTGGCCGGGTTGAAAGACTTGCAGGATCGCGCCCGGATTGGGATAGGCGCTTGTATCTTCGTTTGGATCCTCTCTTCCAATGCTGAAATTACCCCGAAATTCAGAGAAGCGGATCATGTTGCCGTCGGCAAGAGTAACCGATCCATCTCGTGGGATAACGATGTCCTCGATTGGCCCACCGGCTTCGGGTGTCAGCCTAACGGTAATGTTTCTCGCCCTGCCGATCGGAGTAAAACTCGCCTGAAAAAAGCGGTATCCGCGATAGTCGAACGGCTTGTTCATTTGGACGAAGGCTTCATGAGTGCCGGTTTCGTCCTTGATCTGAAAATATGTCAGCCAATCGATCGTATTGCCCACGGTGATCGGTCCGTCCTGCCGGATGAGTTTCTGCTGAATGTCGGTACAAATTATTTCGAAGGGGAGCTGTTTGGTTATTTGATGGGCTTGGTCAAGCTCGACAACCGTATCCAGGGTGAGATTCGAAGTTTCACCGGGCGCAATGGGCATTTGTCCCGTGGATCCCAATTGGGCTGTAAGAAATCCGCCAAAAAAGATGGTCAGCAGGGAGACGTGAACGGCGAGGTAACCAAACCGGTTCCAGAGACCGGATTCCGCGAAAACGAATGTCTTTCCAGCTTTTTCGCTCACTACCGTCTTCTTCCAGCCTGCATTCTTCATCTCGGCCGCGATACTGGCAGCGATCTCGCCGCGGTCTCCCGGTACCTCTAAAGATGAGCTGGATCTCTGATCGCGAAGCCATCGAATCGGCACAGTCACGTTTGGTTTGGAGACAAACAGCCAGGTCTTTGGGAACCGATCGATCGATGCGAGAACGATATTCAGCGACAACAAGGCGAGCAGCGCGTTGAAATACCACGCGTGATAAATGTCGAACAAGCCAAGCGAGCCGTAAACCAATCTCTGAGACGGCGTCAGTTCGGCGAAATACCGATCAAAACCGTCGACGTTCTGCTGCATCACCAGCATGCCGATAAAGCACGCAAGCCCGAGGGCGATCAGAAGACCGACGCCCAAGCGCACCGAGCAGATCAGCTTCAGGAGTCGAGAAAGGATCGACTCCTCCCTCTTCTCCCGTAAGAACCGTTCCGTCGGCGCCTTCATAATGCTTTCTTCCAAGGTGGACATAGCGGATTACTCTTCCTTGTATGGTATGACGCTGACTTGCCAACAGGTTCGAGGTAAGTGTCGCAATTGATATACCTAGGGCTCCGCGCTCAACAACCCTGCTATTTCAAAGGAATTGGCGAGATCGTTCGGATTCGTTAGGACGAAGCCGTGAAGTACTTCTCATCCTACTGCGGAAATTTACACACAACGATAACGCAGAACTAATTCTCGCGATGTGATGTGCATCACATTCGCCAGGACCCACCCCACGTAAAATCTTGAAAAGACGGTCTTTCGAGAATCCTTATTTGTAGCGGACAATGAGAAGGTCCCGGTCACCTGTGCTCTTTAAAGTGCGTGCGGTCACGTTCGGAGCCTTCCTTTGTCTGACGTTGAGTGGATTTCTATACACCGATCCCGTGGTGGGAAGATCCGGGCCGGCATCTGGATCGCCGTTACCGACGCCACGCCCAAGATCGCGTCGAACGCCGCAACCACCGAGATACTCTCAGTTTCCGCATGACGTCAAGGCTCATCGCGTGAGTTGTGACCAGTGTCACAAGTTTCCGTCGAACAATTGGAAGAATGTTCGGTTAGAAAAAGACGCATTCCCCGATGTCACCGAGTATCCGAAGCACGAATCGTGTCTAAATTGTCACAAACAGCAGTTTTTCAAGGGTGCGAAACCGGCTATATGCAGTATCTGCCACACAGCCCCGTCGCCGAGAAACAGCATCCGGCACGCTTTCCCCAATCCGCGAGAGGTATTCGATACGACCCCCAAAGGGCGGACGGCGACGTCCGACTTCGCGGTCAGTTTTCCGCATGACAAGCACATCGAGATCGTCTCGAGAGTCGGGCGGGGGGGAGAGTTTACTAATGCGTCTTGGACACGCGGACCCGGCCGTCGGCGAGCAGAAGAAAGCTGCTCGG
Organism: Pyrinomonadaceae bacterium; assembly: GCA_040081025.1. Lineage (GTDB taxonomy): Bacteria > Acidobacteriota > Blastocatellia > Pyrinomonadales > Pyrinomonadaceae > OLB17. The sequence continues at coordinate 2,491 of JBEBGW010000157.1, read as the reverse complement.
TCTGCCATCAGACGTACAAGCTGCAGGACAAATCGGATGACGAATACGTTACCAAGCCACCTGCGACCATTGGCGATGGCTTCTGGCTAAAGAAGGGTACTTTCAAGTCGTCTCCGATCGGACATACCACGTGTTTTACTTGCCATTCGGCCGATAGCGGCCTGTTGCCGGCACCGGAGAATTGCGCGGCCTGCCACACTTTGAAAGTGCCCGACCCGCCGTCTGATCTAGACCCGAAGTTTCCCGCAACGATGGGAATCGACGACAAGATCATGTTGACCTCTTGGCGGCAACGGGGATCGTCCGGCAAATTCAGGCACGAGTGGTTCAGCCACGCCGAACTAAGCTGCTCGACCTGCCATAACGTGGCAACGATCAACACGGCTGATCCCGGCACCAGCAAGGTAAGCATTACTTCTTGCGCCGCGTGCCATGTGACAGCGACTGCGGACGACGGCGGGGCATTAAATTTTGAGATCGATGCCAGAAAGGCGAGTTCGAGTTTCCAGTGCGTGAAGTGTCATATCGCCTTCGGGAGGTCAGCTATCCCGGAATCACACCTGAAGGCGGTTGCGGAAGCGAAATGATCATGGGCAGGCCGGCAAACAATAAGAAGCGTTTCGAGTTGGTCGTACTGCTCGCCGGATGCCTGCTTGCGGCCGCGATCGTTTTGGGTTCGAAGGGTGAAGTCGTCGTCGCTGAAGATACGCTTTCCGATCCATTTACGACGGAAACCGTTGAAAACGAGTCGCAAGACTATTCGCGATTCCAGCACACCAATCCGAACCACTCGCGAATGCCGTGTGCGCTATGTCACAAACGTGACGACAATTCGGCCGCTCCGAAATTTTCGGGGCATCTGCCGTGCTCCGGATGCCACACACAGCAATTCGCCGACAGCGGCAGCCAGATCTGCACGGTGTGTCACACCAACGCTCAGATGGGAGCGATGAAACGTTTTCCCCGTTTGCAGAACTTCAATGCGCGGTTCGATCACGCACGGCATCTTCGCCAGACCGGCTGTACGACCTGTCATAAGCCCTCGCGAAGGGGTGTTGCGTTGTCGATCCCGGCAGGCCTTGCCGCTCACAACACCTGTTACCAATGCCATGGACCGAGGACTGAGATCGGCGGCAAGAATATCGGCTCGTGCAACACGTGTCACCAATTGGGACGTCCGAGCAGAACATCCGACTGGGCACCCGCATTCGCCAAAAATTTCGATCATTCCAAACATCGGGTCGTCGGGGCTTTTAATTGCAGCAGTTGCCATACGGTCAAAGCCGGAATGCCTCGCGGACGCCAGGTCTCGGCACCGGCGGCATCGATGCACTTTGCAAGGAGCGGGACGCAGAGTTGCGCGTCATGTCATAACAGCAAAAGGGCGTTTGGGGGAGCGGACTTCGCTAGCTGTAAACGCTGCCACCAAGGAGCGTCGTTCAAGTTCTAGCCGCGAGAATATTCGCGCTTGTTGGATGATTCGCGAATATTTCACTGGTGGAAGATCCGAGGGGAAGTGAAGTTGTTGATTTCAAAGGGAGTTCGAGGTTTCCAGAAAGGCATATGCGTTGCATATTAATAGGCCGATAGCTCCAAGGATGGAGCTTAGGAGCATATATGACGATAACTCGAATGAAACTTATTGCAACTGGCGTATTCTCGCTCATGTTGTTGGCTATCTTCAGCTTTAAGACCGATCCGGTTGTAATATCGGCGGCCGCCCCCGACGTATCGGCGACGTACAAGGCCCAGTGTGCGATGTGTCATACGCCGACGGCCGCAAAATTTTTCGATCCGGCAAAGGCGGATGCTGAACACGTTGAGATCATTTTGAAAGGCAAGAAAGGCGAGAAGCCGCCTTATATGCCGGGATTTGAAGCAAAGGGGATGACCGCGGAAGACGCGAAGGCGTTGGCCGAACATATGCGAGCCTTGAGAACACCTAAAAACTGATAGGTAAATTCGCACCGGCTTCGCTCGGAAATTTATCCCGATTCGACTGCGCTTGATGAGAAGGCAGTCGTTTTCGGGCTTGTTAGTGGTATCAGATCGTAGGAACCTTATGAGCGAAGAAGAACCAAAACGTGCCGACGAAGAACAAACGAAGCCAAAGGTTCCAAGCCTTCTCCGGAATTATGTGAGTTTTGCCGGAATCGCAATTGTCGCCGCGAGCTTCACAAGCATTGTTCTGCTGATCCTGATGGAGCTATCCGGTGGTACGGAGAACCCCTATACTGATCTCATCACGTTCGTTTTTGTCCCGAGCATACTGGTCTTCGGGCTCTTCATCGTCCTTGTCGGCACATTACTCGAGCGACGACGGCGACGGGCAAATCCAGACGCCGAGCTCGCTCAATTTCCGGTCCTCGACTTGAACGATCCGCGACGCCGGCGGTCACTACTCGTCTTCCTGATTCTCGCCTTTGTCTTTCTCTTCATGAGCGCATTTGGAAGCTATCGTGCGTACGAATATACCGAGTCGGTCACGTTT
>JBEBGW010000156.1:0-9370 GCA_040081025.1 Pyrinomonadaceae bacterium | reverse complement strand
GATCCAAAGTTACTCAAGTTCATTGATGATCTCGGAGTGCGATTCGAACTTGTGAAAGGCAGGCAGGACCTCGCACCGGCCAGTTCACTTGGACGGAAACTATCGCGACGCTTCAATAACCTCGTATCCGACGTCAATGTCTTCCGTCACTTGATGAAGTTTGACGTGCGGCGGGCAATCCTTCACATCGAGGCTTCTCCTTGGCAATCGCCGGGGTTGCTATTTGCACTTGCTGCTCGCGGTGCAAACATATTTGTAACGATGCACAACGCTCTTCCTGATGCTTCGCCCTGGCGCGAGTTCATTTGGCGGGTAAAGATCGGAGCGGTCTCGCGTCTACGAAGATTTCGTTTGTTTGCCTCGAATCAGGATACAAAGAACAGGTTTCGCCGCTGGGTGAGCGACGAATTCTATAAAACGATCAAGGTCACATACACCACCGTTAATCCAGACGAGATCGAGTCTGTTTTTTCTGACATTGAAAACCGCGAGGTGGTCAGGAAGCGACTTGGTATTTCTGCTGAGAAATTTATCGTGCTATGTCTAGGCCAGTTTATCGACAGAAAGGGAAGGTGGCTGTTCCTCGAAGCCGCCAATTCACTAAAGGCTGAGTATCCTGATCTCCAGTTTATTTGGATCACATCCAGCGATGTGACAAGCTCCGATCGCGACCGCATAGACGGGTACGATCTCGGCGAAAGCTTTCGACTGATCGGTGCAGACCTGGTTGGCAAAGATCGTCACGAAATTCTTGCCGCCTACTCGGCAGCAGATGTCTATGCACTTCCAAGCTACGTCGAAGGGTTGCCGGTCGCCCTGCTCGAGGCAATGGCAATGGGTGTTGCGAGCGTTTCGACAAATGTTTATGCGATTCCCGAGGCCATAAAACACGAGGAGACCGGCTTGCTGGTAGAACCCGGCAATGCCGAACAATTGGCAGGGGCGATCGAGCGGCTAATTGATGATACGAAACTTCGCGAGCGTTTTGCTCGAAAGGGCAGGGAGTTTGTTATCGCAAATTTTGACGAACGGGTCGCATCTCAGATCGCGATTGACGCTTATTCGGAGATGTTGAGCAAATGACCGAGCGCCCTGAGATAACCCGCTTTCTAATCGTCAAGAACGGCGCATACAGCGTTTTTTCCTGGCTTTTTCCTATCTTCGTAGCATTGATCTCGACACGGCTGATCGTTGGCGGGCTTGGCACAGACGCATATGGCCTCTATGCGATGATCATCGGTTTCGTAAGCTATTCCTTCAGCTTTGGGATAGGTAAGACTGCCGCAAAATATGTCGCAGAATTGAGATCTGCCGGCGAGATCGATCGAATGTCGCAGGCGGTCTCTGCTGTATTGATAGTCAGCACTCTTTTTGGAGCAGTCGTGCTGCTGGTGACCTATTTTACGGCATCGATCATTGTTTCAGATCTTCTCGGGATCGCCGGGAGTACCAGGCCCGCTGCGGCCACGGCACTCGTCCTCGCCGCTCTGACGATCCTGTTCACTATGGTCAGCCAGGTCTTTCAGTTCATCCTACAGGGCCTGCACCGATTTGACCGGTACCTGATATTGACCAATATCAGCGGACTTTTACTGAGCATCGGCAACGTCGTCTTGGCGTTGAACGATTTCGGCGTTGTTGCTCTCGTCGCATGGAATTGTCTGCTCGTTGCCGCAATTGCTCCGGTGTTTTTTGCGGTATCGCGACGGCTTCTGCCGGAGTTCAGATTTCGACTGTCGATACCACGCGACGTATGGCGAAATGTCCTTGTTTACGCCGGAAGCATCGCTGCCTACCAAACGTTCGGCAATGCTCTCCTGCTTTTTGAGCGAGCATGGATCGTGCGTAAATTTGGGACCGAGGCACTGACATTCTATGTCCTGCCGATGCTGCTCTGCCTCTATTTTCACGGACTTGTCTCGAGCCTCGTGATGGTGATCTTTCCGGTCGTCAACGAACTTTTGAACGAAGAAGAAAAACTCGCACGCCTTTACCGAACTTCGATTAAGGCCGTTTTCGCTCTGACCGCCCTTTTCGCGGTCTCAACCGTGATCACTGGCGGACTTTTTCTCAACCTGTGGCTCGGCGAAGCATTTGCCGAACGGTCTTACCTGATCCTGATAATTCATGTCGCCACTTTTTCGATCATCTCAATGACTATAATTGCCTGGCAGATGACCGAATCTTTCGGTGTGGCCCGCGCAAACGCCTTCGCCAGCGGAACGTGGTTTCTGATCTCCGTCCCGCTGATGGTCGTTTTCTCCCAAACGTGGCAAACTGAGGGAGTTGCGGTCGCACGCCTGATCGGAGTTACGGGTTTCGTTGGGTTGATAATATACGTCGACCGAAAGTTTGTTCGGCCATCTGACAGGCCGTTTTGGGCTCCGACATTGCTCAGAATACTGGTCGCAGCAACCGCCGCCGCGACGGTCGAATTCGCGTTGACAAGAGTTATAACATTGGGCTGGTTGGCCTTCGGAATATCGGGCATTGTCGGCGCGGCTACGTTTATCGCAACCCTTTACTTTGTTGGATTCATCGAAGATGAGGAAAAGGCAACAATCTCGGATATCGTATCGCGTATGAGGAGCCCGGCGAGCAGATAAATGGCGGATAATAAAGACTTTCAATTAGTTCAGCGGGTAGACCTCATCCGAAACGAGTGCGTCGGCAAACGCGTTCTGCATCTCGGTTGCACCAACTATCCCTACACAGAAGAGTCGATCAGGCACGATATGCTGTTACACGCCGACCTTGCTAAATCCGCCTCGCTCCTTTACGGTATAGATTTTGATGCGACCGGGATCGCAATGCTAAACGCTGCAGGCTTCGACAATATTTTCCAGGGCGATCTAGAACACCTTGACGAGGTACGAATCGATCAACAGTTCGACGTGATCGTCGCCGGTGAGATGATCGAGCACCTAAATAATCCCGGCCTTTTTCTCGATGGTATCAAGCGGTTCATGACCGCCGACACTCGACTAGTTCTAACTACAATAAACGCCTATTGTGGAATGAGATTTGTGATGTATGGCCTCCGCGGAAAACGCGGCAGTGTCGAATTTGTACACCCGGATCACGTCGCGTACTACTCGTACTCGACGCTGAAAGTCCTGCTCGAACGTCACGGAATGCACGTCAACAGTTTTTTGTTCTATGATATAGGTTCAGAACACAGGCCGCACAATCGGTGGTTTCTGAATGTTTTGAATGATATCTGTGTCCGAATAGCTCCGCAGTGGGCCGACGGTATCATCGCCGTTTGCAGACTGACCTAAGCAGCGGCCTCACGTGATCAAGATCGCTTATGGCGTTCAACTACCTTCAACGCACAAACCGGATCGCACCCGACCGCAATCTAACGGTCGGCATCGGGTTGATGGCCCTGGCGGTGATCGCGACCGGGCTCGCCACAGCGATTCTGGGCGGGTTGCTTGACACATTCCAGTACTCATTTCTATTGCCCTGGATAATCGGGCTCGGCTGCGTCATGGCGGCTCCGATGGTTATCTTGTATTACCGCGGAGAGTTGTCACTTGCAAACCCGCTGGTGTTCGCCACCGCTTCGTATCTCGCTCCGGCGTTTGTGGTCGGGGGATTGTTCCTCGCCGGCGGCCTTTCGACACCGTATCTCCTTACGTTCATTCAGGATCCGCAGGTTGATCTGCCTTTCACGGTGGTTCTCGTTGGCATCGGCCATATCGGGCTCTCGCTTGGCTATTTTTTTAGCCTGGGGCCCAAGATCGGAAGCTTTATCGCTCGAAACCTCCCAATAGCCGACTACCCATCCGATGCATTGGTTTTCCCCGGGTTGTTGCTGCTCGGCCTCGGGGTGGCCAACACGGTATTCGCGTTCATGATCGGCCTACTCGGCTATCAGATCTCGACCGAGTCATCGACTTATGACGGGCTGATCTTTCTCTCGACCCTTTGGCGAAGCGAGGCAAGCTTCCTGCTCTGGCTGCTGATCTTTCGCCAACAAAAGTTGACGACGTTTTGGCGGGTGATCGCGACGGTATTGGTGGCCATAAATGTCGGTATGGCGCTCTTTGCCGGAAACCGCGGCAGCCTGGCCGGAGCCTTCATTGCCGGTGTGTTAGCCTTTGTCCTCACCGGACGGAAGCTCAACGCCCGGCAGGGTGTATTTGCAACAGTTACCCTAGCGGCCTGTCTTCTGGTCGGTATCGTATATGGAACGACTTTTCGCAACATAAAGGGAACCGAGGCTCAGCAGAGTATTGAGCAATACTCCGATACGGTAGTTCGAACGTTCGAGACCGTAGGCAGCAACGGCGGCCTTGGTGATGCCGGAATAATGGTGCAAAATTTTGCCGAGCGGATCGACGCATTGAGTTCGGTCGCGGTCGTTGTCTCAAATTACGAGCAGCTCAGGCCATTCGAGGAAGGCTACGGCCTAGACAACAACATTTACAAGGATACCGTCACGTTCCTAATTCCCCGTGCACTGTGGCCGGAGAAACCGGTCGCGTCGCACGCCCGGCTGTACAGTGCCCTTTATTTCGATTTTGGCGAAAGTTCCTTCACGATCACCCCGATGGGCGATCTGCTTCGTAACTATGGCGTTATCGGCGTTCCGATCGGGATGTTTCTGCTCGGCTTTCTGGTACGGATCATCTACCGGGCTCTCGTCGAGGACCAGCCGAAGATCGTCTGGCGGTGCGTGTTCTATTTCATGCTGTTGACGTCTATTTCTTATGAGAGCTTTTACGGCCTGATCCTGCCGAATCTTTTTCGTACCGGCGTTTCCGCAGCCATCGGGGTTGCTCTCGTTCTATTTTTGGCCCATATCGTCAAGCTTCGCTCAAATCAATGAATCGAGTCAGAAATATTTGGGAAGAATACGGCAAGAACGACCCGTATTTTGCGGTAATGACGGTTGATGAGAACCGCAAGGGAAACTTAGGTGAGGCCGAGCGGGCCGCCTTTTTCCAAAGCGGCCACGCTCACGTCGCGATGATCTGGGACGCCGTTGAGACAGGTTTTGGTATCAAACTACGGCCGGAGAGGTCTCTCGATTTTGGGTGCGGGGTCGGCCGCATCGCTATCCCGCTCGCTTCGCGGTCGAAGAAGGTTACTGCGGTCGATATCGCCGACAATATGCTTCACGAGGCACAGCAGAACTGTGAGTCTCACGGAGTCGACAACATCGAGTTCCTTCAAACCGACCGGTACCTTGCGTCAGAGGGCTCGTTCGACCTGGTCCATTCCTTTATCACGCTCCAGCATATCGATCCGCAATTTGGCATACAGATCGTTCGGAAGATGATCCGCAGCCTTACGGAAGGTGGCGTCGGGGCCTTACATTTTACTTATAAGGGAACTGGCGACGGGTTCACCCGTCTCCGCTCCCGACTGTACCGGGATGTTCCTTTCCTGTACCGCATTCGCGGGGCTTTTTCTCGCGGGGAGCAGAAGCCATTTATCCCTGTTTACCTGTATGATCTTAATTTGATCATGGCCGAGCTGCAGGCAAATGGATGTCACCGTATTTCGGTCAAATTTAGCGATCACAGTATACTTGGGGTTTTGATCCTATTCCGAAAGGAAGCGATCCCGACCATTTAGGTCACGATGAATCAAACTGTCTTTACAAACGGGTGTTTTGACATTCTCCATCCCGGGCACGTAGATCTTCTGCAGCGGGCACGGTCGCTGGGCTCGCGGCTCGTCGTGGGTATCAACAGTGACGAATCTGTGCGAAAGATCAAGGGCCCGGACAGGCCTCTGCAGAATCAAGAGGCCCGAAAAGCTGTCCTTTTGGGGCTGCGATCGGTTGATGAGGTAGTGATCTTTGATGAGCTAACGCCAGAGAATCTGATCCGGACAGTACGGCCCGATGTTCTGGTGAAGGGTGGCGACTGGCAGCCTGAAGAAATCATAGGCGCTGATTTTGTAAAGAGCTATGGCGGAGCGGTTCATTCATTGCCTCTCGTCGACGGATTTTCTACAAGCAGCATTGTGGAACGCTCGAAGCAAAATGACAGGGCCGATGGGGAGTCGAACGACTCTACTTTGACCGCCTCACTCGTGGAACATCAGAATGTGTTCAAGCTTCTATTCGCGGAGACGACCGACGCGATCGCGGAATGTGCGGACATCCTGATCGACACCGTCAGGTCGGGAAACAAGATGCTGATATGCGGGAACGGCGGAAGCGCAGCAGACGCCCAACACATGGCAGCGGAGTTTGTCGGGCGGTATGAGACCGAACGCATGGCCTTGCCCGCGATCGCTTTGACGACGGACACATCTGCCCTGACTGCGATCGGAAACGACTACGGTTTCGAACGTATCTTTTCGCGTCAGGTCGAGGCCCTTGCCGCAAAGGGCGACTGCCTGATCGCGATCAGTACGAGCGGTAATTCGCCAAATGTGATCGCAGCCGTGATGGAAGCACGAAGAAAAGGATGCAGGATCATAGGCATGACCGGATCAAAGGGCAAAAAGCTTGCCTCGCTCTGCGATGCCTGTATTCTTGTTCCGTCCGAGCGTACCGCACGAATTCAGGAGGCGCACATAACGATCGCGCATATCTGGTGTGAAATGATCGACCGGAGTTTCGATTCGACCGGAAAATAGAGAGCTAATGGATTTTCTTCGTGCCATTTCAAAAACAAGGATACTCGTCGTCGGCGACGTGATGCTCGACCGGTACTGGTGGGGAGCCGTCAACCGCGTTTCGCCCGAGGCTCCGGTGCCGGTGGTTCGTCTGGACAACACAACTCTTGCTGCCGGCGGCGCAGCGAACGTTGCTGTGAATATCGCTGGCCTTGGTGCCGAGCCGGTGCTCGTTGGTGTAGTTGGCAAGGATGATGAGGCTCGCCTGATGGCGGGCGTCCTCGCCTCGGCGGGTGTCGCCGCAGAGCACCTTCTTTCCGTCGCGGACCGGCCGACAACCGTCAAGACCCGTGTGATCGCACACGGCCAACAGGTGGCCCGGATCGATCAGGAACTCGACACCGACCTTGATGCTACCGCTGAACGCGCGATGATCGAACGCCTGTCTGCATTGATCGAAAACGTCGATGCGGTTATCGTCTCCGATTACGCAAAGGGCTCGCTGACCGATGGCATTTTGTCGGCGGTGATCGCATCGGCCAGATCCATGAGCAAAAAGATCCTCGTAGATCCGAAGGGCAAGGTCTATGCAAAATACCGCGGGGCGACGATGGTGACACCGAACAAACGCGAGGCGGCCGATGCCTGCGGTTTGCCAGAAGATCTCGACAGTATGGTCGATACCGCCGGTGAGCAGCTCCTCAATGATCTTGATCTCGAGGCCGTTCTCATCACTCAGGGCGAATTGGGAATGACACTCTTCCAGCCGGCCAGTGACAAGGTGCATTTTCCTGCGCTTGCTCGAACCGTTTATGACGTCACGGGTGCCGGTGACACGGTGATCGCAACGCTGGCCACCACGCTGGGAGCCGGAGCCGATCTGAGAACCGCCACGCGACTCGCTAACATTGCCGCCGGATTGGTCGTTGAACAGATCGGCACAACCCCAATAAAGCTCGCCGACCTCGAACTTTCCCTCATCGAGAACGGAAATACTGCAAACGCTTGAACTTAGAAAGGATCCTCATTTTTCGCATCGGGCATCTGGGCGACACGCTCATCGCTCTCCCGGCCCTATGGGCGATCCGTGACAAATTCCCCGGTGCACATCTGACCCTGCTTACGAATATCGATATGCGGAACCCGAACTACATCTCGCCGCGCGATGTTCTCCCTTCAAGCGGGCTCGTAGATGAGACGCTGGCATATCCGACAAACCTCGGCCCGCTGCGGCGGAGGGTTGCTCTAATCTCGCTTGTCGCTAAGATCCGGCAGCGCCGTTTCGACGCCGCCATCTATCTTATGCCGCGGATCCGAAGCGGCATACAGATCGACCGTGACCTTAGCTTCTTTCGTTTGTGCGGGATACGACAGGTGCTGGGTGCCGAATATGTTCGAAGCAATGCGCTGACGCTGCCGATCCCAAAGCCTACGCCAACAGTGACGCGTGAGGCTGATTTTCTGCTCGACCTGCTCGCGAGCATCGGTCTGCCGACCAGCGGGTCGGAAATGCGCACGGACCTGCTATTGGATCAGAAGGAACGCGCGTCAGCGATCTCATGGCTCGAGAACGAAGTAGGTGAACGACATACGGGCCGAAAGCTATTGGCGATCGCTCCGGCGAGCAAATGGAGATCGAAAGTCTGGCCGGAAGGTAGATTCGCCGATGTCGTTTCAAGGCTGATCGACCGATCTGCTGTGTATCCGATCGTTTTCGGCGGGCCGGAAGACAAAGCGGTCGGCGACCGGCTCGTCGCGAAATGGCAGGCCGGGGCGAATGCGGCTGGAGCCCTGAAGATAAGGGAATCGGCGGCCCTGCTAGAACGATGCAGCCTTTATCTCGGTAACGACACCGGCACCATGCATCTCGCCGCCGCTGTCGGCACGCCTTGTGTCGCGACGTTTGCGGCGATAGATTGGAAAGATCGCTGGCTGCCTGTAGGCGCCGATCATGAGGTCTTTCGAAAGAGCGTTGCATGCGAAGGCTGCCTGACGCCGGATTGTTTCAATCATCATGAATGCCTCGATCTCATAACCGTGGACGAAGTCTATCAGGCATGTGCAAGTATGATCGGGGACGCGGATCCCGATCGGTAGTATTGTTCGATCTCTTATGCGAATTCTCATTCTCGGTGGAAATGGAATGCTCGGCCATAAGCTCGTCCACGTGCTCGGGCGGGAATTTGACGTCTTTGCGGCCATCCGTCGCGAGTTTTCGGCGGTAGAACGCTTTGGTATTTTCGATCGCGAGCGTCTGCTTACCGGCGTCGATGTCACCTCTGAGCGTGCGTTGAAAGACACCCTCGAACGAATTCGCCCCGATGTCGTTATTAATTGCGTTGGCATTATCAAACAGATCGCCTCGACGCCCGAGCGGATGGTGCAGATCAACACGCTGCTGCCGCGAAAGCTGGCTGAGCTTTCGGCAAGATACGGTTTTCGGCTGATCTCGATGAGCACGGATTGTGTCTTTTCAGGGAGCAAAGGAAACTATGTCGAGACGGACCCGACCGATGCCGATGACGATTACGGTCGAACAAAATCCAGCGGTGAGGTGATACAGGATAATTGTCTGACCATCCGCAGCTCGATCATCGGCAGGGAACTCGACACGAGCCACAGCCTGATCGAGTGGTTTCTGTCGAAGCGTGGTCAAATGATCACCGGCTACACGAAGGCTATATATTCGGGTTTTCCGACAGTCATTTTTGCAGAAATATTGGTCGGTTTGATCAACGATCACCGCGATCTGAGCGGGTTGTTTCACATATCAAGCGATCCGATTAAT
>JBEBGW010000155.1:0-9380 GCA_040081025.1 Pyrinomonadaceae bacterium | reverse complement strand
CCCAGTATCCTGTCATTGAGCTTTGTCGTGATCGGAACCCGTGAACAATCGCGCGGATTGGTCCAGGCAAGGCAGGTCAGAAAATATATATCCTCAAGGCACTTCTCGAACGCAAGGCCGCCAACGAGGAACCGGACGTGTAGCGGTTGTACTGTTCCCTTCCTTCTCTTCCAAAATGCGCGCCCGGTCGAACAGACGTATGCGTCCGTTCCTCCACACATGTAGTAATAACCTACTTGCGGATTCCAGACCTGATCGGGTTCATCCTGACGTTGGCTGACCTCGAACAAGCGGAATGGGTTCTGAGAGCTCTTATGGATCTCGAGAAGAGTTACTGTCGAATCGTCAGCCAAGATACCCGCCTTCTTTAGTTCCGCGTACGCCTCGAGGATCCCTTCACGTTCCGATTGATGAAACTTTCCGTCTCGATGCCACACGATATGCGTGATCGGATCATCTGCTTCTTCGGCCTCATCGCGCAAGATCTCCTTGGCCCATCGCTTCATTCGTTTGAAAGAGATCTTCTCCTTGTCAGCGTGGTCAGGATCTGTTTCAAAACGAATGTTCCCGCCTCTTTTTCCGACAATGACGAAGCCAGCGGTATGGCTTTTGACGTCGATCCCGATAGTAAGATCGGCGTGGAGAGGGGTTGCCAGGTTGAACGGGACACGAAAATCATTCAAGAGGACCTTGTTCAAGGCGACACCCTGAAGATAGTCGCGAAGCTTGGTCCCCATTCCCCGGGCGACTTCACAGTTTGGCCGACCGTCGGACCCTCGTTTTACGACGTAGCATTCACGAGTGTAAGGTGTGTGGATGACGCTTGCGTAAAAGTCGAGCTCTCGCAGCTCCTTAACTACCGCGGCAGCAAGGACGTCCTCCTCTCGGGTCCGTCTGTTTTCCGAGTTATGGATCATAACGACGGCGTAGCCCGGTTCGGCACAATTGGCCATGGCAGCTTTCTTGATCTCAGCCGCTTGTACGGGCCATATTTTTTCCCCACGATCCTCGTACAAAACGAGTTTTGGAGAGTACCCGTTTTCCTGCGGGAACAAGCGATCGGTGACTTGCGTCAAATCCGCGATCAGTTTCTCGCCGTAGCTGAGATGAACGCTATACGGCATGAAGAAATAATGCTGTTTAAGCGGCTTCCTATTGTAAAACCCGGGTCCGTTCTGCAGCAGCGAAAGCCGGATCTCGCCAAGATTGTCCAGCGAAACATGCTGAGCTCCATCAGTCCCCCGCACGGAAAGAACATGACCATCTCCGTACTCGTAATCAGGAACAAAGAATTTTCGGGAAGGAGCGTCGAGCGGCTTATTCGCAATTTGAAGCCGAGTATTCCCGAACTCAAGCTTGCTGAGGTGGTCCGCGACAAATTGCCTGATCAAGCGCCGCCGCTCAGCCGGCTCCAGAATGGAGTGCCGGTGGAGTTTTTTCATGATCCGGTCGTGCGGCCCGTAAACCAAGTACGCGAGCCCAGACGGGGCTCGGCGGACCTCTCCCCGATTGTTCCTATATCCCATGGCCGAGCCGTCGGTCGGCAATTTAATAAGCTCGTCGGGAAAGGGTTTGTCAGTGTGCTTATAAATGAATTCCAGTGTGCTAATCAGACCATCGTCCGTATCGACGGTCGATTCGCTGATGTTAAGGTCGTCGAGGAAATCCGCTCGAATCTCGAACCAGTCGTGCCCGAAGCGATAGATGAAGTGGCGTCGGTCAAGCCCTTTGAAATCTCGCCGCGTCAATCTTGGAGGAGCAGGGTATTCGCTGACGTATTTATGAGCCACGTCAACGCAGATGCCGATGCCGCCATCGGGTGTCGAAATGACCCTCGGCCTGAAACCTCGAAGTTTTTGGATCCCTTCGCGGGTATCAGCGGGAACATTGTGATAGAAGGGCCTACCCGGCGCAGGCGACCACAGTCGTTTGTCGCGGTTCAGAGGTTCACGCAGAAGGAACTGCAAGAAGCGTAGGCATATCCGGTCGTTGTTTGGATCTCGTTGTGTATAGTCGAGGTCGAACACTTTATCGATGGGCTCCAGGAAGACCCGCGAACGGACGACCTCGATGGAATCGGGGACCTTCGCGGAGCCTTCCTGCACCACAAGAAAAGTGTCGTCGCCCTCTTTTATCGTGGTAACGGGGGACTGAAGCTTGTAACTTAACCTCTGAATGAGCGAATTCTCTTTCCGGTACGATTCGTCCGCGGCTGACCCATTGTTATGGTTTAAGCCCTTGATCCGATAGAGGCGATAGCGGGACGAAAGTTCGTCTAGATTCAAAAAAGCAAAGATGTTTGTTTCGGTTCCTGCCATTCTATTTTCTCCTGCCACCGCGAACCTTCGCGGCAAATGGGATCAAAATTACAATTGAGACATTTGTCCGGGTAGGCGGTCGTGGGTATGTCCAGATAACTGGTTACCTCGTTTTTCGGGTCGATGATGATCTGCATTCTTCGTGCCGAAGAGCTGATCATGCTCTTGATCTCGTCGACCTCGTAATCCTCAAGATCGTAGCGGTGTAGCTTATTAGTAAGCAGCTGCACCTCGTAGACCGGAATGAGGTAAGGTTTTACTTTCGCAAGCTCTGGATAGCTCAGCTTCAACGAACTCTGGGTCAATGCCAGTGCGTAAAGAGCAAGCTGGGTCCTATACTCCTTGACTCCATAGCGATGCACTTTCCAGTCAAATAGTGCGGGTTGATCATCGGGGAAGAACGCGATCAGATCCGGTTGGCATGTGACCCAAATATCGTAATGTCGAAAACCAAGCCGTTCTTGCGGTTTTAGGACCGTCGCCTTTCTCAAGATCTCCCAAAGCTCATCCATCGAGAAGAAGTTCCTCAGGGCAGTTTCAATGTCCTCCCAGGCTTGAGCGAGTTCATCGGTGATATCCTTACCCTCTTCCAATTCGCGCAAGGCGAGATAGTATTTATGAGTTGTTTTAATGTCTGGCGAGCGCCAGGTTTGTTGCCGGGCGAAGCTAAGCTGTTTCTCGAAGAGCCTGCGAGCTTCCTCAAGAACATCATCCAGCGATAGAGTGGAGACTCGTATAGATGGGATAATATAATCGCTGATCACCCGGTCCACCAGTTCGCCTCGCCAAGACTGTATGGTCCTTAGCTTGGAGAGATAGAAGGCTTCTTTTCGTATCGGCACGCTGGTCTTCGAGTTCGCTAACTTGTAGCTGAAGTACCATTGTCTCGGACATTCCTTCAATGTCAGGTTTTCAGAGAACGACCATTTCATAACTTCTTTTTTCCGGAGCGTTTTGCTCGGAGAAATGCGAGATACTCGACCAGTTCGTCTTCCTCCGCCGGCGTCGTCTCGCCGATTCGCGCATACAACGAGTGTGTGGGCTCTCGGAGATCTGGAATCGGGTATCCTGCAAGCTTCATTATCTGCGAGTATCTAGCTCGATAGAGTGTAGATAAGTCGTTAAGCTTCAGCGGCGACGGCTTCTTTATCTTTCCCCCTTCGAGCTGACTAAGATACGCATTCGAGATTCCGGTTTTTTCTTCGACATCACGGAGCGTCAATTTCAAACGCTGGCGAAAGGCCTTGAGGTATGCTCCCAGTTTCTTCGGCCCCTCTTCTTCTCGCTTCGTCATGATGCTAAATCTATCAAGCAAAGGCTTGCTATGTCAAGCACAATCGCGTACAACAAGGCATGCTCGGGATGTTACAGAGAGAAGAAGCTAATGAACCCGCGATGCCCTGGTACGGAAGAAATCTCGCACAATCTAACAATCGCCGGTTGAGCGAAAGCGCACCAAATAGACACGCACCAGAGCAGTCGGAAACATTGCACCCCGGCGGAAAGGATTTTCACAGTTTTGTGTCGAGAAACGGCACATTCGGTCGTGCGAGTCTTTTATGAAGGTCGGGTATCACGGAAGTCACAACGCCACTTCCAAGACGCTTGTCGAGAAGGTGTTGCCTAAGGGGATCCCCGCGATGATTTCCACACAGGAAGGCGAAGGCTCATATCGAAGGAACATACCCCTTACCGACCTGCTCACGGCCCTCAGCGGACGGGGATCAACTATGCTCGGAGCGATCGAGGCGGGCCGCTTCCGAAAGGCTTCAGTGCGGATACGGATGCGAAGTGGATCGATCTCAAGTTGCCTTGTTGATAGGCGAACGGATCCCCTGGATCGGCGGGCGGGAGATCCATTGAATACCGCAGAGAGTGCTCGCGGAGGACTTAGACGGGATTGTCGAACGAATAGATATCGATATCTATTTTCCGGTGTTCGATCGTCTCGGCGAGCCCCGTAGCCGTGCCTTGCATCGTCCCGCTAAGACTCAAGAAAGGAGGTATATGGTCGCCTAACTTCCACCTCCGGTTCCTGACCTTTTTGAGATGCGCCGGTTTCAGCTCGTGAACGAGGCCTACAAAAGAAGCAACGAGTTCGGCAAAAGCCGACATATGCTTCGCTTCCGCAAACGAGATCAGGTCGCCGTTCGGAAGAGCGTCTCCCGTACCGTAAAAGTCGACATCCACATCGCGCGTCACCGCCACGTCGCAGCAGATGTTCGCGGGTTTGGAATTCGTCGGATTGAAGGAACTTGTGCTGACCCGAAGCTGGTGACGAATCTGACATCTTTCGCCGTTTTTTTCGCAGACCGCGTAGCTGTAGTTTGAGGGACGTCCCCGGGTGTTGAACTTGAGCTTGAACTGACTGTTCCCGTTAACGAACGGACTCACGATGGTCGTTCTCCAACCTTTGCTTTCATACCACCTGATGGTCGCGGCGAAAACATTCGCTTCGAAGGTCTGGTTCACCTTCGACCCGAGAGAATTGATGCTTACCTTCTCCTTCGCGAAGAAATTCTTGAGGTCAGATTGGCATTTCTTCTGGTCAAAAAGATACCCCATAGCGCTCCCGGATGATCATCTTGTAAGGTTCGAGCACCTGATAAAGTTTTTCGGATTCGAGTATGATGGACCGTACCCTGGGTTCGACCTCCGAAAGCAGTTCTTTTGCCAAACGGTCACCGCGAACGACTTCCTCATTCCGGCCGGAAAAGTAGGCCGAACCGATCTGGAAGCCCGGAATGCCAAGCTCTCGGAAAGTGTCCACGGCGTTCTTTGCGGCCCGGGAGCCCTCTACGAATGTCTTGTGGGCGAGGAAGATATACGCCAAACCGCTCGCTTCCTGCAGGATCTCCCGCAGTTCGTTGCGGAGATCTTTCCTTCTTTCGCCTTCTCGACTCGCCGGAGAATGCGTTTGGCGACGTGTTCGGGAAGCAGGCGCTCCTCGACATAAGCCAGCACCGATCCAACTCGGCGGTTTATAAAGTAGGGTGAATCTTTGGTGACGTCAGAGAATTTCATTTGATTCTGGATACCCGATGCGTTCCAAGGCCGCTACCGATTCCTAAGATAGTAGCGGTGATAAATTTGTATCAACGTCGTGTTTTCTCCGGATGCTCGAGGGAGTGCGGTGCAATTGCCCTTTTACTGCTTCCTCACGAGCGGGTATCACGACGAAGGCAGACGGTTCAAGTTTCGGACCTTTCTCATCGTGGTTCGAAATTCGGCATACAAACTTTGCCTCGCGAAGCCGCAATGGGAGCTTTAATTGTAGATGATTATGGAAAGTTTCTCGCTACCGTAGGATCGACTCGATCACTTCCTCAATCTTCCGCTTCATTAAGTGATCCGTGAAGGGAGTTGCCCCGATCTGCTCGGGCATGGGTGAGTCCAGATCCGCAAAAATTCGGGCCGTCGGGGATATCTGTGGGCCCTGTGCGACAAGCGACATCGTCACTTCCGCCTCGGGCTTCACTCGATGAAGGACATTGTTCGGAAGAAAATATGATTCCCCGGTCGCGATAAGGCCCGCCGACACTCGCAGAAGCCTTGACCGGTTGACCAGGCGCGGAGCGTAGTTGTCGGATCCCTGGCGCGATCTATGCACGTATTCGAGCATCTTGTCTCCTGCTGACGAGGCCTCGAAAGTCTCGTACGAGTAGGAGCCGGAAACGATAACCGAACAAAAATCCCAACGATGATCGTGAACATTCCCGATTTCGCACTCCGCCGCTCCTTCGAGCCGCCATAAATGCAATCGAAGTTCCTCGCCATTGCGTTCGTCGGCGCTCAGTACGATCTTGTCGAAACCGTTGTAGTGGTGATATGAACGGGAAGCGATGGATCGAACAGTCTCGCGATCAAGTACTGCAGTCTCAAGGATTCTAAGCAGCCGACCGGATTGGACCGTCCGAGCTAAAGCCTTTCGCGAGGTTTCGAGACGGGCGTACTTGGACCCGTGGCTACGACGGCGACGGTTCACTATTTCGCGAACCGCGCGCATAGCCCGCGGGCCTAATCGTTGACTGTCTTGACTAACGGACATTCTCCAACGAGTAAACAATGCTTTCGCAGAGGTTGATCCACTCGCGCTCATCCTTAGGAAGAGAACTCGCTCGTCTTTTCAGAGCTTGAACAATTGTCTCGGACGTAACTGATGGAGTCAAGGTACGAGGATCGTTCACTAATCGTCCGGTTATCTCGTAGACCTCGACAGCTAACCTTGTCGTGCCTCGGGTTCGCTTTCGGCTCGAGTTTTCGTCAGGAATTCGGGAGAGATACCAGCTCGGGTTTATGGAGCTTGGGGCGAATTCGTCTATCTTACCATCGGTCATTTTGACCGTACGGGCCAGCTGTTGAAGCTCCTCAAAGACGAATAACTGGGTTCCCGACTCGACAAGGGCTAGACCCCCTTCATCGAGTCCAGCGATCTCCGGCGAGATCGTCTTGAGGACGTCGATCCGTGCTTCCTTCTTGTACGGGAGGACCAGTAGATGCTTATCTATTCGACCGAGCCGCACCATTGCTGCATCAAGGCGGTCATAGAAATTCGTCGCGACAACGATGAGAAGCCGCTGGTTCTTTGCGCGTTTATTGAGTCCCTGCAGTTTAGGAAGCATTGCCGGGACGATGAAGTTGATCATGCTTTCCGGTGCCAAAAAATCCCTATCTACAAAAAGCGAATCGAGCTCATCGAATAGGATGACAGTTTCTCGCAACGTGGAGAGCTTGCGAAAAAGCTCTTTGGCATTTTGTTCGATACGATCGAGACCATCGATAATAAAATCACTCGGCGAAATCTCGAGAAAGTGCCAGTTAAGCTTTTGCGCGAGACTTTTGACAGTGGTCGACTTCGCGGTGCCGGGCGGGCCGAATAAAAGCACGGAAGAGACCTCCTGCGACCACTCTCGGTTTGCACTCATCCCCTTTTCCATGAACTTGCTGAATTTCGAATGCAGAAAAGGTATTGGCGAGTTTATGAGTTCCTCCTGCTCGAACGCCACGCCGCCCCCCGGAGTCCTACCAGATTTTCCGTCCGGGTCAATCAGGATCGGCGAACTCGAGTCGTCCGGCTCGACGTGTAGGATATCGGCAAGGCCGGTGTACGGCCATATCGGTTCGCCGACCGGTATCGTTGCTCCCAAACTGCTGCCGACAAAGAACTGGAGATATTCCTGAAGGAGCTCCCTCAGATGGATCGCGAATCTAAGCACTTCGATCGTGATCCAAGACTCGATCCTTCCCGGATCGAATGCCCGGTCCGTCGACCAACCTTTGAGGACGAGATCGTGACCGAGGAGGTTTTCATTCGTTTTTGAGGTCGTGAGGGTCCGGACGGTGCTCGTGAAGTACGACGCCAGAGCAAATAACTTTTCGAAATCCTTCTGATTCTCGGTCAAGAGAGATTCGAAAAAGCGGCGAGCGGGATATTCCGCTTTTCGGGCGCATGCTAGCAGCTTCAGAATAAAGTGAGACATTGCCGAGAGGCCGTTGACCGAGGTCGTAAATCCGACCATTCCATTCGGTTTGTATGAAAACGGAGTACCGTAAGGAAACGATCCGGTCGAATTCATAGAACCCAACACGTGCTTCAAGGTGCGAAGCACAAGCTCCGAATGCTCGGCTAGAAAGGGGTGAAGATCGTAGCCGCCCATCGGTGAGCGGTAACCAAGCAGAAGTATCTGAAGAGCGGAACATGAACCTGCCGGGTCGTAGCGGAGCGGCTGAGCCGATTTGCTGCCCTCCTGACCCGAATATCCGATCTGATTCCAAAGATAGTTGCGGGCATTCTTGTGATACTGGAGTTTCGAAGCCTCGATCAAGTTAGGAAGTCTTGAACGGCCGAATAGCCTGAAAGCCTTAGAGATGTTGTCGAGACGGTCTTGGAATGAAGCGAACTCGTCCCGGTCCGAATTGATCCCGAGCATCTGCGGTGGAATGATCCGGGAGTCGGCAAGGTCGAACACGGCGTCTATTTCCGGGGCAGGCTTTTGCATAAGGGAAAGCGCGGCCCCTTGAACCTTATAAGCGACGAATGGATGGCCCTCCGCGATATACTCGTACTTCGGCCATTCGTCCAGAAAAAAATGATAGAGGTTGATGCAGTTGAAAAACGACGCAAGCTGGCGTGATTCGTTGGTCGCATTTTCCGCTCGGTTGGCCATCGAGCAGTAAACTGAATATGTAAGCGGGCTAAGCTTTAGAAATGATGGGGAACTGACGAACCTATCGCCTGGCGTTTCATCCATGATGAAAGAGCGGGCTTTTTCGCGATTGTCGAGGAGGGTTTTGATTGGGATCCGCCGGTTGGCCTTTAGATACGGGAGATACTGTTCCACCTTGTAGAGGTTCGCCGCAACCGAGCCACCGCCGGTCGTGATCTGGAAGCTTCGTTCGTTGAGGAGCGAGTCCCTGATGAATCCGGTGTAGGGGTTCGCGCCCAGAACCAAGTCGTTACTCGTGACAAAGAACGAGTTGACAGCGTCGGCGGCAGTCTCGATAAGTCTTTCCGCGTCGCCCATGAAAGAGAGAAGTGTTTTGAATTTCATCTAAGATCGCCTCTAGTTCTCACAGTGAGAGATATCGAAAAAAGAGCCCGTAGAGAAGGCTCTTAGAGTTGCTAGGCACTGCCCGAGGCAAGAAGACTGCGCCGAGCGATAGCCTCGACTAGGCGACTAGGAAGGATCAGAACAACCTCGATGTCGTCCCCGTTAACGGGCTTCCCGAAAATGTCGCACTCCTGCGCCTTGGAAAACAAGGCAACAGACACTCGCCCTTCGTCCGCGTCTGTCTCGAAGAACGGCCGGTAAAGGCCTGCATCGCTGGCGTCGAGAACACGAAATCGTCGTTGGACTACATTTCTTTCTCCCGACATGTCCGAACCAGAAAAGATCACTCTGCCCGTGCGTACTGGAAAGGTAACGCCGTCGCACTCGACCGATTCGACACCGGTCACCACTGTCGCTTGATTTCCCATGAATAATAACTCCTTAAAGTTGTCCGACGAACTACCGTCAAGCTAGGTCGTTGGCCCCGTAACTATATGCAAGAATAGAAGTT
>JBEBGW010000501.1:0-2470 GCA_040081025.1 Pyrinomonadaceae bacterium | reverse complement strand
CGACGGAAGATTGGATGTTCCTCTTCGCGTATCAGAAAGCACGGAACGCAGACGAAAAAAGGAAGATCAGCAGCGATTACGTCCGCTTCGCCGAGTCCGACGTTGCGTATCGGGAGAAAGCAGCCGAGAAAATGTTCGGTCGCCCGATCGCGCATGTCCTCCTTGTTCACGCGAACGCGGTGACGGCAGACAATCTCACTCGATTGATCGATATGTACAGGTCGCGCGGATATAAGTTCGTGTCGGTAGAAGAAGCCCTCAAAGATCCGGTGTACGCGAAACCGGACAAATATTCTCCGACGTCCGACTGGCTTCGCGGCTGGTCGATAAGTAAAGGCGTAGAGATCGATCCGCCGCAGCCGCCGGAGTACATCAGGGCCGCGTCGAGAACCCGATAGACTGATAGACTATTGAAGACGATCGTCAGTTAATATTCCGTCGCGGCAATTCTAACCGCGGTGCGTCCCGAGTTCGACACCGCCCTCCAAGACCTGCTTGACTCGATGGCACGTGAATTAGCCCTGTTCGACGAGGCTCACAAGTAGTATTAGGTAAACAATGGATACGAAAACCAATGGATCAGATATCGAACGAGCCTCGAAGCTCATTGGCGTCGCTGATCTCGAATCGGTTGTGGCCGACGTTGTTCGCCGCACATCGGTGATCGACGTTCACACGCATCTGTTTCCTGCCGAGTTTGAGCGTTTGAGCCTTTCCGGAATCGATAACCTGCTTACGTATCACTATCTCGTAGCCGAATTCTTCCGTCATTCGGAAGCGTCGCCCGCGGTTTTCTTCGGGCTCGCTCGCAGCCAACAGGCGGAGCTCATTTACGATGCCATCTTCGTGAACAACACGCCGCTGTCCGAGGCTGCACGCGGGGTCCTGACCGTGATCAACGCCCTCGGGATCGACTCAGCTCATGCTTCTCTTAAAGATCTTCGCGCGTACTTTGCCGAACAGGATCCGGAAGTTCACGTCGACCGCGTCTTTGAACTATCGGGCGTTCAATCTGTTGTGATGACCAACGATCCGTTCGATGACGAGGAGATCGCGGCGTGGGATGCGGCCGGAACGATGGACGGCCGGTTCCTTCCCGCCCTGCGTATGGACCGGCCACTGAACGACTGGCCCGGCACCTGCGATTACTTGAATGCGAAGGGCTCTGACATTTCGCCCCAACTCGGCGGCCGGGCGGTCGCCGATCTTCGCCGATACCTCGACCGTGCCGTCGAGCGAATGAAACCGCTGTACCTTGCCGCGTCTCTGCCGGATTCGTTCATCTATCCTTCCGGTGACATTCGCACCAAGTTGATCGAAGAGGTGGTCCTACCGCTGGCTCGTGAGTTCTCGCTTCCGATAATGCTGATGATCGGGGTTCGCCGCGGTGTCAACGTCTCGCTAGGCCCGGCAGGCGACGGCGTAGGACGGGCCGATGTTTCATCGGTCGAGAAACTTTGCTCGGCAAATCCGGACCTGCGCTTCTTCGTTACGTTTCTTTCGCGGGAAAATCAGCACGAGTTGTGTGTCTCCGCCCGGAAGTTTTCGAACCTGATGCCGTTCGGCTGCTGGTGGTTTCTCAACAATCCGTCGATCATTTCCGAGATCACATCCGAACGCCTCGAACTTCTCGGAACGACCTTCATCCCGCAGCACTCGGATTCGCGCGTGCTCGAGCAGTTGATCTACAAATGGAGCCACTCCCGGGAAGTTATCGGGAACTGTTTGACCGAGTCCTATAAACGTCTGATGGTAACTGGCCGCCCTTTGGATCGGCAGCAGATCGAGCGTGATGTGGAGAACCTTTTCCAAGACAATTTCACCCGAAGGGTAAGCCTGCCGAGAGAGCCGAGCCTCCATCCGTCCCCGAACGAACCAGCCATTCAACCGAATATCCAATTATGAGATCTAGGATCGTGAAACTATTTGTCGCTCTCATCTTGCTCTGCGCTGTGCTCGGAACGATCCCGATAGCTAACGCCCAGGTATCATTCCGAGATCCCAGACTCCCGCTTGAGACTCGAGTGAATGATCTCGTTTCACGGATGTCGCTTGATGAAAAGATCTCGCAAATGATGAATGCGGCGTCCGGCATCGAGCGGCTTGGGATCCCGGAATACGAATGGTGGAACGAAGCTCTGCACGGGGTCGCCCGCTCCGGTGTCGCGACCGTTTTCCCGCAGGCCATCGGGCTGGCGGCAACCTTCGACGCGCCGCTTGTCCAGCAAGTCGCCGATGTTACGTCGACCGAAGGGCGCGCCAAGCATCACGAGTACACACGCAACGGTGAACGGCAGAGATATAAGGGCCTCACTTTCTGGAGTCCGAACATCAACATCTTCCGCGATCCGCGTTGGGGCCGCGGACAGGAAACCTGGGGCGAAGATCCGTATCTAACCGGGCTGCTCGGATCCGCGTTCGTCAAAGGCCTCCAGGGCAGCGATCCCAAGTATCTCAAGACCGTCTCGAC
>JBEBGW010000154.1:0-9386 GCA_040081025.1 Pyrinomonadaceae bacterium | reverse complement strand
GTTTCCCCTTGTTCTGTTCGGTAAGGTAGGGCTTCAGATGCCGCTCTTTCGAATAAAAGGCTCGCGGCCCATCCCGAAAATGCCCGATCTCCCCTGCTTTTCGTCTGCGCGCGAGCGTGAAAACCGAGATTCCCAGAAAGGTCGCGGCCTCTTTTTCGGTAAGTCGCGATTTCTTGACCTCCTCAAAGTCGGGCGTTGTTCGATGTAATTCGGTAGTTTCGTTGCCCTCTGAGTTCTGTTGCTCAACATTCGCCGCTTTAAAAGGAATCGGTTCAATACCGAGTCCGAAGCGAATCGCGATCGCAGCGCGGTCGATCACGATTCGCTCACATATCTGCTCGACAACAATTCTTCGCTCCTTCGCAGAGAGGTCTGACCACAGCTCAAAAATCTCCTCGTATTCAGACGAAGGAAACTTACTGAGCTGAGAAAGGAAGATCGACTCAAGATCTTCGGCGAGAATCTTATGGCGGCAGTCCACGCAGACATACTTAACTACACTTCCGGAGACGATCATCCTGCCTCCGCAGGAGCAGAATGCCCGTCCCGTGAAAAGATGGGGCGACTGCTTCGGAGGTTTTGCGTTTCCCAGAAGACGGTTTACAGCTTCCCAAGTATCTTTTGATACGATCGGTTCGAATATTTCAGGCCGACCATCGATCTCTCGAAAGCCTTTGGCGATTGGATCTTTCAATAGCCGATCGACTGTCGTGTCGGAAAAGAGTGAGGCATTTCGAGTTCTGTGGCCGAGATCATTGAGAATCCTCGCGACAACTTTCTTCCGGCGGTGTTTAAGGAAGAGTTCAAACATTAGCCGTCGTACCGCCGCTTCTTTGTCGTCTATAACAAGCTGTCCATTACTCCATCGATACCCAAACGGAGCAATGCCTCCTTGGCCTTTTACTTTCATTACTCCTTGTTCTTTTTCCTGCGTCTCGCGACTCGCGAGAGAAGATCGCGAATAACGCCGCGTTTACCCGAATCCTCAGCCGTCGGAGTGTCTTTTACCGTCACTTTGACCTCGTAGCCTTTAACCTTTTCGGCCTCCTCGGGCACCGGCGGGTTAATGATCGTAAGCGATTGCAGGAAAAGGTGGAAGTTCTCCGGCGCGATGAAGTGAGTCCTTTCAATGAGTTCACCAGGAAGGATCACTTCCGCGCGCTTTCTGATGTTTTTTAGATGAGCGGCTTCCGTTGAAATGACTGCCATCCTGTCGAATCCAGCCATCAGACATTTCTGAATGTTCAAGATCTCATATTCGGTGGCGTTGGTATCCGCGACCTCACACGCCACGCGAATATCATCACGTTCGAGAGCAACGTCGACTCTTCCTATTCCGCCAAAAACGGGCATCTCGATCGTTGCGACAAATCCGTGATCTTCGCCTATCCGCTTGAGCAGAGTTTGAAGATAACCATGTTCGCTGGGTGCATCTTTTTGACGAGGCTTTGGTTCCGGGCTTTCTCTCTTCGTCGTATCCCCAACATTGTCGTTTCGACCTTCCTTCTGTTGGGGCCTATTGGACGTCCTTGGCGGCTCAGGCTCAGGTGCCCGTCGCTTGGGCCTATCAAAATCGATCTCCCTTTCAATCTCAGGCCTCGTGCGAGCAAAGCGTTGTCTGGAACTCCGGACTACCGTCTCCGATCGTTCTTTTGCCAAGCCTCTCGCGACGTCCGGTACGGGTGTGACCGATAGATTGAAATCGTAATCTGCACGCTCGACACGGGCGATCGCTTCCCCGATTCCGAGATTCTGGAGCGATTTGGAATCAAAGAACGAGAAGCCATCTGCGAATTTGCTCGAATCCGCATCGCCGAGCCGAAAGCAGATCCGCGTATAGCAGTTCGAGAGAACGCTGCTCGCCACCTCTTGGCTGCGGGCCTGCATCTGGCGAAACTCCTGGTGGGCGAGCACGAGCCCCAAGTTGTACTTACGGGTACCGGCGAGAATCCGCTCCATCGATGGGGTGATGAAATGGTGGAATTCATCCAGATAGAGCCAGAAGTATGGGCGGTCGTGAGAGTCTTGACGGCTCAGGGCCGACTGGTAGAGCCGCGAGACCAGCATTGTGCCAAGCAGGTACGCATTCTCTTCTCCGATCAGGCCTTGCGACAGTTTGATGAGGAGAATTTTGCGCCCGTCCATGATCCCTCGAAAATCCAGTTTGTTCTCCTTCTGGCAAACGATATTGCGGATCAAGCTCTGCCTGAGAAATGCGTCTAGGCGGATCAGGATCGAAGACGAAGGCTTCCCGGAGAGATGCTCGAATTCGTACTCCCAGAAGTATCGAACGGCTTGGTCATTGATACTCGGCAGAAACTCCTCGCGAAACTCTTTTTCGACAAGGAATCGTTTAAGATCGAACAAGGTACCACCACGAGAGCTTTCGATAAAAGCCAGGATCGCGTTTGCAAGCACTGAATCCATCACATCGCCCCAGCTGGTCGACATCCGCCGGAATGTCGCGATCAGGTCTGAGGAAAGGATCGACTTTTCTAAAGGTGACCTTGCCTGGAGGATATTGAAGCCGATCGGAAATTCTGAGTCGGAAGGATCGAAAAGGATAACGTCGTTCAGCCGACCCTCTGGAATATTCTCTATGACGTTTTCGATGAGGTCACCGTGCGGATCGATCACACAGATACCGTCGCCCTTTTCGAGGTCTTGATTGATAAGGCTTAAAAGGAGCGTAGATTTACCCGACCCTGACGAACCGATTAGATGAATATGCCGCGTCCGTTGGTCATTTGAGAGTGAAACGGTCGCGGTCGCCTGATGATGCGCATTCTCCCCCAAAACGAACGCGTGTCCCCGCGTTAGCGCCGGAGCCGCCTTCGTATCGGCCATGTCGCGGGTCAATTTTTCAGAACGAACAGTGATCGATGGCGGATGGACGAGAGATACAAGCTCATCAAGATTAAGAATCATCCCGACTCGAAATGAGAGCCGCCTTAACAAGGCCAGTTCGTGATGCTCGCGATCGTAATCCTGGTTTGTGAGCGGGATAAGCTCGTTACTATTCGGTGTTGAGAGCTGCGACATTCCTGCCGAAGATCCACGGACGATCTGCCAGACGCGTTCCCGATCGTAAGCCTTCGCCGCGACACGTATAACAGCTGCATATAGCTGCGAACTGACCTTCTGGCTCGCATATTTTACGAGTTCGGGCGCGTCCGAAAAAACAGGCTTGCCGGTTTCGAGCATTACCGAATCGCGAATCTCGGGACCCCAATTGGAGCGAACCTTCTGGAAGAGAATCTGGAACACACCAACTTCGCCGGTCTCGAGCACATTCAATGCTCCGATCACTGAAATGAGCGGATCCAGATCGAGGTTCGATACGGTATCAAGCGGGATCATGAACTCATTCGATAGGCCAAAGTCGACGATCTGTTCATAACCATCCGCATCGTTCCACGCGAATTCGAGGAAGCTGTCCCCGTTCTCTCGGAAGCGAGCATCCGGGAAATAAGCCGCCAGTTGCGATCGAAGCTGGGGCAGATCGCGGGGCGTCGCCGCCATTTGGACTACCACTTCCTTAGGGGTTCCTATCACCTCGAACGAAATGGGATTGGTGCAGAAGGTCGCACTCGTGACAAGTTTGTCGACGAATGGTTTGGCAACTTTCTGATCCTTCGGAAGGATCAACTGAAGTTCAATAAATTCCTCGTCGTAGTAGTCGCACGCCTCCGGTTCGTCGAGTTCTGCTAGATAGGCGAGGAATTCCTCCTCAGACGGTTCGGCTGGATCCCTTCGCGGAACACTTGGAGTTCCGCTTAACAGCTTGCTCCAGAACGTAGGAATCCGGCCGTCGTCGAATATTGGTTTGGGAGACGTATCGTAGAAGATGACTCGACGGAACGGCGGCTCGAGGTCGACAGGATAAGAGCACACCTGCCAACCTCGGCCTCGCTTTTCCCAATCGTAGAATTGGCGAGTCATCCGTTCTTCTCTGCTCAGTGCAGGGATCGTTCCGTTGCGTTTTGCCAAGTATTCCGCCATCTATAGAAATTAGGTGTTTTCGAAATACTTCTTGAGCTCCGGCTTCGGTTCCGCACCGGATGGGGCTCTAGATCCTTGAGCAGCAGAATTCATGGGATGGGTACCCTTCAATTCAGGCCTCCTCTCATTGTCGGCCAGGGCCCGGACTCCCTGCGCAGCGGAGGTCATCGAGTCGACGACTTCCATGATCGCGCTGTGGGTGGCCGTGTTGAACATTGCGATAGTGTCGGCCCGGTAATAAGTCCAGGGCTTCGCCAGCGCTCTAGCGACTGACGATAGAAGCGGAAACCCGGAGAACAGCTGCACGAGGCATCCGTCGGGTCTCTGCAGCTGCCAGTACGAGACAAAGAACCCGGTTCCAAATTGCCCGCCGCAGATCGCGAAGTAGAAATCTTCCTTTCCGCAATTTACCATCAGGTACTGGCGATATGCGGATAAGAAGTTTCCTTCTTTAAATTTGGTCTTGCCGATCTTCGCGTTAGGCATCTGTTTCCGCTCCACCGCCTCAGCGACCTGTTCGTAAAAACGTTGTGGGGAATATTGAAAGTTCTCTATCAGGGTGCTCCAATTCGAGAGCACTTCGGTATTTGAAGACATTAAGCCTCCTCCTTTTTTATGTAAGCATTATTTGAAGTCGAATCGGGCGAGGAGGCACGCGAGGCGACTGGGCGCTGCTCCGATCCGTGCTGATTCGGTCTTCATTGAGAACGCACCATCACTGAATGCCAAGTGTCAAAGTTTTTTTGAGTAGCGTGGGCGGGATCACAACCTAGTTTGAGTCGAAACCTCTCATTTTTCTAGTTCTTCTTAGGCGACTTTTCCTCCTGAAAGGAGGAAACCCCGACGCCCCACCGATCCATATCATCCGTGTCGATGGCAAGTTGAAATGGCTCGAACTTTACCCTTGACCTCAATCGCTCTATCGCATCCCCGTAAACACTCCAACTCTCGCTACCTCATGACGGTGAAGAGAAGTAAAACGCCGACTTTCCGAGTCGGCGTTTTTGTTCTGTGCGGTAAAATCTTCACATGGTTCCAGAAAGCGAACGCTCCCCACATTTGAAATCCGCTCTTCGCGATTTCATCCAGATCACCGTTGAGTTGTTAGAAAGAGATCCGTACCTCCGACACGAATATCAGGGAAATGTATTTTCTGTCGCTCACGGCATGTGGATCGCAGCCGTCACGGCGGATGTAGGTGATGATTATTTCGAACAACAGAAAGCCCGCCTTCAAGCTGCCGGCTTTGACGGAGATCGCGTCGATGCAAAGTTGAATGAGATCTTGGCAGCCGACCAACATCTCGTAAAGTGCTGCGGAAACGCGACCATGCTGGCTTCATACCTTGGCACCGCGTTCATCAATACCGCTGCAGAATCGACTATCAGGAGTCGCGTGTTCGATCCAGAAGTTTTCGATGCCGCGTTCGACGACCTTACCAAGCAAATTTACTCCGAAGAATTCAAAACGGAAATGCTATGTCACGTCTTCAACTTCGAATCGGAGATCGATGAATTCTTGATTGGCGATATAAAGGTGAAACGTTATTCGGATGCCGAGATAAGACTCATCTTTAACAACCCGACTCTCAAAGCTGTGTTTCATCCCGAGGGTACAGGCAACTTCTTCGTTTCGACCGAGATCGAGGGAGATCGACGTAATCCGGAGGCTTATAGTAAAGCGATCGACGCTACTCACGAGACGCTAAACAACCTGGTCGGCGTCCTGCAGGTTGCCAAAGATGGCATGATCACGCAGGACTATCGGTTCCTTAGGTATTCGCCGCAATGGGTGAACCGTTTGTACCCTACCTTTCCGGTCGGTGAAGCCAAGAGATTTCCATACGCGGGTGGAAACAGGTTCTATGCATTGAGAAAGGACGAGTTTGAGAAGATCGAAACGTGGGCGTGGATCTACGGCCTTGGCGCGACCCAGAAGCGTCTTGAGGAGCATACCAATCTCGGCCGGCAATTGCTCGTCTCGATCGAGTTCTACACGTCGAGCTTCGATCAGAAGGACGAAGCTCAAAGGTTGATCCACTTGATGGTTTCGCTCGAAGCCCTATTCAATCCCGACGATCATAAGCAGATCAGTCGTCGCATTCCGCTATATGCCAGCCAACTCGTCGGGATCACAAAACAAGAACGCGACGAGATCTTTCAAACTCTTCGCAACACTTACAAAGTGCGAAGCAACCTGGTTCACGGTTCGATCGATATCGATAGTTTTTACAACGACACGCTCGTGAGTGCCGTGGAAAATGAAGCACTCGCGTCGATAATAAGGAGAGGTATTCTCCGCCTACTCGCTCTCTATCTGAAAGGTCGAAACCAGCTACACGCCAACAAGTCCGATTCTATCCACGCGGGGCTCGAAAAGGCTGCGGCCTCGGAATCCATCGGCGATAAGATTCGAACCGAGAGCGACGTCGATACCTTTGTGCAAGATTTTCTTAAG
Organism: Pyrinomonadaceae bacterium; assembly: GCA_040081025.1. Classification (GTDB taxonomy): domain Bacteria; phylum Acidobacteriota; class Blastocatellia; order Pyrinomonadales; family Pyrinomonadaceae; genus OLB17. Next base: position 2,927 of record JBEBGW010000154.1, on the reverse strand, counting down.
GCGAACGCCTCCTAATAGCTCAGAGAGGTGAAACCTAGTCTGTCTTCACAGATCCCTCCGGCTTCGTTGCGTCTTCCCGAATCGCGGGAAGGGTTGGCGTGCCACTGATAAACAGGTATTTATGGGTGACGATGGCGACGAAGTCCATGCACCGATCGGACAGATCGTGAATCGCTGCGGTTAATTCCCTGACGTCGATCTGTTTCGACAGAAACGCGTCGGTCGCCGTAATGAGTCGATCATAGGCTTGCGCGATAGCCGTCCATTCGGTTTGCATTTCGTTTGCGTACAGGAGCTGCAGCGACTGAACCTTTGCCAATGGTTCCGTCAATGGCAGCATTGCCTCATCTGCCGCATCAAATCGCAAGTGCGAGCCGGCGTCAATCTCAGCTCGTAACTTGTGAATGCGGGACGTGTACCTCAGCAGATTAGTGTTGTAGGTCAGCACCGATAGTTGCAATTCCCGAACTCCCCCAAGCATGGCTTCGCGTTGCTCCTTTCTTGAGGCATGCTTCAACTCCATCCTCTTAGTCAGGAGTGCCAAACCTTGTCCGAGAGCCGCGCCTGCGAGTGTCCCGATCACCGCGATCCAAGCTGTTTCCATCCATGAAAGTAGTTCTATCTTTCTCCGGAACTATTCGGAGCTAATTTTCTAGTCTTATGCGAGACCCTCGATTTCCGAAATAGGAAGCAGCCCGACCATTTCATCCCACGGCCGTGTGCACTGCTTGTAGGAATGCCTGCAGATCGGTTCGCCAGGCTTGTCGCTGCGCGGCCGGCAGCCAGACGGCGGCGGACATTTCTAGGATCTTCTGCATGTCGGCGAACTTCGCGGGCGACTGTTCGAGGTACCGTGTTGTCGGAATGGGTGGAGGCAATCTGAGAGGTACGGGTGGCGGAGCCGGAAGACCTGCCCCTACCGCATGTACGGCAGCTATCGTATTCACCGCGTGATTCAACGCTGTCGCGACGGCGTTCGCATCGTTGTTGATCCGGTCCTGCCCCGCTTTCATCTCGCTTGGGATTTGGCGCTGAGTCGTGAATGCGGGTGCCTTTGAGTACGTCATCGACACCTGCCGAGCATTGCCCGTCTGGCCATCGACGTTTCCTCCGGCCTGCAGGGCCGACCGCCGGACCATCGGGTCCTTCTGACCACACACTACCTCAAACTGATTTCCGAGGCCCGCACAATGAACGAGCTGACCCGAACACATCGCGCACGGTTCCAGGGTAGTGAATAACTTCCCGCCAGCCGGCAACGCGGCACCTCCGTTAGCACCCTGGTAAGCCTGCACCGCATTGGTTTCCCCATGAAAGGTCGCGTGGGCCGAGTTGTTGTTTAGGCCCCAATACAGAAGATTCCAGTTGGCATCCACCATCACGCTCGCGACGTTCTGCCCAAGGTAGTTGTTATGCCGATTCGGGTTCAGCGGAATTCCGCCGTGAGCGATGCTGGCTATTGCGAAAGGCATCATCATCGCAAAACTCCGTTTCGCCTCAATGTCACACTGCATCGCATCGATCAGATTCGTTGCTGCTCCGGCAAACGGAAACGCTCCTTGAATCGTCGGCAGCGGAACAACCGCATTTCCGGACGCCCCGGGAACCGGCTCTACCGCGTATTGCGTGTTATCGAATTGGCACATGAACGCGTTGCCGTTCTGCACAGCCATTTGCGTAATGTTGTAATTGGCAGGCTGTCCCAACACATTCCTGTATACGATCCTTTTGAATCCCATCAGATTCAGCATTCCGACGCAGGCCGCGGTTGGCGGATATGACGACACTAACCACGCGTTCGCGGGAATCGCGCCATGCTGCAGCAGGTTTACGATCGGCGTGCCGCTCGCGTGCTGCAGCACCTGCGGGTTGGCTACGGAATGGGCCTGCGGTGCACTCCCGACCCAGGCAGCAGCGGCTGCATTAGCCGGTCCAGCGAGATGTAAGATCCGATGATAAGCGCGTTCGATGATGGTGGGCATACGTCTCCTCCATGGGGTAAACAAAACACGCAGCGGGATTCGCCGATCGGACCGATCGTTGGAGTTTCATCAGTAGGTTGTTCGTAAAACTCACTGCACCTCCACGCTGCGTGATACAAAAGGTTAGTTACGGGCGATTGGTGGAGGAATACTAAACCGAGTCTTTGGTAAATACAAGCAATATTTTTTCCGGGTGTATCTGCAAAGCAAAAAGCGATCTCGCTGGGCAAACGAGATCGTCGACAAATATTAGTACTTACGGGAGTGAGACTGATTGGATTCGGCGCGGCTTGACTTGGATCTAATAATGGATAAATCGTGCCGGCGGGTGGAGGAATGTCAGTGAATCAGGCGCGGCTTTGAAGACTTTGCTTCCCTTCGAGCCGTCTGCAACAGGTTGTCCACTGCGGACCTTGGGCTTCGCAGGATCTGTGCGACTCGTTCGGATAGTACCCGTGAAAGAACCGGACTATCAGCACGCTTCCCGCCCTCGAGCTTCCTTACGCACGCACCCGTATTGGCAAATCGCCCGCAACTCGTCCTCCGCCTTGATCTTGTCTCGCGGATTGGACTCGTAGTCGACCAGTGAAAGATCCCCCTGTGGCGTCCGGGCCAAGCGTCTCGCCTGAGAGAGCCGGAGGTTTCGGAGCATTGTAAACAGATAGCCATCCAGATTCTGAATGCTCTCGACCAGCGTCTGGCTGAGCGTGAAATGGATGAATGCGTCGTTCAGGAGGTCTTCGGCCTCGGCAGCGTCGCGGTCGGTCAGCCGTAACGCTTGGTCACGCAAGCCGGCGTAACGGAGAATGAACAGCTCTTCGCGATCCATCTTTGGACGGGCTAGAGGTTGCATCCTTTAAATTCCCCGAGACCCGGGAAATCCTTCTCGAAAATAAGCAATTTACTGAATTTGTAACTTCTTCTGCTTATTAACTGTCTCTTATA
>JBEBGW010000153.1:0-9404 GCA_040081025.1 Pyrinomonadaceae bacterium | reverse complement strand
TGGCGAAGCTCCGGAAGGTTTCGTATCGCAGGAAGAGCTTGATCGGCGGTTGAAAGAGCAAGAGGCATCATTCGATGATCGGTTGAAGAAGCTCGAAGCTGGTGGACAAGCGGCTCCAGCAAAATAAACCATGCCCGAACCCGTCTTAAATCCACCGGTATCGCAGTTCATCGCCGATGTTCAAGTTGGCGATGCACCGCTTACGGTCGAATTCACGAATCAATCGACCGGAATGATCGCGGGATTTGCGTGGAGTTTTGGCGATGGTTCGGTTTCGAAGGATGAAAGCCCGGAGCATATCTATGAGGCTCCGGGCAATTATCTTGCTTCGTTGACGGTGTTCAATGAGGCAGGAAGTTCAGTTACGACCTATCGGATCGATGTGACAGCTCCGGCGACCGACCTGACGCCGACGCGCGAAGAGACGCCGCAGGATCTGCTTCCGTCGATCAGAGCGGCGATGCGTCGGCCTTCTGAGCAGAAGCTTCGATATCGGGACATTCTGGACAAGCTTACCGATATTCTTCGCGGTTATTCGCGAGATCTTAATGTGTCGGAGCGGGACCATCGAACCGACGAATCTCAATGCGTTCTCAATCGAATCGACGGGAATGATTACATCTTGACTGTTAACGGAGTCAGGGAAGTCGAGCCGATGGTGCTGAAGTATTTACCGCAGGCGGAGCTACAAGCTTCTCACGATCGGCAGGTGTGGCGAGAAATATCGATCGTGCCGCTCGAGTATTACTCGGCCCGGGCGATCAGGGATTATGCGGTTTGTTCTTTCTTCGGCGGGATGATTTTGGATGATGGTGTGAAGGTGAAGATCAGCCTGGCACACGAGTCGGTTCGGGATGCCGTTTGGATAGTTCGCCATCGTATTCCGATCCTCAAACTGATCGCATTGAATGCTCGAACCCCTTTGCCGCCGGATTTCCTGCCGATGCTCAAGATCGAAGCGGTGATGGCATGCTTGCCGCTTGTCCGGGACGATTCTGACGAGTGGTACAAGTGGCGGAAAGTGAACGAACCGATCTTTATAGGTCAGATCGCGGACTGGCGGGATCGTTGGCGTGACTTTCTCGACATGAGCGTAGAGCCGAAGCATATCCGCAAGATCGCAGCGAATGACTATCGCCGAAAACAGTATGGACGGCCAGGGTATTCGGTCGTTCCCGGTGTCGATCCGAACAACACATAGACCAGCATGAGTTTCGCAACAGCAGCAAAGCTAACCGAGACCGAGAATATGATTAAGTATATTCTCAACGCCACCCAGACCTGGGGTGGCGCTATTGCTGATGGTCGAAGGCTTGCAGAAGCAGTTACGAGATCCCGTGTTTACGGAACGATAGAAGTCGTCAAAGCGATCGCGGAGAATCCTCAGCATGGTTATTGGGGCGAGCTTGCGGATTTCGAAGATCTGGATCATGACGACCTGCTACCTGCATACCTAGGCAAGCATGGAATTCCGCGCATTATTCCTTTTCCCGGCGGTCCGGAACTGACGGGCAAGGAAGCCGATCCGGATGAGATCGACAGCTATCGGAATGACACCATCAGTCAGTTTGCTTCCGTCGCGCACAACGTGGCCGATGAGAATGATATGCCTTCGCCGGTTTCGCTGTACTGGTCGATCGTCAATTCACAATTAAAGTTCACCGGGCATATATGCGAAGTGCCGATGGTGATCTATCCCGAAACCGATGTAGCATCCCGGACGCCCGAGGCTTATCTGCCGACGATCGTAAAGCTCGCACCACTTTGGAACCTAAAGGAAGGTGACAATCTTGTCGGCATCGCCCAAGCGCTGGTTGCGGCCGGTAATGCCGATCTTGATGCGATCAGAGCGGGTGGGATGCAGGTCTCGCCGGTGAGCGACATCATGGAGGTTCAGGAGCGGCTATGAGGGTAGTTTGTGCAGCTTGCAATCGAATCTATAACGATGCGGAGTTCTCCGCTACCTGTCCGCATGACTCGTCGCAGTTTGATCGACACGCTGTACTCACCCGCACGCCGGAACAGAAGGCCGAAGATAAACAGCTACAGGAAGAGTCTCGCGAACGACTCGAACCGCTGGTCACGGATTCGGTTGCGGTTGCTCAGTATCGGAATGCTGTTGGTGCCGAACCGGGGATCCGCGAATCGATCGAGATCGGTTACAACCAACTCGCAGAGTCGTTGTTCTGGCAGGGCAGATTCCTTCACGCGATGATCATTGCCGAGTCGAATGAACTCTCGGCAGAATATCGAGCTTACCGGGATGCCTTTAACTTGCTTGATGCTCCATTATGCCAATGTCCGTCGATCATGTCGGCTCAGCCCGGATCGGCCAAAGGTGTTGCACGCGATCCGCGCCGTGAGGTTCAGAGGGTGTTCATCGGCGACCTGCAGAAAGAAGTGAGATTCATCCTTTGCGAAGGATGTAAAAAGCTGTTCGCTCAAACTACGTGAGATGTCGAAGAACATACTCGGTCAATGGAATATGTCGGGCGGCTACGCATCGAGCGTTCCGCGTACAATCGCTGCCAATATCCTTGGCGTCGGTTCCGAGAATGTGATCGTCACCGGCGCGGGATATATTCGCTGCGTCGGACAATTCGTTGACAAGAATCCCGCATCAGAGAAAGGCAGCTGGCAGTTCTTTCTTACGGACGAAGGCTATGCCGGCCTCGGAAATCATTCGCTCTATGGAGAAGGGAGTGTTTTCAAGGTTCAGCGAGTGCTAGCTTTCACAGGTACGGGCGCCGTCAGATTCAACGGTGTAGATCTTGGTGTCTCAGCCGATTCCACTCTTCGATACCTCAAAAAATCAAGCGGTACGTGGGTAACGCCGGCATTTCCGGCGAGCCAGGCACGTCCGAGTTCGCAGACGATCTATCCGAAAGCTTCCCCGGGTGCTGGTCATACGGGAATGAACGGAACGATCGCTACAGTGACCTGGCGGATCGATTCGACGACGGGGCAAGTATCACTCGCCTCGCTTCCATCAAATACCCTTACGCTTAGCGGACAATCGGTGATCCAGCCCTTTCCTGTCGTTGCAACGGGGCAAGACTATTGGGGAATCGGTGTTTCTAAGGTTGGATTTGGCGATGCTCCTGTTTTCTATCAATTGAAGACGGATCTCGGCGGTGAGGTCGCTGAAACCACACTTGCTTACACCCGCACGATAGCCCAGGCGAGCATTACGAACGGCGATACGACACTTACGCTGAATGGTGCAACGCCGCTTGCCGATCGGTTTACAGCGTCGGATGTCGGCAGGCGGGTGGAGATCGCAGGAAAGCTTGATTCATGGATCGTGGAGGTCACCGATGCTTTTAATGCGGAAACCAACGACGATGCGACGGCGACGGCTACGGATGAAGCACTGATCGTTCGTCATGCGATCGACGGAATCCTGCGGGCCGTAGAGATCCATTGGACAACCGAGTCTCTCTTTGGTCAGGATCTTGCCCCATTCGACGCCTATCCGCCGCCTTCGAATCTCGCTTATGCGGGGATACTCAACGATACGCTTTTCGTCGAGGACACGAACGGGATCATCTATGTCGGTGTGCCGGCATACATCGGTTCATTCCCGCCGAAACAGACGCTTTTTCCGACCGAATCCGCCACGCTCTACCTTGACGGTTCGGATGGTGTGTACTGGAGATTTTCACGTAATACGTTATGCGTTTTAACGTACATTGGCGGTCCGAGACCGCTAGAATTACAGCAAATTTGGAAAAATACCGGAGTATTATTCCCGCAGAATGCCGCGATCGGCATGGGTGGACGCGTGATCGCATGGTCGGGCAAGCCGGTGCGTCTCGGTTCGGGCCGCGAGCCTGATGTAGAGTTCGCTTACCCGGTCTATAAGGATTTTGAAGGTTGGAGCAATCAAACGCAGGCGAGACCTGTGATAGCTGCCTTTGATACGGATAACCAGCTTGAGATCTGGGCTTATGACAAAAAGATCATGGCCTACCATGTTCCGAGTGGTCAGTGGTGCCCGCCGATAAACGTGACCGGAATGATCGGTCTCGCCGATAACCTTATATCTTCGACGATCATCGGCGGGAAGCTTTATTTTGCCACCAACTCCGGAACAAACCTTATTCTTCATGGTTTCGATCAGGGCAATGCGATGGTCGCGAAGATCCGTACGCTTGATGTGAGGTCGAAGGCTAAGACGGACACGATAAGCGAGATCGAAGTTATCGCCCGAGTGGATAACACGCAGTCGATACAGATCAAGGTTTGTAAGAACTTCAATGAAGCGGCCCTTGAGAATGTCGATACCTACCTTCCGACCGCATTACCGATACGTCAAACCATTCTTCGCCGTCCGAATATACTTGCCGCAAAGCAGCACGCGATCGATATCACCATCACATCGACCGGTAAGGATGCCGGTATCGAGCTAGTTGAAACCAGCGGCGAATCATCGTCCGTCTTTGTGCCGTAACGCATGGAAAATAACCAGGAGTTTAAGCCTCATGTAGCCGGAAGGTACGAGCAATGGCTTTTGGGCCGTGCAGATGCCAAGACGCGCGAAGCGTTCGACGCATTCACGATGGCCTTGCAATCAGGTGAGATCCCTCTGCCGTCGACCGCTCCGAGCAACCCCGCCCGATCCGGCGGGGTGAACTACGCTCCAAACTCGGACTTTCGATACTCTGACATGGCGTACACAGTTCCGGGCACACTTCCCGGAACTGCAGGCGATACGAACCATGAATGTTTTGGCTTTTTCAGACAACAGGAGTTGGTAGATCTGACGCTAGATGCCGCCCATGCTCTCAAGGGTTCGGGCCATTCGCTTTATGCCGCAAATGAAGGCGCCGACGCCAAGATACCGATCTGGGACCGTACAAACGGACAGCTTGTGTGGGGAGCAGCCGCGGCACCCGGATACGATATCGCTCTTCAGCTTCGCAACAATCACATCAAGCCCGGCGAACTCTGGTACATCCATTTCATTCTCGGTGCTATGACCGCCGACCTCGTTCCATCCGATCTCGAAATGTACTGCGGGATCTGGCATAAGACCGCAAGCGAGGAAGGATGGATAGAAGGATCGAATTTCGTTCTCGATCACGAGATTGTCGGGATCAAAGGCACAAAAGAATTGAATTATATGGTTGTTGCCGTCAATGATAGCGGCAACACCTTGTATTCACAGATCTTGAATGTGACCGATGCTCCGGATGGCTTCGATACCGCGAATGATTTGCCCGGAAACTCGATTAGTTATCCGCGTGTCACCTACAACAGTGCCCAGAGCGGTGGATTCATTCAGTTTAAGATCTATCGCGAAGATGTAGCGGCCGGAAACTTCTGGCAGGTTGCGGACATCCGCGGAACGAACAATTTTGTTTTCGATGATTTCGGGGCTCGTGTAAATATGACGCCTCAACCCGCCCTGCCGACGCCGGCGGTCGAGAACGAGCAAGCATTGGCATACTCGCGCGGCCTGGATGTCGGTGCCCAGGGTTCATCATTGATCGTTAACCAGTTCACGCTTCGGATCCCGGCGAACTACAACCTGAGCGACACATTGCCTTTCTCGCAATGGCTGCGTTTTGGGTTTACGCGAACGACTGCAGTTAATCGGCAAATCAGGCTCGACAAGATATATCTCGGGCCGACATATAATCTTTGGTCGGACTCTACATTCGATCCAACAGACGCTCAGTCATCAACCTCCGAGACCAGCGGGACACCGATCGGTGGCGGTGGTATTCCGCAAGACCCTCCGCCGCCTGGTGGTGGTGGATGTCTTCGCTTCGATACTCCGGTTTGGCGTGTAGATCTTGATGGGGAGGTCGAGCGGACTCCACAGGGAATGATCAGATGGGGAGATGGTTTGGTCAGTGATCTCCGAGGAAAGAATGTTGTTCGACAGCCGATCCCGGGTTCCGCTCGGTTTCTTTATCGACTTGAGTTCGAGAATGGAGTTTGGTTCTTTTGCTCGAAGACGCATCAGATGCCAGCGGGTGCGAATGGCGAAGGCCGCCGAGTCGCCTTGTTGTCAAAGGTCGGAGATACCGTCTGGGGCAGAACGAATGGTGTCGACGGACCGGTGAAGCTGGTAAAGAAGACATCCCATGTTTTCAAGGAAGAGCAGGCCATAGGCACATTCAATTTGACCGGGCCAATGAAGATAGAGAATCGGCGATATCTTGCAGGTCATTCGATCGATGATGATTCGGCGATATGGCACTATAACCGCAAGCCTGACTCCGGGTGGGAATTCTAAGCAAATGGCTAAGTATCCGAAAGATCTGATCGTTCGTCCGCTCGAGGCAGGGGAATGGGATTTGATTGAAAAAACCTATGTGTCGGAGTTCGGCAATGGGATGCCTCACAATCCCGCGCAAAGCACTTTCTATGGAGTCTTTCTCGGCGAGCAGCTTGTAGGTTTTGCACATCTGGAAAAACTCTTCCATTTGAACGCTGTCTTCCTTAATGAAGTACATCGCAATCGAAACATCGTCGAAGGCGTGTTCGATATTCTCGATTCGGAGATCCCCGATAATTTCCCGGCAGTGATCTTTCCGGATAAGGATGTGAAGAAGCTGCTTGGAAAGTATGGATTTGTGTCGTTAGGAAATACCGATCTATGGCGAAAGGAGTATTGATGATTTATCGCTTGACGTATGCCATGAGTGCTAAATACCTTTGGTTGTAGTCATAGGATTGTTCTTTCACAAGATATGGCGGGTGAGTAGATTTGGTTCTACGGGTGGCTCATAACCATCAGATTGCAGGTTCGAATCCTGTACCCGCAACCAATTTTTCGATCAAGGTAATATCCCGTTCGATAGCCGTTTATTGAGGTTGGCACGTTTCGTTTTTCGTGTCGAGCCGCTTCAATAAGCGGCTTTTTGTCTTTTCACCCGAGGTTCCTGAATGGGTTCAAAAAAGTCCAATCCCGCCGATGTCTATCGTCCGAAGATGGAGGCCGCGGCGACGGCGGCCGAGACGATCAGTCCGCAGGAGCAGGAATACAACGCGTTCCAGCAGAAGCTTTGGGACATGTATTCCGGCAAGACTCCGTTCGATCTCGCGAAGATGCCGAACGCGGGAATCGTGATGCCGATGTACGAGCAGGCAAAGGCTCGCTCGGATCGTGGACGCATCGGGAAAGGCCTTGCGTACGGCGGAAAGCCGGGCGAAGAGGGATACAACGCAAACCTGATCGGCGCGATCGATGAGCAGAACCAGTCCGAGCGTGAACGCGATGCGGCCGGCGCGGTCGAGCAGCAAGTGTCAGATACGTTTGCGGGCCTTCCGGGTAGATATCTCGGCGTCGGTCAGGCTGATCAGGATCGGCGCGATTCGAACTATAACCGCTATGCCCAGATGTACGGCATGGAAATCAACAAACCTAAGAAGCCGAAATGGTGGGAATCGCTTTTAGGCGGTGCCGCACAAGTCGGTGCTGGTTGGGCGTCGAGCGGATTTGCGACCTAAAAGGAGTTTGAAGCATGGCTACGAATAAACGAGATCCCAGAAAAGTATCCGTGACGGATGAGCCGACACTTGTGACCGACCTGCGAACTCGTCGGCAGGTTTTGATCAGCATTCCTGCCGAAGCCGCGGAGACGGTCTATTTTCACCGAAGGGCTACGGATGATCTAGGCGATCCGATCGCATTCGAAGATTGCTTTCCGATAGCTCCAGGGAAGGATTTTACATCCGAATCGGGTGACCCGATCTACGCGATCGTAGAGACAGGGCCGATCGATATTTGGGTTTGGGAGGAAGAATAGAAATGCGTAAAGCATCGATCATAAATCTTTTTGCGGTTATCGCGTTGCTGTTCTTCTGCGGTGGAATTGTCGCGCAGTCGGGAGTTTCGTCCACGGGAATTCCATATATCGGGCGCAAGGCGAACGATACGGCGGCGGGCACATGTAACTCCGCCAAACGCGGATATCAGTATTACAACACAACGTCGAACAAGTATCGGTTTTGTAACGGCACCGCCTGGGGGGATGCAGCGGGCGGCGGCGGCGGCGGCGGCGGCGATGCCCTTGTTGCGGATCCACTTTCGCAGTTCGCGTCGACGACCTCGGCTCAGTTGGCGGGCGTGTTGTCCAACGAGACGGGATCGGGAGCGGCAGTCTTTGCGACCTCACCGACACTCGTAACACCGGCCCTCGGCACTCCATCGGCGATCGTACTCACGAACGCGACGGGAACGGCGGCATCGTTAACGGCCGGAGCGGCGACGGCATTAGCCGCGAACCCAACTGACTGTGCAGCCAATAACTTTGCGACCACGATCGCGGCAAACGGCGACTTGACGTGCGCTCAGCCAAGTATTTCGGCGGGAGTTTCAGGACTAGGCACCGGAGTCGCAACGGCCCTTGCGGTCAATACCGGCTCTGCGGGTGCTCCTGTTCTATTCAACGGAGCAGGCGGAACGCCTTCATCTTTGACCGGCACGAACATCACCGGAACCGCGTCAGGATTAACGGCGGGAGCGGCTACCGCACTTGCAGCGAATCCTACTGATTGTTCGGCGAATAATTACGCGACGACGATCGCGGCAAACGGAAATCTCACTTGCGCTCAGGTCAGTCTGTCAGCCGGCGTGACAGGGAATCTCCCCGTCGCGAATCTCAACTCGGGAACGTCAGCTTCGTCGTCAACCTTTTGGCGAGGGGACGGCACTTGGGCTACTCCGGGAGGGGGCGGCGATGCTCTGGTTGCGGATCCACTTTCGCAGTTTGCTTCAACGACATCGGATCAGTTGGCGGGAGTGATCTCGAACGAGACGGGCTCGGGGGCTTTGGTATTCGGCACTTCTCCAACGCTCACAACGCCCGCACTCGGAACGCCATCGGCGATCGTACTCACGAACGCGACGGGGACCGCAGCGAGCCTCACGGCGGGGGCGGCAACAGCCCTTGCAGCGAACCCTACCGATTGCTCGGCAAATAATTACGCTACCACGATTGCTGCCAATGGAAATCTCACCTGCGCTCAGGTGTCGCTCTCTGCTGGCGTGACGGGAAATCTCCCTGTTACGAACCTCAACTCGGGAACCTCGGCATCGTCGTCAACTTTTTGGCGTGGTGACGGCACTTGGGCGTCGGCAGGCGGCGGTGCGATCACGGCAGGTGACACTCAGGTCATTTTCGCCGACGGCGCTGACGCTCCGGCTGGCGATGCGGGACTGACCTACAACAAGACCACGGATACGTTGACGGCTGCGGGAGGCTTTGCCACTTCGGGATCGACGGCGGGAGCCTTGCAGCTCACCGAAGGCACGACACCGACCGCTGCGGCCGCAAATACCGTTCAGCTTCAAGCACCCTCAGATGTCACGACCGCTTACGACCTGATCCTTCCCGCGGCGAGTACGACGGGCTTTCTGCTCAATACGAACTCGTCGAACGTCGGGA
>JBEBGW010000500.1:0-2480 GCA_040081025.1 Pyrinomonadaceae bacterium | reverse complement strand
TATCAGGAGAGGAATCCGAACGACAGATAAAGATGCGAGGCGAGCGGCTCGGGATCGCGGCGGAGAATCTTTTTTTGCTGCCGGAGACGAACCTGCAGTCGATCCTGGTAGAGACTGAGAAACTTCAGCCGGACATCGTGATCGTCGATTCGATCCAGACTGTGTTCAGCGAAAAGATCGAATCCGCACCCGGCAGCGTTTCGCAGGTTCGTGACGTGGCCGGGCAGTTCATGATGTTCGCCAAGCAGTCGGGCACACCCGTGTTCCTGACCGGCCACGTGACGAAAGAAGGCTCGATCGCCGGACCGAAAACCCTTGAGCACATTGTAGATACGGTCCTCTACTTCGAAGGCGACCGCCATCACAACCATCGGATCATCCGCGCGACGAAGAATCGTTTTGGAGCGGCCAACGAGATCGGCGTGTTCGAAATGACCAACGAAGGGCTCATCCCGGTGTCGAACCCCTCCGAGCTTTTCCTACAGGAACGGCCGGAAAATGCAACCGGTTCGGTCGTCACGATCTGTATGGAAGGCACGCGTCCGATGCTGGTTGAGGTTCAGGCTTTGGTGAGCGGGACTAAATTCGGATCCGGGCGGCGGATGGCCCAGGGCTTTGATCAGAACCGCGCTTCGCTGCTGATCGCCGTGATCGAGAAACGCCTCGGATTTCAGCTCGCGGGCGACGACGTTTTCTTGAATGTCGCGGGTGGAATGGAAATCGACGAACCTGCGGCCGACCTCGGTGTGATCGCCGCGATCGCGTCGAGTTTCCGCAATATCCAAGTTCCGCCTGAAGTAGCAATGTTCGGCGAGGTCGGCCTGACCGGAGAGGTCCGCGGTGTGCTCCAAGCTCAATCCCGTGCCCGCGAGGCCCAGACTCTTGGCTTCAAGAAGCTGATTCTTCCCGAATCGAATAAGAAAGGCTTGGAGAAATTGCTTGGAATGCGCGTGATCGGCGTCAAGAATCTCGACGAAGCGATGGATGCGATCTTCTAGGTCATTTCCGCTGGAACAATCGACCGCACACTGCCGTAAAGTCAGAGGAAATCAGGAGACTCCAATGACTTATAAATATCTGACCATTCTCGCACTCTTACTTACCTCCACTTTTGTCGCCCACGCCCAGAGCAAAGACGAAACCGCGATACGAATCGCGATCGATACGATGACCACGGCCCAATCGGCTTACGACGCGGCCGCCTTGGATCGCTTATTTACGAGCGATTTCATCGAAATCTCGCCGATCGGAGAGTTCGATCCTCGAGCAAAGGTACTTTCTTTCTACACTCCGACTGAGAAGGAAAAGAGCGGAGGTTTTGATATAGCCGTTGCAGAGGAATTCCGTTCGACCCGCGTTTACGGTGACACTGCGGTCGCGATAGTCGAGTTGACGTTCGCGATGAGTAAGGATGGAAAAACGATGCCGGCCCGAAAGATGATGGCGACGGTGGTTTTACGTAAGGAACGCGGCAGTTGGAAGATCGCTTCGTCACAGTACACCGGCATCCGCCAAACACCCGCTCAGCCAGCCTCTGCCCCGAAGTAACTTCGGTTACAATGGGTTCCAATGAGTAAACAGATCCTGGAAGACGGCGATGACGGCGTCCGGCTGATAATCAAAGATCAGAAGGACAAAGTGTCCTCTACGAACCGTTCGGCTCGGGTTCCGGTGCACGTCGTTTACGGCGGAGCGGATCGGTTTTCGGCTGACATCCCGCGAAAACTCGGACGGATCGCGCTGGGTTCCATGAAAGCGTATGCCCCGAGTTTCGCGGCATTTGCGACCGTTTTCCATCTTCCTGGTCACGAATATCTCCCGACGTTTCCGAAAGCGGTGAAGGAGCTTGAAGCGGCATTAAAAGCCGCTCCCGAGAAGGTCAAGAAGAAGGACCGGGCCGTTTGGTTCGCATGGACGGTCTATCAAAAAACTCTCACCAAGCTGCGGACAGAACCGGTAGAGGACTTCCGGATCGACTTCGAAGACGGCTACGGATTCCGTTCGGAAGAGGAAGAAGATGGACACGCCTTGGCAGCCGCTACGGAACTGGCGAACGCATTCAAGAAACGGCGAACGACAGCGTTTACGGGCTTCCGCATCAAATCGCTCGCACCGGAAACGTACAGCCGTGCGATCCGAACGCTTGAGCTGTTTCTATCAACCTTGCTCGATCGAACGGATGGGGATCTGCCTGAGAATTTCGTTGTGACCCTGCCGAAAGTAACGGATGCGAAGCAGGTAAAGGACTTAGCTCGCCGCCTTTCGAAGATCGAGAAAGACAGAAAGCTAAAGAAAGACTCGATCGGGATCGAGTTGATGATCGAAACACCGGACGCGATCTTCGACAAACGCGGACGCGTCGCCATCCCGGGACTGGTCGAGGCGGCTCGCGGGCGATGCGGATCGATCCAATTCGGAGCTTATGACTACACCGCGGCACTCGGTATTTCGGCCACGTTTCAGGATATTCGGCACCCGGC